>CAYHZL010000183.1:0-6882 GCA_964361075.1 uncultured Chitinophagaceae bacterium
TTGAACTCGGCATTAGAACTCTGAGCGAAAAAGAATTTATCACCCTTCTTCAGCACAAATAAAAAAATACAGTAACTATCAAGCTGCTGCGTTACGGGGCACACATTATATCCACTCTTCGCGTTGCTCGTTCATTCGATACAATCTTGCTTTTCATTCAAACCTTTTGCAACTTCGTAAGGAGAAAGACTATTATGTTTGAAGAAACGCGTAAAAATATCGGGTCAATACTGGCGCGGCTCTACTTTCGCCAGAACAGCTACCAGCAAAAAGATTTTTCGAAATTGTACACTAATGCCAACTCGGCATTGGTAATTGTGCCCGAGGACAGTCAACTCAGTTCGTTAGTGTTCCCTTTTCTGAACTCGTTACAGCAAAAATTTCGAGGAAATAAACTGACGTTGGTTACCAGTGCTCCGTTTAAGATTTCGCCTGGTCCACTTTCACAATCAAAAATAATTACCATTTCGCAGGAACAACTCGGATTTTTCTTTTTGCCAAAATCCGGCTTGGTTGATCGGCTGCTGCGCGAAAAGTTTGATCTTATTGTTGATTTAAATATTTCCGTTGTGCCGTTTGCATTGTATCTGTGCCGCGGCATGAACGCACCGCTCAAAGTAGGATTTGTAAAAAAATATTCTGATGCAACGTATAATTTTCAATTTAATACAGACCCTTTGCGTATGCCAAAGATTCGGTACGAGCAATTATATAGAACTCTTACGATGTTTTAATTTTATGGAGGGTACATGAAATTCGAAGTTACAAAAGATAATCATTCTGCAATCTTAACATTACTTGAACGAAAGTTGGATGTGTCTGTTTCGCCGGATTTAAAAGGCGAGTTCATTCTGCTGTGCCGCGGACCGATTAAATCACTAATTGTAGATTTAAGCAGTGTCGAATTTTGCGATAGCAGCGGACTGAGCGCTCTTCTTATAGCGGAACGGCAAATGCGCCAAAATGGCGGCGTCATAAAATTGGCAGGCTTACATAAAAAAGTGTTATCACTATTAAAAATATCGCAACTCGACAAAGTTTTTCCAATTTTCGATAGTGTAGCTAAAGCAGCAAAAAGTTAGCACTTCACAATCTCATTTCACATATCCATCCAATACTACTGATGTGAGATTGTGAATTTTTAAAAGGTATGTAATGGGTTTTTCTTTCCTCGACTATACAATAGTAATCCTCTACCTTCTTGGCGTAACTATCGTTGGTATCATCATCGGAAAAAAACAACTCTCCTCTCGCGATTATTTTCTCGGTGGAAAGAAAATGTCCTGGTGGTCTGTCGGTTTTTCCATTGTAGCGAGCGAAACCAGTACGCTCACATTTATCAGCATTCCCGGCCTCGCGTATAAAAGCGACATGCACTTCCTTCAACTCACTGTCGGATATTTTATCGGCAGACTGCTCGTCAGTGTCATTTTCATTCCGGCATATTACAAAGGAGATTTAGAAACTGCCTACGATTTTCTCGGAAAACGATTCGGAATTTCGCTGCGAAAATTTACTTCAACTGTGTTCATTGTTACGCGCGTGCTTGCTTCGGGTGTCCGTTTGTTCGCAACGGCAATTCCGGTTCACCTCATTACCGGATTCGATTACGTTACAAGTATTTTTATTATCGGGATTTTTACACTCGTGTATACATACGTTGGCGGTTTAAAAGCAGTTGTTGCTATGGATGTTGTTCAAATGTTTATTTATCTTGGCGGTGCAATTGCGTCGTTATTTCTCATCGTGCATCGTTTACCAAACGGTTGGAATGATGTTGTGCACTTTGCAACAATGAACGGCACAAATAAATTTGAAATAGTGAATACTCATTTCGGAAATACTGTGTGGGAATTTCTCAGCATGCCATACACACTTGTTGGCGGTTTGCTGGGAGGAACATTTTTAACAATGGCATCACACGGAACTGACCAGCTTCTCGTTCAGCGATTGCTTGGCTGCAAAACCCGATGGGATAGCCAGCGCGCGTTGATGCTTGATGCAACATTTATCGTTCTACAATTTGCCTTCTTTCTTATATTGGGTTTAGCGTTGTTTGCGTTTTATGGCGGTGCGTCATTGCAGCAACTCGGCTTACATTCATCGGACGAAATTTTCCCGAAATTTATTGTTGAAAATTTGCCGACAGGAATTGCCGGACTCGTCATTGCCGGTGTATTGGCTTCAGCAATGGGCACACTCTCCTCCTCTATCAGTTCGCTTGCATCTTCAACATTTCTTGATTTATTTAAACAAACGAAAAGAGGAACAGGACTTCCTGCAAAACAAGAACTTGTCTGGTCAAAAATATTTACGCTTGTGTGGGGAATAATTTTGATCGGCGGCGCGATGCTTTTCACCGACACACGTAATCCCGTTGTTGAAATCGGTTTGAAGATTGCATCATTCACATACGGCGGATTGCTCGGTGTGTTTTTTCTTGGACTGTTATTTAAGCAGACCGTTCAGCGCGATGCGTTCATCGGCTTTGTCTGCGGAATTCTTGCAATGATTGCTATCTTAAAATTTACGACCATTGATTTTACATGGCATACATTTATTGGATGCTGTGTAACCATTATTGCAGGCAATATTTTCCCGAAGGGATGGATTCCCACAAGATTTTTTCGAAAATAGGTACTATGACGTGTTAAATTTTTAGTAACTACTACTCAGCGTGTTTTTGTAATTTTAGTATTTCCAAAGAAAATAAAGAAATCCCCCTAACCCCCTTTGTAAGGGGGAATAAGAGCGTGGAAATTCCCCTTGAAAATGGAGAAAAGGGGGATTTTTTGAATCAACAATAACGCTGAGCAGTTAAAATTTTTACAGAACAACATAATGAAGGAAACTCTCTTTGGATAAGTTTATCATTCGTGGCGGAAAAAAATTGAGCGGCACCGTTACAATCAGCGGAGCGAAGAATGCAACACTTGCATTAATGCCGGCGGCATTGCTTGCCAGCGGCAAGTACGAACTTTATAATACGCCGGATTTACGTGACGTTATTACGATGTCCAAACTTTTACAAACAATGGGCGTAACAATCGAACGTAAAGGTACCACACTGCACGTCAATACATTCCGCGTTAATAAATTTGAAGCTCCGTATGAACATGTAAAAAAAATGCGCGCATCCATTTATGTGTTGGGTCCGCTGCTCGCACGGTACGGACATGCAAAAGTTTCACTTCCGGGCGGCTGCGCATGGGGACCACGCCCGGTCAATCTTCACATTGAAGGAATGAAAAAGCTCGGTGCAAAAATAGAATTGGAACGCGGATACATCATCGCAAAAGCTAAACGATTGAAAGGTGCGCGCATCACTTTTGATGTTGCCAGTGTTGGCGCAACCGGCAACATGCTCATGGCGGCAGTTCTCGCCAAAGGAACAACGCGTATCGAAAACGCTGCGATGGAACCGGAAATTATTAATCTCTCCGAGATGTTGGTTGCAATGGGTGCAAAAATTCACGGGATTGGTTCGACAATGCTCGAGATAGAAGGCGTTGATGAATTGCATCCATCGCACATCAATACAATTCCGGATCGTATTGAAGCGGGAACAATGTTGATTGCCGGTGCAATGTGCGGCGGCAAAGTGCGAATCGAACATTGTATGCCGGAACATCTTTCCGCAGTAACGGCGCGATTGGAAGATGCCGGCGCAAAAATTCTTATCGGCGATTCGTTCATCGAATTGCAAGCGCCGAAATCAATTAAAGCAATTGATGTAACAACCGCGGTGTATCCCGGTTTCCCTACCGATATGCAAGCACAATGGATTTCATTGATGAGTGTTGCGAAGGGTTCATCGCGTGTTACTGATACAATCTACACTGATCGTTTTAAACACGTTCCGGAATTAGTTCGTCTCGGTGCAAATGTTGAGCTGCACAAAAACAGCGCCATCATTCGCGGCGTAAAAAAATTGATGGGCACAAAAGTAATGTCCACCGATTTACGCGCCTCTGCGGCATTAATACTTGCCGGATTGAAAGCAGAAGGCATTACAGAAGTATTGCGTGTGTATCATTTGGATAGGGGGTACGAAACAATTGAAAAAAAACTTTCTGCGCTTGGTGCAAATATTACGCGAGTGCAAGGGGAAGAATTTTAATTTTTCACCTCACACATTATTCTTCCTTATAAAAATAAAAATCTCCGCAGCAAGCTGCGGAGTATTTGTCATGCCCGAATGTTTTTATCGGGCATCCACAGAATAGATTCCCGCCAAAAACGTGCGGGAATGACATCACGCCGCAAGCGGCGGGGTATTTACCCCTAATAGAATAAAAAATTCCGATTGAATGTCTCTTCAATCGGAATTGTTCATTGCTACAATGAACTGTTATGATATTTTCGGAATAGTCAATGTGAACGCCGTCCCTTTCTCTCTGCTGCTCTCGAATGTTAATTGACATTTATTTGCTTCAGCAAGTCGCTTCGCAATATACAATCCTAAACCTGCGCCTTGCTGTTCAGTCTTTTCTCTATTTATTTGATAGAACTTTTGGAAAATTTCTGCTTGCTTATCCTGCGGAATACCAACGCCAAAATCTCTTATGCTTACCAGACATGTCTTCTCGTCTTCGGAATGAACAACTTCGATTGCTTCGTTTGGCGCACTAAACTTTATCGCATTATCCATTAAGCGTTGCAAAATACTTTTCAAATGTGGGGGATAGATTGCAAGATTTTGTGTTTTGTTGAAAGTTGGATATTTCACATGAAGGTTTTTTTTCTTGACGATGTTATTATAACCCTGAAATACATTTACATAGAATTGTTGCGGCACAATAATACATTCACGGCTCTGCGCGTCTTTTTCAAAATCATTCGATTCAATTTTTACAACTAACAAAAAATCTTCCACCATGTTATTTAAGCGACTGCTTCCGGACTGAAGCATTTCCAAAAAATCCTTAAATTCCTCAGGTGAAAGTGAATCTTTTCCATCAGCCAATATTTCTGCTGCGCCAAGAATGGAAGTAAGCGGTGTACGCATTTCGTGCGACATAATATTGAACAGCTGCGTTTTCATCTGGTCAATTTGTGTCGTAACAGAATCCTTGATTTGCTGGTGGCGTTTTATTTTTCCTTTGATGGTTGAAAGAAGTATATCGGGATCGAACGGCTTCGTAATATAATCATCGCTGCCAAGTTCCTTCCCGGCTTTGATATGTTCGTAATCGCTATGCCCTGATAAAAAAATAAATGGAGTATTCTGAAAATTTGGAAGCGCACGTACACGGTTAAAAAATTCAAATCCGGATATATCCGGCATAGTAATATCAGAAATGATAAGTGCCGGGGAGATAGTCTGTAGTGTTTGCAACGCAATCGTTGCGTTAATTGCTTTTTCTACTGTGTAGCCTTCTAACTCAAGAAACGAACCGACAATTTCCAGCAAATCCGGTTCATCATCTACAATAAGTACTATTATTTTTTGGTCCGCCATAATATTTTCAATCGTAATATAAAAAAGCTACAAAGACTTGGTAAGAACCGCAAGCATGTGCTGATGAATTTTTCCGTTTGACGCTAATGTATTTGGAGTATAAATGCTGTCTGCATTTCCTCGAAAATCTGTAACAACTCCTCCTGCTTCTTTCACCAACAACACTCCGGCGGCTTTATCGTAGGGGTGAAGCGTTACCTCCCAGTAACCATCTAAACGGCCGGCAGCAATGTATGCAAGATCGAGTGCTGCAGAACCAAGCCGGCGAACGCCTTGTCCTTCCATCAGAAAATTTACAAAATGTTCAACAGCATGGTCGGGATTTGTATTCACATTGTATGGAAAACCGGTTACGAGCAAACTCGTAATTAACGTATCGGCATGTGAGACATGAATTTTTTTCCCGTTCAGAAATGCGCCGCGTCCTTTTTCAGCAAAAAATAATTCATCTGCATTAGGATCATAAATCACACCCGCAACCATTTCACCGTTATGCTCAACACCAATGGAAACAGAAAAGACTGGAAACCCGTGCGTAAAATTAGTTGTACCGTCAAGTGGATCAATCACCCAACGAAATTCAGATGGCATATCATGGCTGCCGCTTTCTTCTGCAAGAATATCATGCGCAGGAAAATGTTGTTTAATTTTTTGAATGATGAGCGCTTCAGATTGTTTATCAATTTCGGTTACAAGGTTCGTTTCTTCTCCTTTTTTCCGTTCGATATTTTTTACTTTTCCGATATTGTATTTCAGAAATTTTCCTGCTTCAACAGCGGCTTCAATTGCAACGTGAATCATGTGTGTCTGTTTTCCTTTGTAGTATAAATTCGTAACTGCTCAGTGGTTTACAAAAATAGAACACAGATGACACAGAAATAACGGATTCGAACTGATGAAAAAGGAAATCGAATCCGTGTAAACCCGTTTCATCTGTATCATCCGTGTTCTATTAACAAACCAACATGTGCTGAGTAGTTACGTAAATTTAAGGTAACTAAATTCCATTCGATGTTCAATTCCCTTATTTTTTTGTAACTACTTAGCGTGGCAAATTATAAATTCGTTCGCCGCGGCGAATCACCCTCTCTTTGCTTCTCCCCCTTTATGGGGAGAAAATTCCCTCCCCTGCGCGGTTTTTTGCGTCCCGCGCTTTCTGCGGGAAAAGGGGAGGGATAAAGGGCAATGCTGTCAACTTAAGGGAACACTTCGACTCCGTTCCGACAGTCATGCTGAGCGAATCCTGTTTTTTAGGATGAGTCGAAGCACTGTCGGAAAGTCGCTCAGTGTGACTATTTGCTAAGTTGACAGCATTGGGGATAAAGGGTGGGGTTGTTTTCGCTGAGCAATTACATTATTTTACGACAACTACTCAGCGTTATTGTTGATTCAAAAAATCCCTCCGCCAAAAAGACGGCGGA
>CAYHZL010000184.1:0-6804 GCA_964361075.1 uncultured Chitinophagaceae bacterium
CGCGAATACAAACTCAGATGATGAATACAAGAATAAAATCTCTCTCTTACTTCTATTTATTATTTGGTTTTGTGTGTGGTTTTCTCTTTAGCACGTCTTTGACTAAAGATATTTCAACTATTGTTGCAAAGTTCATTACATTAATTTCGCTCGTTATACTTGTGGTTTATGGAAAACAAATAGAATTGGCTTTTCACAATATAGATATTCAAAATTGGTCAATTCTTCGGACTCATAGTAAGATATATTTTATTGTTACACGATATGTGCTCTTCCGAGGAATTGTCCTCTTTATCCTTTTTGTTTTTCCTGCTTTAACGACAGTGGAATTATCAAAAGTTATCTTCATTGCAGCGGTGTCTGGATTTCTTTTGCTTGCAAGCATTCTTATTTATTTTGGCAGAGAAGAATGGAAAAATTGTGAACAGGAATATACAATTCAGGTACTTAAGAATGCGGGTGAGCAGGCACGAATTATTCAGAACTAAAAATTGCGCAACCTAACCAGTCGCTCAAGTCCCGAAGGGATTCCTTTGGAACTGATTTGCAATAGCGCGGCGAAAAAATGGTATTCGAGTTAAAAAATATTTTCATGCTGTCAGTAATTCATAAATCAATTCGCCGCGGCGAACTAACGCGCTGAATGGCGCCAAGGCGCCACAAACAGCCACGCTGTACGTGGTGGCGTAAAGCGCCACTTAGCTCCGGTCCGTTAGGCAGCAAGAAAAATAACAGTATCAAATGAGAAAGGATGACTTATGAAAAAATTCGTAATAGCCTTTATCAGTTTATTTATTTTTGGCTGTTCAGATGATGGAGTATCCATTCCACCTGATATTCCTATTCAAAAATTACTTTCGACACCAGATACAATAGTCGTTGAAAATAGAAGAATATATCTTTCAACTTATATGTGGAGAGATTTTCAACCGATTAGTCCTGAAAATGGACATCCGTTAATTGCAATAGTATATTTAACAGCTGTTGATACAATACCATTACCAAAAAATATTTCAGCAGATGGAATTTGGATTGTGTATAACAACGAAGTTTGGAAGTCTTGGCTTACTAGTGAAAGCACTCCACCTGAAATTAAACCAAATCGTTTGGTTAAAGTTGCTCGTGAAGGTCCTAAATGGGGTCCCAATGTTTTTGTAGATGTTATTGTTCGCATTACTGATGGAAAAGGTGGTTCACAATTATTGCGCGGATCGAAACAGTATATTGGTCGTACTGACTAGTCGTTATATTTAAAATTTCAACCGCCTTGTTGCCTAACCAGTCGCTCAAGTCCCGAAGGGATTCCTTTGGAACTGATTTGCAATAGCGCGGCGAAAAAATGGTATTCGAGTTAAAAAATATTTTCATGCTGTCAGTAATTCATAAATCAATTCGCCGCGGCGAACTAACGCGCTGAATGGCGCCAAGGCGCCACAAACAGCCACGCTGTACGTGGTGGCGTAAAGCGCCACTTAGCTCCAGTCCGTTAGGCGGCACAACTTGAATCTTCTGCTTTGTTTGAGTACCTTTTGTAAAAAGGAAAATAATATGCGTACCATTTCAGCAGCACAAATAAAATCAAATTTTTCTCAATTGCTCGATGAAGCAGAAGTTTCTCACGAGCCAATTCATATAACGGGAAGAAAGTCACACGGAATTTTAATTTCTGAACAAGATTGGAAAGCGATTCAAGAAACTTTATTTTTGCTTTCAATTCCTAAAATGCGTGAATCAATTCGTAAAGGATTGAAAACTCCAGTTGAAAAATGTGCCACGGAGTTGCCGTGGTAACGTGGCAACTTGTTTTCACAAAACAAGCCCAAAAGGACTCTAAAAAATTATTATCAGCTGGGCTCAAATCAAAAACAGAGGACTTGCTAAAAGTTATTCAGAAGAATCCATTTCAAAATCTCCCACCTTACGAAAAATTAGTAGGAGATTTAACAGGGGCTTACTCTCGTAGAATAAATATCCAACACCGTCTAGTTTATCAAGTTTTTGAAGAAATTAAAGTTATAAAAGTAATTCGAATGTGGACTCATTACGAATAATTCTTTTATGTGTTGCCTAACCAGTCGCTCAAGTCCCGAAGGTTCGCCACGGCGAATGGTGGCGAAGCCATCCCTTCGGGACTTCGCCAGATTCCTTTGGAACTGATTTGCAATAGCGCGGCGAAAAATTTGTGTTCAAGTTAAATTATTTTTTTATGCTGTTAGTAAATCATAAATCTAAAAACATTTTATTAATGCGCTGAATGGCGCCAAGGCGCCACAAACAGCCACGTTGTATGTGGTGTCGAAGATGGCGCCGAAGGCGACAGCGTAAAGCGCCACTTAGCTCCAGTCCGTTAGGCACACAGAAGAAGATATTATCAAAGTAAGGATTTGTAATTGCGTGCACCGTGTAGAATACGATACACAATGATGGTCTTCTCTTCAATTTTATAAAAAATCAAATAATCTAAAACAATGAGATAGCGATATCCTATACGAAGAAGCTCATCATCACTAGGCACACGGCCTAAATGCGGATTATTTTCGAGGTGTTGTAAATTTGTTTCTATTTTTTCAGCAATAAAAAGCGCCGCCGGAGGGTTGTCTGCTAAAATGTAGTCAATGATTTCATTGAAATCTTGTTCAGCAGCAGTTAATAAACGAACTGAATATTTAGACTTGGGCACGAATTTTTTTCTTGATGTCTTTCATGATTTTATCAAGTGAACGTCCTTTATCACCAGTAACTCGCTGAGATTCAGCTACAGCGAGTTTAGAATAAAGTTCAAGTTTTTTCTGTAGTTGGCTATATTTAGCGATTGACATAACAACCATATCGCCTTCGCCATTTCTGGTGATGAATACAGGTTCATTAGAATTGTGAACAAAATTTGAAATTTCATTCGATTTATTTCTCAGGTCTGAAATAGGTCTAATTGTTGGCATTGCAAAGGCTCCTTTTTTGTATCAATATAATATCATTTATATGATAAATCAATATGCTTGTGTACCTAACCAGTCACTCTAGCTGATTTGCATTTCAGCCAGAGGCTGATGAGCCTAAGGCTCAAACGCGGCGAAAAATTTGTGTTCGAGTTAAAAAATATTTTCATGCTGTCGGTAATTCATAAATCAATTCGCCGCGGCGAACTAACGCGCTGAATGGCGCCAAGGCGCCACAAACAGCCACGCTGTACGTGGTGTCGAAGATGGTGCTGAATAGCGCCACTTAGTTCCAGTCCGTTAGGCAGTGCAAAAACACACACATCGTATATTGCTCATGACTATAATAAAGACTATATTATAGTCACAAACAATGGAGGTTATATGAAACTCAGTACCGCAGTTAAACCAATCAGCTACTTAAAAGCTCACGCATCTGAACTTATCCGTAATATTACCATTACTCAGCAAGCGCTTGTTGTTACTCATAATGGCGAAGCAAAAGTAGTTGTGCAAGACATTCGTTCTTACGAAAAAATGCAGGAAACTCTTGCATTGTTAAAAATTCTTACGGGTAGTAAGCAAAACATCAAACGGGGTAAAGTTAAATCATTAGCTGAAACATTTGCCAATGTAGAGAAACGAATTCAAGTATTCAAAAATGAAAAAATATAATATTGTCTTTGATAATTCTGCCGAAGATGATCTTTTTGAAATATATTCTTATGTGGCAATTAATGATTCTGTAGAACGAGCAGATAAATTATTTAATGCTCTTCGTAATACTTGCTACAAATTAAAAACTCTTCCTTTAAGAGGGCACATTCCACCTGTGTTATTCGATGTAGGGGTTGTGGAATTTAGAGAAATACATTACAAACCCTACCGAATATTTTACTCAATTGAAAATAATACCGTTCAAGTTCATTGTGTTTTAGATGGGCGAAGAGATATTCAAACAATATTGCAAGAAAGATCTTTACGATAAGCACTGCCTAACCAGTCACTCAAGTCCCGAAGGGATTCCTTTGGAACTGATTTGCAATAGCACGGCGAAAATTTTGTAATCGGGTTTGGAAATATTTTTATGCTGTCAGTAATTCACAAATCAATTCGCCGCGGCGAACTAACGCGCTGAATGGCGCCGAAGGCGACAGCGTAAAGCGCCACTTAGTTCCAGTCCGTTAGGCGGACAAATTTCAAAACGGAGATTAAAATTTAACTCGAAGTGCCAATAAAAATTATTAAATATTTTCTTGTTTTATGTTCAGTCTTATATATCCTTGTATATATTTTTATTGCAGTACAACATATCTTTTATCCATATGAGCTTGAATGGATGGAAGGCGGGATGGTTGACCATGTTGTACGACTGCTTTCAAGAAAGCAACTCTATACAGAACCATCAATTGAGTTTATACCATTCATATATACACCGTTGTTTTCCTATGTAGGAATGATTATTTCAAAAATATTCGGCGTGGGTTTCTTTTCTCTCCGTCTTATTTCATTTCTTTCTTCATTGGGTTGTTTCATAATTATATTCGAATTTGTTAGGAGAGAAACCAAATCTTTATTTTTTGCAATTTTGTCAACGGGCTTATTTGCAGCGACCTACAGAATTAGTGGCGCTTGGCTAGATCTTGCAAGAGTAGATTCTTTATTTCTATTATTTTTGCTTTGGGTTCCTATCTTCTTCGTTTCTATGAGAGTGCCCTCTCGTTGGTGGTTTCAGGCTTATTAATTTTTTTGTCATTCTTTACAAAGCAAACGGGTATTGTTGTGGCAATCGCCATGAGTGTCTACTGCTTAATTTATTTGTCTAAATGGAAAAAATTTATTTTCCCTGCGACAGTCTTACTTTGTTTCATACTTAGTACGCTCGCAATGGATTGGGTAAGTCAAGGGTGGTACAGTTACTATGTTTTTGACCTACCGAACCAACACAAAATGCTTTCGTATCAAATTATTATATTTTGGATACGTGACTTCATGTATTTATCAGTGGCTTTTACAATTTCTTTAATTTATTGTCTCCTTCTACTCTGGAGATTGAGAAGAAAAACAAATGGATATTATATAATATTTTTTCTCAGTATGATTGGAACATCGTGGTTTTCGAGACTGCATGCAGGTGCGTACAACAATGTTCTTTTACCGGCCTATATTGTCGTATCTATTTTCTTCGGATTAGGAATTCAAGAAATTACTTCTGGATCTGTAGTACGGTTTCTGAGACAGAAAAATGCTCTACCACAAGATATGACAGCAATCAAGATTTTTGTGTTTATTGTTTGCATAGCTCAATTTCATTCATTAGTCTATAACCCATTTGATCAACTTCCATCCAAACAAGACTTAAAAGCTGGCGATGCTTTTATCAAAACACTTAAAGAGATCAAAGGAGAGGTTTTTATTCCGTTTCATGGTTATGTATCTTCGTTGGCAGGAAAAAATACTCACGCGCATTGGATGGCAATTGCAGATGTTTTACGAGGCAATGATGAAGAAAAGAAAAAAAAACTTTGCCAACAGTTGGTTGATGTTATCAATAGTAAACAATTTGAAGCAATCATCATTGACAACGATATAGGTGAAATAAAAAATGAAATATCACAAAACTATATATTTTCGTCTAAAGTTTTCAATTCAAAAAATGTCTTTTGGCCAGTTACCGGATCGAAAACAAGACCTGAATCGATTTATAAAATATCAAGATGACAAGTAAATTTTCTGCCTAACCAGTACTGTTCAGATTCTATTGAAGCACAAAGTCATAGGGAGGATAATCTGGTTAACGATATTCTTTTCGTAAAGCGGAAGATATCTTGTCACTCATGCCTACTACTATGACTTCGCCAATGATTTACAATACGAAATTATTGTTCGGATCAACATACGAGTAGCTCAACCTGACGTTGCAATTCAGCCAGAGGCTGATGAACCTAAGGTTCAAGCGCGGCGAAAAATTCGTATTGAAATCTAAAAATATTTTCATGCTGTCAGTAATTCTTAAATCAATTCGCCGCGGCGAACTAACGCGCTGGAATTCGCCGCGGCGAACAAACAGTTTCAAAGAAATCTGGCGAAGTCCCGAAGGGATGGTGGCGAAGCCATCCCTTCGGGACTTCGCCACCATTCGCTGTGGCGAACCTTCGCAACTTAGCTCCGGTCAGTTAGGCAGCAGAACACAAGCATTGCATTTTAATTATAAACGTATATATTATCTATATACACAATCGGAAATTAAATGCAAATACTCCCGGAATTTATTGAGTTTATTTGGGACAAAGGTAATAAAGAAAAAAATTGGAAATCTCATAAAGTTGAATGGTGGGAATGCGAGGAACTATTTTTTAATTTTCCTCTTTATATATCACCTGATGTAAAACATTCAAAGTATGAAGAAAGATTTTTTGCTTTTGGACACAGTAACTCAAACCGATTACTGACCATTGTATTTACAATCAGACAAAAAAAGATTAGAGTTATTTCTGCGAGGGATATGAATAAAAGAGAAAGGAATATGTATAATGAAAAAGATCCCCAAGTTTAAATCGGAAGACGAAGAAAGAAAGTTTTGGGCTAAAAATAGTCCATTAGATTATATTGATCCTAAAAAGCTTCAACTTACGATATTTCCAAATTTAAAACCGACAAACCGTACAATCTCGATAAGATTGCCTGAATCTTTAATAGAAGGAATTAAAGTTTTGGCAAATAAAAAAGATGTTCCTTATCAATCTATGCTCAAAATTTTATTAGCAGAAAAAGTTAGAGAAGAGTTTACAACATCTAAAAAACGTATTTCTGCTGCCTAACCAGTCACTCAAGTCCCGAAGGTTCGCCACGGCGAATGGTGGCGAAG
>CAYHZL010000185.1:0-6797 GCA_964361075.1 uncultured Chitinophagaceae bacterium
CGCATGGCTCCATCATCGCCATCTTATGTGCACTGAGTACGAAACTTTTTCTTCTACCAACATCTGCTGAATGGTTGTTTCTCGGCATTTCTTTTTTATTGTGGCGCCGGAATTTGTCTCTACATAATGAAATGGCTCTGCTGAGATAATTAGAAAAAATGTTTTTATATTAGCTTCATGCTATGATGTGAGATGACTGTTTCAAAATAGAATTACAAACTGGACGACACAGAAACTTAACTACATTTAAGCACTATGAATTATTGGACAGAATTAAGTATAGAATACGCAAACCAAAGATCTTATCTTGATGACCTATTTCAAGTATATCCGACTATTCCAGAAGGTATCAGAGACATTAATGCAGACCGCTGGATAAACATTGAAAAGGCTTTTGATAAGAAAAATAATGATGCGTTAATAAGAGAACTATTAAAACTAAATCTTTTTCCTATAAAAGACAGTTACATTGCTTATTTAAAACGAGACGCTTCATCCATAGATCGTAACCCAAAAACTATTAGTAGAATCTGTGGTCGCCTTTATGAAATGGGACTCGACAAAATCTTTGAACGTTGCAGTGAACCAAAAGAAACTAACCGACAAATCGGACCATTTTTTAAACGTTGGATAAACAGTAAAACATTAGGTATTCAGCCTGTTGGACTTGATGATTTCATAAAAAATAAAAAAGATGCAATTTTAAATGGCAGCGATAAGCAATTAATGGATTTTGCAGCAGGTGAATTGAATTACAAACATACTAAAGGTTTGGATTTCATTGGTCGCTTTAACGGAAAATACGTAATTGGTGAAGCGAAATTTTTAACCGACTTTGGCGGACATCAAAATGCACAATTCAATGATGCCATTAGTACGATTAAAGCAAAAAATGTAAAGGCAGTTAAAGTTGCTATTCTTGATGGAGTTTTATACATCAAAGGTAAAAACAAAATGTATAAAGATATTAATACAAAATACAAAGACCTTAATATAATGAGCAGTTTGGTGCTGCGTGAATTTTTATATCAAATCTAAAATTTTATGCAGTTACAATACCCAAATAAAAAGACAGAAAAAGAAATATTTGATAGTATTCCAAATATTGAATTGGAACGAATAAATTCCAGTGCAAATCTTAATTTACTTATTCATTCAAATAATTTAGTTGCATTAAAACAACTCATAACAAAACACAATCTTGCAGGTAAAATAGATTTAGTTTACATAGACCCACCATTTGCTACCAACAACACATTCACAATTACCGAAGGCAGAGCAAGCACAATCAGCAATAGTTCAAATGGAACTGTTGCGTATAAAGACACTTTGAAAGGTTTTGACTTTATTGAGTTTTTGCGTGAACGCTTGGTGCTATTAAAAATGTTACTTTCTGACAGGGGTTCTATTTATTTACATATTGATTATAAAATTGGTCATTATGTAAAAATTATAATGGATGAAATTTTCGGAATTGAGAATTTCAGAAATGACATTACCAGAGTGAAATGCAATCCGAAAAATTTCGAGCGTAAAGGTTATGGCAACATAAAAGATTTGATTTTATTCTACTCGAAATCCGATAACTTAATTTGGAACGAACCAAAAGTTTCTTACACCGAAGAAGATAAACTCAAACTTTTTCCAAAGAAAGATAAAGCCGGCAGACACTACACCACAATCCCTTTGCATGCTCCTGGTGAAACCAAAAACGGAAAAACATCTCAAGCCTTCAAAGGAATTTTACCTCCCCAAGGCAGACATTGGAGAAGTAATGTCGAAGTCTTAGAACAGTTGGATAATGAAGGATTAATTGAATGGAGTGATAATGGAAATCCAAGAAAGATAATTTACTTTGATGAACAAGAAGGTAAGCGTATACAAGACATTTGGGAATTTAAGGACCCACAATATCCTGTTTATCCTACAGAAAAAAATTCTGACTTGTTAGATATCATTGTAAAAACTTCTTCAAATGAAAATAGTATTATTCTTGATTGTTTTGCTGGTTCTGGTACAACATTAAAGGCTGCACAAAAAAATGGAAGACATTGGATAGGTATTGACCAATCTGAGGAAGCAATTAAAGCTATTACAACCAAACTAGACACAGTTGAAGGCGACCTTTTTGTTTCAAATGTAGATTATCAAATACTGGCAGAAAATAGCGCAGCACACAACAACACATTTGCTAAAGCTGTGGTTTAGACTTCAATGAACACTATGAATACTATATCTATTCAATCAATTAAAATCGGCGGTAATAATCCGCTGGTGCTTATTGCGGGACCGTGTGTCGTAGAAAACCGCGACATGATTTTTTTAATCGCAGAAAAAATAAAACAGTTCACCACGAAGCTCGGCATTCCTTTTATTTTTAAATCATCATACAAAAAAGCCAATCGCACAAGTCTTGGTGGATTTGTAACAATAGGAATGGATGAAGCATTAAAAATTCTTTCCGATGTAAAAAAAGAATTTCAATTGCCGATTCTTACAGACGTGCATACTACTGAAGAAATTAAATCGGCGGCGGATGTTGCTGACGTGTTACAAATTCCCGCGTTCCTTTGCCGCCAAACTGATTTATTGCTCGCGGCTGGTAATTCAGGAAAAGTTGTGAACATCAAGAAAGGACAATTTCTTGCGCCTGAAGATATGAAACATCCGATTGAAAAAGTTGAGTCAACCGGAAACAGACAGATTCTTTCAACTGAACGCGGTGCAAGTTTCGGCTACCATAATCTTGTTGTTGATATGCGCAGTTTTCCAATCATGCGCTCGTTTGGTTATCCGGTTATTCTCGATGCGACACATTCCGTGCAATTACCGAGCGGTGAAAACGGAAAGAGCGGCGGACAACCGCAATTTATTTTTCCGATTGCGCGCGCCGGTGTAGCTGTTGGCATTGATGGTTTGTTTATCGAAACGCATCCTAATCCTTCGCAAGCATTGAGTGATGCTGCGAGCCAATTGCCATTGGAAAATCTTGAAACGTTGTTGATGCAAGTTGTTGAGATTGATAGAGTCGTCAAGGCTATGAATATATAGAGGCTTCAGAAAAATTATGAGCGCAACAACACAATCAATTGAAAAAGGAAAAGAAGTTATTCGGATTGAAGCCGATGCAATTCTTGCTCTCTCTGCTCGCATTGATGAATCGTTTGAACGTGCAGTGCAAATTATTTTTGAATGTGCCGGAAGAACAATCATCACCGGCATGGGAAAATCCGGATTGATTGCGCGAAAAATTGTTGCAACGATGAATTCGACCGGAACGCCCGCGCTCTTTTTGCATCCTTCGGATGCGGTGCATGGCGATTTAGGAATGGTTCGCAAAGATGATGTTGTTGTGTGTATTTCAAAAAGCGGCGACACGCACGAACTTCGTCAGTTGCTGCCGATGTTTAAACGCATTGGCGTGCCGATTATTTCGATGGTTGGTAATGTGCAATCGCATCTTGCGTTGCAATCAGATGTTGTTCTTGATATTTCTGTGAAGGAAGAAGCGTGTCCGCATGATCTTGCACCGACTTCTTCTACAACTGCAACATTGGTGATGGGCGATGCGCTTGCAGTCGTGTTGTTGGATAAACGAAATTTTTCGAAAGATGATTTTGCCATGTTTCATCCTGGCGGCAATTTGGGAAAACGGCTATTGTTGAAAATTGAAGAGCTGATGATTGACGGTATCAGCGTGCCAAAAGTTGGATTGAAAACAAATTTGAAAGATGCTATTCTCGAAATGACAACAAAGCGTTTGGGTGCAACGTGTGTTGTTGATGGCGCGGGTGTTTTAGCAGGAATTATTACTGATGGTGATTTGAGACGGTTGCTTCAAAAAACGAACGACATTTCCGGTTTCATTGCGGAAGAAGTGATGACGAAAAATCCGCGAACAATTAAAAAAGGTTCGCTCGCTGCAACTGCATTGCAAGAAGTCGAATCATTCAGCATTACGCAATTAATCATCGTGGATGAGAAACACATTCCGGTTGGCATGGTGCATCTTCATGATTTGGTGAAAGCCGGATTAGGCGGAAGGGAAGCTGCGGGATGATGCGGATTATTTCTTTTGTCTTTCTTATTCCAATGCTGTACGGCTGTGCGGAAAAAATTAAACCGTCTGCGCTCGGCGGTATTTCCAGCGCATCGCTTCCCGCGCAAGAAAGTTGGAACACAACAATTACATTTACCGATTCCGGTATTGTAAAAGCGGTTGTGAAGGCGGGACATATTTCTGCGTATGAACATACACGCATCACGCAATTGGATTCTTCCGTACGAGTTGATTTTTTTGATGAGAAAGGAAACCATTCCTCTGTGCTCACATCACGCCGCGCACAAGTTGACGAGGGAACAAACAATCTTGAAGCAATCGGCAATGTAGTTGTTAAATCTGACAGCGGTGTAATAGTTGAAACTGAAAAATTATTTTGGGATAATCCGCGAGAGAGAATTCATTCACAGGAATTTGTGCGTATCACTTCACCAAAAGAAAAATTGCAAGGCATAGGATTTGAATCTGACCAGCAACTGCGGAATTATAAAATATTCAAAGTCAGTGGAACGGCGGAGTCGAAATAATTGCGCGCAGCGTGGTGGAACATATTTTTTTTCTGTCTTGTGCAGCAGCTTTCCGCGCAGGAATCAAATCTGATTGTGCTGCAAAATGCAGATAGTTTGGTAGGAAGCAGAACGCCAACGGGAGAAGATATTCGATTGTTGAGCGGGCATGTTCGTTTTTCGCAAAGCAATGTGCGCGTGTGGTGTAACAAAGCTATTCAATATCTTACGCGAAACGAAGTAGAACTGATTGGTAACGTAAAAGTTGTGCGCGATACCGTTACGTTGACGGCAAAGCACGGAATGTATTTCGGAAACACAAAGCAAGCAACGTGCGAAGAAAATGTTCGTCTTGAAACGAAGCATGTTGTTCTCTATGCCGATTATGGAACATACTTCAGTGAAGAAAAACGAGCGTACTTTCATAAAAATGTTCGTGTCATAGATTCTGCCACAACTATTTTCAGTGATGAGCTGACGTATTTTGAAAAAGAACGGAAGTCAATCGCGGTATCGAATGTAAGAATTGTGAACGCGAGCGATAACATTACGATGTTCGGTCAGTATCTCGAACATTTCGATGAAAAAAAATACAGCAAAATGACGCAACATCCTTTTCTGATGCAGATTGATACATCGTCGAAAGGTGAGATTGATACATTGGCGGTTAAAAGTTTAGTGATGGAGTCGTTCGATGATTCGTCAAGAAAAATGTTGGCAAATGATAGCGTTGTGATTGTGCGTGGCGAACTTGCCGCGCGATGTGGTGTGGTGCAATATTTTACAAAAGATGAACGTATTGAATTGCAGACGAATCCTGTCGTGTGGTATGAACAGAATCAAATAACGGGAGATTCTATTTCGTTGTTTCTTCGTAAGAACAAATTGCAGACTGCAGCAATTCGCGGGCGTGCATTTGCCATTTCGCAGAGCGACAGCAATTTTAAAAATCGGTATAACCAATTGACCGGTAGAAAAATTATGATGCACTTTGCAGAAAATAAGCTGAGCGAGATGATTGTAGAACGAAATGCCATCAGTCTTTATTTTCTCTACGACGGGAAAAAGCCAAATGGTATGAATAAAACAAGCGGCGATTATATCTCGACACACTTTAAGGATGGTACACTCGAAACAATCCGAGTGTTAAAAGGAATTGAAGGATTATATTATCCCGAAAATCTTGTCGTAAAAAATGAAAACAAATACAATATAGATGGTTTTCTTTTACGCAACGATCGTCCGACCTATCACACAGTTTTTGGGAAAGCAAAATAACAATGCAGTCTGATCCGACAAAAAAAATATTACGTGCAGAAAATCTTGTGAAACAATACACGAAGCGTGTTGTTGTGAACAATGTTTCTGTGCAAGTGCAGCAAGGCGAAATTGTCGGATTGCTCGGACCGAACGGTGCAGGGAAGACGACTTCGTTCTATATGATTGTAGGCATGGTGAGACCGAATAGCGGAAAAGTTTTCTTGGATGATAAAAATATTACCCGTCTTCCGATGTATAAACGTGCGCGTGCCGGCGTTGGATATCTCACGCAAGAAGCGTCGGTATTTCGCACGATGAGTGTGCGGGATAATATTCGTTCGGTATTGCAGATGACAAAACTTTCTTCAAAAGATCAGCACGAGCGCTGTGAAAAATTGCTCGAAGAGTTCGGATTGACGCATGTTGCAAAAAGTCCCGGCTATGTTCTTTCCGGAGGTGAGCGTCGCAGAACGGAAATTGCCCGCGCATTGGCAACGGATCCAAAATTTATTTTACTTGATGAGCCGTTTGCCGGAATTGATCCGATTGCCGTGGAAGAAATCATGAAAATAGTTACTCGCTTGAAAGAGCGCGGCATCGGAGTGTTAATTACCGACCACAACGTACACGAAACGCTTTCTATTACTGATCGTTCATATTTATTGTTTGAAGGAAAAATATTGAAAGCCGGTACTGCAGAAGAACTTGCGGATGATCCTGAAGCACGAAAGTTGTATCTCGGAGAAAGTTTTAAGCTGGATAGATATGAGTAGAGTATTCAGAAAACAGAATACAGGAGTCAGAATGTGATGCAACGAGAACCTGCAAAAAGTTTTCGAGACTTAGCGGGTTGTTGAAAAACCTTCTTTACGACGTCATGCTGCCCGCCGCGGCGGGTTATTCAGCATCTATTGAGTAGACCCCGAATAAGAACATTTCGGGGTGACGTGAGAGGAAAAAAATAGTTTTTC
>CAYHZL010000186.1:0-6667 GCA_964361075.1 uncultured Chitinophagaceae bacterium
CCGTCTTTTTGGCGGAGGGATTTTTTGAATAAACAATAACGCTGAGTAGCGCGTTTAGTGCGCCTTCGGAGTTCCGAAGGAGCGGCATGTTTGTAGTTTTATAAATTTCTTTGTCTCATCACTTCGTACATCAACACGGCGCTGGCATTGGCAACATTCAGAGAATCCACATTGCTGCGCATTGGAATTGTAACCGCTTCATTGCACACGCTCAGTACTTTTTCCGAAATTCCGCTTCCTTCGCTTCCCAATACAATGCAGCAATTCTTCGTTGCATCCATCTGATGCGAAAGCACGCTATTGGTATGTGCATCCGCCGCTATCATTGAAACATTATGTTGCGTGTGAAGCGAGCGAAGCTCATCAGCAATATTTTTGAAATAGACAATTGACAGTGAAAAAATATTTCCCATGGAATTGCGAACAGAGCGGCGCAAGTACGGATCGCACGATGAATCTCCGACAAGCAACGCTTGCACACCAAATGCCGCACAGTTACGAACGATAACGCCCATGTTTTCAGAATTCATAATTCCATCTACAGCGATAAAGAAATATGGTTTCTTTGTTGCGGCAAGTACTTCTGTAATGCTCGGAGCTTTCGGAATTTTTGCAACCGCCATAATGGATTGATGAAGATCGTGTCCGACAATTGTTTCGAGTAATTTTTTTTCACCAACATATACGTTAATCGGAGAGTGTTGCTGCTCGATCAGTGCGCGGCATTTTTCCAACCAATCATACGAAAGAAGAATTGATTGCACATCAAGCGAACTTTGCAGTAAACGCATTGTAACTTTATCACCTTCAGCGACAAAAATTCCTTTGCGCTGATGGTCTATCGGTCGTTTGAGAGTTTTGTACGGTTCGAGTTGCGGAAGTGCAAGTGATGTAATTGCAGTACTGGTTGAAATCATAGCGAATGTTGGAAGTCAAATAAAAGTTGCATATCTTTCTAACAGAATATAGCTAAAAAAAATGTAACTACTTATTCCAAAACATTAACCACAGATTGCACAGAAAAAACACGGATTCTCACAGAGAAGTAAAATAATTTAATCCGTGATTCGCCGCGGCGAATGTTTCCGTGTCATCAGTGGTTAAAGAGTTTTTTTTATAGCTGTTGCCACATTGTTTAACATAGAAAATTTTTTTTTTGATGAATACAGTTCGTACTCGTTTTGCTCCAAGCCCAACAGGGTATCTTCACGTCGGCGGTCTTCGTACCGCATTGTATTGCTATCTTTTTGCAAAGAAACACAACGGCTCGTTCATTCTTCGCATCGAAGATACGGATCAATCGCGCAAAGTTGAAGGTGCGATGGAAAATTTAATAGAAACATTGCAGTGGGCGGGTATCGAATTTGATGAAGGTCCGGGAAAAGATGGCGCTGTTGGTCCATACATACAATCGCAGCGATTGCCGTTGTATAAAAAATATGCGGAACAGTTAGTTACCGAAGAGAAAGCATATTATTGTTTCTGCACGTCTGAACGATTGGAAGCGTTGCGGCAGAAACAAACTGAAGCGAAAGAATCATACACGTACGACCGTTGTTGTCTTTCTATTCCCAAAGAGGAAGCACGCACACGTGTTGCAAATGGCGAGCAGCATGTTATTCGCATGAACATTCCGACAGGCGGCGAAGTATCATTCGATGATGTAATTCGCGGCACAGTAACAATCTCAAATAAAATTTTGGACGATCAAGTGTTGTTGAAGTCCGATGGGTTCCCCACGTATCATCTTGCAGTTGTTGTAGATGACCATTTGATGCACATCAGTCATGTTATTCGCGGCGAAGAATGGCTGCCGAGTACGCCGAAGCATGTGTTGCTGTATCAATATTTTGGTTGGGAAGTTCCGCAGTTCGCACATTTGCCGCTGCTGTTAAATCCGGATAAATCAAAACTGAGCAAACGCCAGGGTGATGTTGCTGTGGAAGAGTACCGCGCAAAAGGATATGTATCAGAAGCGTTGATTAATTTTATCGCGTTTCTCGGTTGGAATCCCGGTGATGAACGCGAAATTTTTTCTCTCGAAGAATTGAAACACGAATTTACATTGGAGCGCGTCGGCAAGTCGGGTGCAATTTTTAATGTTGAAAAATTACAATGGCTCAATCAGCAGCACATCAGATTAAAATCGGATGACGAATTGCTGGCAATTGTAAAACCAATGGCAGTGGAAAAAGGGTGGACGCAGTGTTCCGATTCGTACATCAAACAAGTAATTGGCATTATGAAAGAACGCGTCTCATTCTATCGTGATTTTGTAAACGAGTGCCGCTACCTTTTTGAAGATCCGAAAACGTTTGATGAAAACGGTCGCGCAAAAAATTGGAAACCGGATTCACCGGCACACTTACAAAAACTTGTGGAGAAATTTTCTTCACTGCAAGAATTTTCTGCCGCTGTCGTCGAGCAAGTGCTGCGTGTTACTGCGGAAGAATTAAGCATCGGCGCGGGAAAATTAATTCATCCATTGCGTTTGGCGATTAGCGGAGTTTCGCAGGGTCCGAGTTTGTTTCATTTAATTGAAATACTTGGCAAGGAAGCAACACTTCGAAGAATACAATTTGCACTTCAAACAATTCCGCAGTCATGAAAAAACTCGACATCATACGTCTTCACAATGCAGTCTTTTACGCGTACCACGGCGTATTGAGTGATGAGCAAAATATTGGTGGCAAGTTTGAAATTGATGTTGAATTGCATTGCGATTTATCTGAAGCCAAAATACACGACGCACTCGAATACACGGTCAATTACGAACGTGTCTATAATTTGATGAAAAAGATTGTTACAGAAAAAAAATATTATTTAATTGAAGCACTTGCACATTCGCTGGCAAGCGGAATTCTTTCCGAATTTCAGAAAGTACATAAAGTTATCATCCGCGTGCGTAAACCAAGTGCGCCGGTGCATGGTGTGTTAGACACTGTGGAAGTAGAAATAGAATCAGAGCGGTCCAACAATGCAAGCTAGCCAAGCGAACATTGAACAGGCATTTCTCGGAATCGGTTCGAACGTTGGTGAACGACTTCACTATGTACGAGATGCGATTTTCGGTTTATCAAAAGTTTCCGGCATTACGCTCGTGAGATTTTCTAATGTGTATGAAACCGAACCGGTCGGCGATGTTGTGCAAAACGAATTTCTCAATGCAGTGGTTGAAGTGAATACGTCGCTCGAACTTACTGTCTTCTACAATGAAATTAAAAAATTAGAACGTGCAATCGGAAGACAGCCGCACGAACGATGGGGACCGCGCGAAATTGATATTGATATTTTGTTATATGGAGTGCATACTGTATCGAATAAATTACTCACCGTTCCTCATACTGAATTGCACAAACGGAATTTTGTTTTATCACCGCTTGCTGAACTTGCACCAACAGTCGTGCATCCGGTATTACACCAAACGATACAGACTTTACTTAAAACGTGCGACGACCGCCATGCAGTACGTTGTTCGCAAGAACTTACAAAACAACTTTATACTTTGTTGTGAATTACTATGCCACTGATTAATACGGATATACGTTACATAGCCATCGAAGGAGTTATCGGCGCAGGTAAAACAACCTTTGCCCGCATGTTGGCGGAAAAATTGAATGCCAAACTTGTGCTCGAAAAGTTTGACGAGAATCCTTTTCTTGCCCGCTTCTATGAAGATACAGAACACTACGCATTTCAAACGCAGATTTTTTTTCTGTTGAGTCGGTACAAGCAGCAGCAGGAATTATTTCAGGCAGATTTATTTCACAATGTGGTGATGACCGATTATATTTTCGAGAAAGATAAAATTTTTGCTTACCTCAATCTTTCCGATGACGAATTGAAATTATACGAAACCTTGGTGAACTCCATCGAAAAAAATGTTCCCACACCGGACCTGGTCGTGTATATGCAGTCGAGTGTTGAACGATTGATGACGAATATTAAAAAACGTGGAAGACCGTACGAAGAAAATATGTCTGAAGAGTATATTAAAGATTTGAACGAAGCATATAATTATTTTTTCTTTCGATACAAAACATCGCCGCTGTTGATAATCAATTCTACGGAAATTGATTTCGTCGAAAACCCGATCCACTTTGAAGATTTATGTGACCAAATTCTTCGTCCGAACAAAGCACCGGTGGAATATTACAATCCGCAAGGAAAAAAATAACAATGCAGCTCCTTAGATTTATCTTTTTCATGATTGTTGCATTCTTTATTGCGAAAGTGATCGGCGTACTCTTGAAAGCAGTCCGACTTATTTTTATGCCGCCAAAAGATTTTCAATCGCCGGTTTCTCGCAGTCAAGAAAAAAAAGATTCGCAGTACGTTGATTATGAAGATGTAACTGACAAAAAATAACCCGCTTTCTCCCATGCCTTCTCTTGAACAATTTTTCAAACGATTTTTTTTTCGGCTATTGTATTCTTTTTTTTCGCGTCCGCCGTATTCTGTTCAACAACTTCCGTTGCACACATTCAAACGCATTCTCATAGTTCGTCAGCATGATCAACTTGGCGATTTGCTGATTGCGACGCCGGCAATTCGTGCAGTGCGAAAAAGATTTCCTTCTGCGTACATTGCCATTGTTGTTCGTGAATATACTGCACCGATGATGTTGAATAATCCGAACATGGATTCAGTAATTATATTTTATGAAAAATTAGCTCGATGGAATTTATCAAAGGTGAAATCATTTTGGCAAGCGCTGCGCGGAAACGGAGGATTTGATTGCACGATAGTGCTCAATACTGTTTCACGTTCCTCGTCATCGGATATTATTGCGTTGCTCAGTAAAGCGCCGTATATCGTCGGCTCAAATCATTTATCGCTCGACACTTCGTTGTCGGAAAAAATTTATAATGTTGTTGTGCAGCGCTCGCCGGAATACAAAACAGAAATCGAACGCAATCTCGATATTGTTCGTCCGCTGGGATGTGAAATGGATTCTTTTGAATATGATTTGATACCGACCAATGAAGAACGCATTGAAGCAGAAAATATTTTTCTTTCATTACAGCTTCCCAAAAATAAAATTGCTGTCGGTGTGCATTTCGGGACGCTTGATGTTACCAGAAGATTTCCACTCGAAAAGTTAGCGCAGCTCATTGATTGGATGATTGAGCAGCACAATGTTGAAGTGATTCTCATTGTCGGACCGAATGAAATTGAATCGAGAACATATTTGCTCACGCTGTTGAAAAATAAAGTTGTCTCTGCGCCGTTGATGCCGTTGCGTGTGTTCGCTGCATTTATGAAACACTTTTCACTTTTTCTTTGTAACGATACCGGCACATTGCACATCGCTTCATCGCAGCGTGTACCGACTGTTTCATTCCATGCAATGAACGATCCTGCGATTTGGAAGCCACCGCATCCGCGACACATTGCAGTGCGTGCGGAAGATACGCTGATTACTTCCATAACGGTAGAGCAGGTGAAAGAAGCAATTAATATTGCATTGAACACAGGAATACAAAAATAATAACTCTGCGTCTTGGCGCCTCAGCGTGTAATAGGTTGTTGTAAAACCTTCTTTAAGGCGTCATGCTGCCCGCCGCGGCGGGTTATTCAGCATCTATTGATTAGACCCCGAATAAGAACATTTCGGGGTGACGTGAGAGGGGAAAAATCGTTTTTCAACAACCTGTTAAGTCAGTATTTGACACTTGTAAAAAATCACTGTACCTTTTAATTGTATGAACACACAGACAGAAAATATTGCAATCCCTCTTCACCTTGAAGAAGAAATTCTCCAATTAAAAAAAGAATTGAATGCGGTAATTCTTGCGCACTACTACCAAGAATCGGAAATTCAAGACCTCGCAGATTTTGTGGGAGATAGTTTAGAACTTTCGCGACGTGCCGCTTCAACAACTGCTGATGTTATTGTTTTTGCCGGCGTTCATTTTATGGCAGAGACCGCAAAGATTCTTAATCCAAATAAACTTGTTGTAATTCCTGATATGGAAGCTGGGTGTTCGCTTGCCGAGGGTTGTCCAGCACCGGCATTCAAGAAATTTCGAGTAGAACATCCGAACCATCTTGCCATTACGTATATTAATTGCACCGCAGAAGTAAAAGCATTGAGCGATATTATTTGCACATCAAGCAATGCGGAAAAAATTGTCAATCAAATCCCGAAAGACCAGCCGATTCTTTTCTCACCTGATAAAAATCTTGGCGCGTATATCAACAAGAAAACCGGACGCGACATGCTGTTGTGGAACGGCAGTTGCATTGTTCACGAAACATTCAGCGAGCGGAAAATTATCAATCTCAATTTGCAAAACCCGGATGCAAAATTAATTGCACATCCTGAGTGCGAAGAAATTATTTTATCGAAAGCTGATTTTATTGGTTCAACAAGCGCGCTGTTAAAATATGTGCAGGGAAGCAATGAGAAAAAATTTATTGTTGCAACCGAATCCGGCATTCTTCACCAAATGCAAAAAACGTGTCCGGATAAAATATTTATTGCCGCACCGCCTGATGCAAATTGCGCATGCAATGAATGTCCGCACATGAAACGCAACACAATGGAAAAATTATATCTCTGCATGAAAGACAAAACTCCGCAAATTGCAATGAATGAAGAATTGCGTCTGCGTGCGCTGAAACCGATACAACGAATGATGGAGATGAGTTGATGTAATTATTA
>CAYHZL010000187.1:0-6639 GCA_964361075.1 uncultured Chitinophagaceae bacterium
GGTTAGGCTGTAAGTCCGCCGGCTTTTTGGCGGAGGGATTTTTTGAATCAACAATTTCGCTGTGTAGTTACAAAATTATTTAAAAGTTTGTCGTCTGTAATTAAAAAACCTCTCTGCTAATGTAGAGAGATTTTTTTTGTCATGTTTTTTCAGGGAGTTATTCTTGTGTGTGTGTCAGTGTAAGCATCGAACAACAATAGTTTTTCTCATCAAAACTCAAACGCTACGCCGCCAACAGGAAAAAAAGCAAACTGATAGACGGTTTGAATTGTTCCATCGCTGGCATGTTGGTACATCGCAATATTTTTATGATTGTACACGTTGTTGAGTGAAATAAAAGCAACAACATTATAATGTTCTAAGTGATAGCGACTGATCCACTGAATATCGAGGCGTTGGTAATCCGGATAGCGCACGGAATTGATCGCATCAGAATCACTCCACGCGCCGTCAGCCCAGTACATGCCGCCGATTTGTTGCTGAATTGAACGGACAAATTGCTTCGGTGTGTACGGCTTGCCGCTTGTATAACGGAAACGAAAACTAATTTCCATATCGTTGGAAAATGGCAAGAGCATGGAAGGATATTTAAGATAGAACGGCGCATCATCCAGCCAGTTGCGAAAATCTTTTACAATTTTCCCGCCGACAAGTGTTACTATCAACGGAAAATCATAATCAGACGGATATGAACCAACATTACTATTTCGCACAGTGTTGCTGTATCCATCAAATGCAGCTACACGAGGGTCAGTCGTTCGCGTTTGCGAATACGAAAAGCTCAGTGTGCCGTAAAAGTTTTCAACTTGTTTTTGCTGAATAAATAATTCAATTCCTTTTGATGTGCGCTTACCGATACTCAACAATTTATCGGAACGAAATAATTTGTTGGCGGAGTGCACAAACTCTTCGCTTACAGGCAGGTCATCGTATTCTTTATAGTATCCTTCAAGACTTGCTTTTACTCCATCACCAAGAATATGTTCAACACCGAGAACAAAATGGCGCGCATGTGCATTCTTTAAACTTTTATTGATGTTTGTGTTCAGTGCGTCGCCGTAGTACGGGTACGGTAATGTTTGATAAAATTCTCCGTACGCAAAATTTATTTTTGTTGACGGCGGAATGAGTTCATACGAAGCACTAAATCGCGGACTCACGTTCCCTTGTTTTGAATATGTGAAGTAATCATATCGAACACCTGCCGTTGTTGTCAGACGCGGAAAGAGTTCAAACTTATCACTGATATATGCGGAAGATTTGCTTTCCTGTCCAAACTTCAAACGAAAATCAACATCGCCGCGGGTTGCGCTGATCACTGGATCACCGTCAAATTTTCCATCACCATTCACATCGTAGCGAAATACATTTGGCTCATACTTTACATTGTTGCCAAATGTCTGCGTCGTTCCCCATGATACCCCAGCAGAAATTTCGTTCTTTGGAAAAAGGTGATGCACTATTTCATACTTCGTTTGAAGATATTGTTCGTTAGAATGATTACCAAAAACATTACGCGTGTTGACTAATTGCTTACTGATAACTTTTCCATTGCTATCATAGTGACGCGCTGTAAAATCATCAAGCACATCAACACTGTAATAGTTTCCATAACCGGAAAGCGTGAGCACAGAAAATCCATTGTTCCACAAACTTTTTAAACTTACACCCGCAGCGTACTGATGACTTTTTACATCAACACGTTGAACACTCGATGAGTCAAAGCGATTCTTTTTTTGATCGTTCAATTCATCCGGATCACCTTTTAAATATATTTTGTCATCGCCGTAAATTCCGTTTACTAATAATTTTTGTGTCGATGAAAGATCGTACACAACTTTAAATTGTGTGTCCCAGTATTTTGGAATAGCCGTTAAACCGAGCGAAGAAATTCCGGTAACCTTGTCGAGTGTTTCCAATAAACTTTGTCGTGCGGAAAAAATCCACGATCCTTTGCCGTCGTTTATTTTTCCTTCCATCAATGTGCCGACTCCCGCCATATGAAGACCAGTGTTCGATGCAAAATTTTGCTGACGATCGCCTTCACGCAGCGTTACATCCATCACCGAAGATAATTTATCGCCATACATTGCAGGAAATCCGCCGGTGGAAAAACGGATATCTTCAATCATATCCACATTTACCATGTTAATAGGTCCGCCGGAATTAAATTGATTTGGATAATGATTGGTGGATGGAATTTCCACATAATCCATGACCGTAAGATTTTCAAATGGTTCGCCGCCACGCACAATAAGTTCGTTGCTTTGGTCGTTACTGTTTGCAACACCGGGTAAATTTTGAACTACACGCTGCATATCTTGCGCCGCACCGGGCGAGCGATTTACTTCCGCACCATTTAATCCTATTGTTGAAACAGGGCTGATGGATGTTGCATTGCTGAAATAATCTGCGGTAACTTCTACAGCTCCAACACGTACCGCTTCCTCTTGCATTTTTATTTTTACTTTTGCGCTGCGTCCTGTAGAAACAACAACGTTCGTGTACACCAACGCTTTATAGCCAATGATTGAAGCACGAAGGCTGTACTCACCGACCGGTAAATTTTTAATAATGAAATTTCCTTCGGTATCAGTTGTAACACCAACCGTCGGTTTTTCAACAACAATGATGTTTGCGCCAATAAGCGGCTGCTGTGTTGCTCCGTCAATCACTTGACCGGCAATAGAACCAAGCTTATCTTTTTCTTCAATAGCGCCCAACGCTGAGGAAAAGCAAACTAAAAGCAGAACAATAATATTTTTCATGATAATTTTCCTACGATGTGAAACTACAATAAAAATGTACACAAAAATTCTTACGAAAAAAATTTCACCATGTTGCAACGATAACATATATTTACTTCAGATTATTTTTATACCATGTCACCTCGTTCCCAACGTCCTCGTTGGGAACGCATTCTCTGTGTTAAATTGTAACTACTCAGTGTGGCAAATTATAAATTTGTTCGCCGCGGCGAATCACCCCCTCTTTGCTTCTCCCCCTTTCAGTGGGAGAAAATTCCCTCCCCTAAAAGGGGAGGGATAAAGGTCCGAAGGACTCCTTCGGAGGTGGGGTTGTTTTCGCTGAGTAGTTACAAAAATTATTTATTAGAATTCCAGTTTCATTCCGAAAGACGGAATCATTTTAAACCCTTTGCTCTCTGATTGTCCGCTCGTTTCAATAAATCGTTCTTCGTTCACATTCAAACGATCATACATATTCAAAATATCAAGGAATGCAACAAGTGCAAGGTTGCCAAATTGTTTGCGATAATCTACACGAATGTTCCATGTGTGAAACGCCGGCAAACGATCTGTGTTATTGCTGGTAATTTCTTTTGAATATCGCATCATCGCCGGATTATTAAATACATTTGCATGAATGATGTACGAATCTTTTGGACGACCGGTGGCATATTTCCATTTTGTGGAGAACGACCATTCTTTATTTAATTCATAACCCAAAAGAATATTGAAAATGTGCGGTTGACTAAAATCGGAATTGTATTCTCCTGTTCCGTCGCGATCATCTCTTTTGCTGATCGAATACGAATAATTCACCTGACCGTACCATCGATCAACAAATTTTTTCACAAGACCAAAATCAACTCCACGCGCATAGCCTGTTCCAACATTTTTTCTTAAGTTGGATGTGCGATCGGTTTTTACATTCAGATCTTTTAAATCTTTCTGATAAATTTCTGTTGTGAGTTTTACATCATCAGTGAGATATGTCGTCATTCCGGCAATGTAATGGATGGCGCGTTCGCTGCGTAATTCTGCATTCCGAACATCAAACGAAATGGTTCGCAATTCCACCGGCTGATAATACACTCCTGTTGCCGCGCTCAGTTTCGTTCGTTCGCTTATTTGGTAACTTGTGCTGAAACGTGGCGACACATAACTATTTTTGTTGAATCCGTTGTATTCATACCGAGCACTCGGAACGATTTTCAAAACCTCTGTCGGAGAATAAGCGTATTCAACAAATGCTGCCGCGTTTGATTTTGAAGATTTCGCCGAACTATTCATAAATGCAGGATCGAGAATAATATAATTTTTTGTCGGATCGGAGCGATAATCATTCGCATCGAAAACGAATAACGTGTCTGCATCAACTTCCTTTGCCGTATAATCAAACGCAATTCTGTTGACTTGAATGCCTGATGTAATTGTTGAAACAGAAGTAGGATTTATTGTAAACTGCGATTTTACTCCAACTTCATCCTCGCTGCTTTTATACACATAATAATCTTTTCTCACCAATGCTTCTTCTTTTGACGGAATTTTTCCATTGGTCGGATAAACGTACGAATTACTTCTTTGGAATTCAGCAGTGTTGCCGCGATAGTAGAATGTATTTTCCAAAACACTTATCGCGCTTGTTAAGAATCTCCAATTTGCTCCGAGTAAATATTTTGTGTCGTCACTTCGATATAGTTGGTTATCATAATTTTGATTTTTGATTTCGTACACATTATCAATTGTGCGTTCAGCAAATTCCGGCGCGTAAATTCCAAGAATTGATATTGTATGCTGCGGATTTATCTCCGTAGTTGTTTTCATGATGACATCGGTAAACTTAGGATACCCGAGATCTTTTTGTCCCATCATTCCAAGCACTGTTGTAAAATCCTGATGACGAGCGGAAAACAACACCGATGTTTTATCATGAAGATAACTTGGTCCATCGTAATTCAATTCCCAACCAAGAACGTCGTACGTTCCGTTTATGGTGAAAGATTCTTTGTTTCCTTCTTTAATTTTCAAATCAACAAACGACGCATTCTTTCCTCCGTACTTTGCAGAAAATCCTCCTGCTTGAAAATTCGCTTCGTCAATCACTCCGGGAGTGAAAATGCTAAACCGTCCGCCTTGTGCTTCCTGCTCTTCGGTTCCACCATCAAAGTGAGAAACTTTATCGAACGGAATATTATCGACGATAACAATATTATCTCGCGGACTTCCACCGCGTACCGCAAATGCGGAAAACTCTCCGCCGCTGCTGGCAACTCCGGGCAGCGTTTCGATCGCGCGAAAAATATCTCCCGTTGCTCCCGGTGCGCGTCGGATTTCTTCGCGCGTATAATTAAAATTTGTTACAGGAGAAACATTGTCGTTGGAAAATAAACTTGCCCGAACTTCTACACCTTCTCCGATTACAGCGGCTTCCATCAATTCAACATCTCTCACCACAGTAGTTTTATTTCGAATAACCCTGATGTCTGTTTCGATATGCTGAGAAAAACTTATTGAAGAAATTTTTAGTTTGTACATTCCTTCTTCAATATTTTTTATTTGATATTTTCCATCCATATCGGTAATTGATCCGATAGCAGCGCCGAGAATTTGGATATTGATATTAGACAGCGGTTGTTTCGTATCTTTATCCAAAACTTTTCCAACAATGCTGCCTTTTGCAGTTTCCTTATTTGCATCATCCGGCGTTTTTGAAAATATTTGTGCAGTCGTAAGAATAGACAACAACAAAAATATTTTTGCTGTTGTCCGAATGTGAGTGAGTATTGTTTTCATAACTTCTCCTTTAATTAATAAATGAATGAGTCCACTCTAAAAAGGCGTTTACCGTCATTGCGAGGAGCGAAGCGACGAAGCAATCTTTTGGAACCAGCTTAAATTCAAGAGATTGCTTCTCTGCGGCGGATCGCAATGACATCACTTAAGAGAACCTTTTTAGAGCAGACTCATGAATGTAAATTAAGTTAAAAATATACATTGGTAATAAACTGAACATCGTTTAGCATATAGGCAAAAAAAATCACACCATTTCTTTATCCAAAATTTCGCTCATAAGAAAATCAAGCACGCCATCAACCATGTACGGTAGATGCTCTTTCGGAATCATCACCGCACGTTCGCGGATGATGATGGATGCAATTCCGTGCATTAAAGACCAACACATGAATGTAGCAATTTCCGGCTGAACCTTTTTCATGTATCCTTGATCAATACAATCTTTCACTATATTAAACAATTCTTCATACGACTGCTTACCGATGCTCATACTGTCTGCCTCCCAACTAATTCCTTTTTGTGTTGCTTGCATAATGAACATGATGTCGTATAATTCTTGATTTTCCATAGCAAAATCGATGTAAACTTTGCCGCACGCACGCAATCGTTCAGCCGGATTTTTTACTGTAAGAAGAATTTGCTGACGGCGATACAACTCTGCAAAACCAACTTCTTGCAAAGCGCAGAGAATATCCAATTTGTCTTTGAAATAAAGATAGACCGTGCCGGGGCTGTATTCAATCTCATCAGCAATACGGCGCATGGTTATATTCTCAAATCCTTTATCAACAAAAAGTTTCTTTGCTGCTTTCAGGATCAACTCGCGCATTTCGCGCTTGTCTCTATCTTTTCTTTCTGCTCTTCCCATAAATATATGAACCGTGATTATTTATTGAACACAGTTTAGTAAAAATAACTTTTAATGTCAAGCTATTTTTTAGTTGAACCACATAGGCACATATCCCAAGGGTCACGAAGTGATGGCTTCGCCAGATGTTCCAAGGGGATGGCTTTGCCACCTTCGGCATAATTTCAGTATTTCCAAAAAACAAAAACGAATCCCCCGTCCCGATTAAAAAGCAAATCGTGACACCCCCTTTTC
>CAYHZL010000188.1:0-6626 GCA_964361075.1 uncultured Chitinophagaceae bacterium
TTGGCGAGGGTGGTATATCTGTTATTAGGATTTGTGGGAATCAATCGATTTCTATTCTTGATTCATTTTTTCAAGGTAAAAAAAAAATTAGCACGGCGAAAACACATACGCTGCATTATGGTAAATTTTATAGTGACCAAAATGAACTTTTAGATACAGTCATAATTTCGATTTTTCGTAAACCGCACTCGTACACAGGGAATGATGTTGTTGAGATAAGTTGTCATGGTGGACACTATGTGGCTCAAAAAATTTTGAACACACTTTTAAGTAAAGATATACGAATGGCTGACGCTGGTGAATTTACATTGCGTGCTTTTATTAACAATAAATTGGATTTAGTACAAGCTGAAGCTGTTGCTGATGTAGTACATGCAAAAAACGAATCCGCATATCGTTCTTCTATTGATCAATTAAACGGCAAGCTTTCTGTTTTTGTAAACTCAATCCGTCAGCAAATTATAGAAATATGTTCCATTTTTGAATTGCAACTTGATTTTTCCCAAGAAGGCCTTGAATTGCAAAATAAAAATGAATCTATTGAAAAAATTAATAGCTTAGTAAAAACTTTAGAACAGGTAATAGCAACATTTACATCTGGAAAATTAATTAAAGAAGGAATTAAAGTTGCCATTATTGGAAAACCAAATGCAGGGAAGTCAAGTTTGTTGAATATTTTACTGAACGAACAACGAGCAATTGTTAGCCATATTTCTGGTACGACACGCGACACAATTGAAGAAAATTTAATTATCGATGGCGTTCTTTTTAGAATTACAGATACGGCGGGATTAAGAAATACTCCTGATGAAATTGAGCAACAAGGCATTGAGCGTGCTGAATCTGCCATTCGTAATTCTGATGTTGTAATTTTATTAATAGATGCATCACATAAACAAGACCAAAGTGATTTTGAATTAAGCTTTAGAATAAAAAATTTAATTTCAAACCAAACACACCTTATTTATCTATTCAATAAATGTGACATTGCAAATGTAAGGGATCCAAATATTGAAGCTAATTTTTCGAAAAATGTTTTTTTTATATCTTGCAAGACAAAGGAAGGTATAGAGGAATTCAAAAAACAGCTAATTCAAGTGGCACTTCCTAATTACGATTCTCTTTCTTCTGGAATGTTGATTAATAATTTACGACACAAAAATCTTCTTGAAAAAGCTAGCATTCCCTTAAATAATGCTATTATTTCATTGCAAAGTAATATTAGCGAAGATTTTATAGCCTGTGACTTGCGAGAAGCTCTTGATTATCTAGGGGAAATTATTGGTATTATGACACCAGAGGATATTTTGAATAATATTTTTTCAAATTTTTGCATTGGTAAATAAGGGCATCTCTAAAAACTATGTTTGTAAAAATTATAGAACACGGATAACACGGATGAAACTTCGCCGCGGCGAATCACGGATTATTTTATTGATTTTTAGAGATGCCCTAAGTTGTTCCATGTGAAACATTACATCAAATTAAAATTGTTACACGTGAAACTATATATCTTATATGCTTAAGAAAATAGCTATAAATAAATACGATGTAATTGTTGTTGGCGGTGGCCATGCTGGTATAGAGGCTTCGTTGGCTTCTGCTAGAATGCTATGCACCACATTACTTGTTACCTTAAAAGCAAACGCTATAGGACGAATGTCTTGTAATCCTGCTATTGGCGGGACGGCTAAAGGGCATCTTGTGCGGGAAATAGATGCTTTCGGTGGAGAAATGGGAAAGCTAGCTGATGCAACAGGAATTCAATTTAAAATGTTAAATAAATCAAAAGGGCCAGCGGTTTGGTCTCCTCGTTCTCAAAACGATAGAGAATTATACTCAGCAGAAGCACAAAAAAGAATTTTAAACCAAAACAACATTGATGTTATTGAAGGTTCTGTATCAAAGTTACTTGTTGACGGAAATAAATTGATTGGCATAAAAACACTTCTTGGTGAGGAAATTTTTTGTGAGTCTCTTGTTCTGTGCGCCGGCACATTTCTTAATGGGTTAATGCATACAGGAGAAAAAAATAGGATTGGTGGCAGATTTGGAGAAGCACCGTCAACTGGAATTACCGAAATCTTAAACAAGATTGGTTTTGTTTCTGGTAGATTAAAAACTGGTACGCCACCAAGAGTTGAACTGAACAGCATTGATTTATCAAAAGTTGAAAGACAGGAGAGCGATGAATTCCCAACTCCATTTTCATTTCAAAACACTGAAATAAAAAATCGTCTTATTCCAATGTATCTAACTTATACAAATCATCACACTCATAAAATTTTAGAAAAGGGATTTGATCGCTCTCCAATGTTTACCGGGAGAATAAAAGGAATAGGTCCTCGATATTGTCCTTCAGTTGAAGATAAAGTTTTTCGTTTTGCAGAAAGAGAAAGGCACCAAATTTTTTTGGAACCCGAAGGCTATAATACTAACGTTGTGTATGTAAACGGATTTTCTACCAGCCTTCCTGAAGAAATTCAATATGAAGGTTTGCGTACAATTGCCGGTTTAGAAAATGTAAAAATGCTTCGTGCAGGGTATGCAGTTGAATACGATTTTTTTTCGCCTAATCAACTTAAACACACGCTTGAAACAAAATTAATTTCCGGATTATTTTTTGCCGGACAAATTTGTGGAACTTCCGGATACGAAGAGGCTGCGGGGCAAGGATTAATTGCAGGAATTAATGCAGCCCTTAAGGTTCAAAAAAGAAATCCGTTCGTACTCAAAAGAAGTGAGGCATATATCGGAGTGATGATCGATGATCTCATCAATAAATCTACGGAAGAACCATATCGCATGTTTACTTCACGTGCTGAATACCGGTTATTGCTTCGCCAGGATAATGCTGATAGAAGATTGATGCGTTTTGGAAATGATCTTGGATTGATTTCGGATGATTTAATAAACCAACTTAATGATAAAGAAAATAAAGTACGCGTCGCTATAAATTATTTCGAAAAAAAATTTGTATCGCCAACAGAAGTCAATCCAATATTAATTCAACATCAAGAAAACACTATTAGTGAAAATGAAAAATTATCACAAATTCTTAAACGGTCAAATATTGTTCTTGCTGATGTAAAAAATTTGGTTGAAGATAATTTAATCCGGGAATTTATAGAGCAGAAAAGTTTTTCTGAACAAATCGAAATTGATTTGAAGTATGAAGGATATATAAAAAGACAAAATGAACAGATTGCTCGTTTTGATAAATTCGAGGAGTTTACGATCCCTGAAAATTTTGATTTCAAGAAAATAAAATCTTTGAGTACGGAAGGAAGAGAAAGGTTACAAAAAATTAAACCGCGTTCTATAGGACAAGCTTCAAGAATTTCCGGTGTAACAAATGCTGATATTTCTGTCATGAGTATTCATTTGCGAAAAGAGTCAAGCAGACCCAATGGCAAAGGAGAAGTGATTGAGTAACGACGAGCTATGGTTAAGAACTCTCTTATTAAAAAACGATGTACAGATAACGGATATAAAATTACAGCAGCTTGTTCACTATAAAAATCTTTTGCTTGAATGGAATTCGAAAATAAATCTTATCTCACGCAAAGATGAAGAAAACGTTTGGCGCACACACATCCTTCTGTCGCTTTCATATCTTTTCAAAGTAACGTTTCCAAATCGGGCACTAATAGCTGATTTGGGTACTGGTGGAGGAATGCCGGGCATACCATTGAGTATTCTGTGTCAGGAAAATTCGTTTGTGTTAATTGATTCAATTCAAAAAAAATGCAATGCAGTAGAACAGATGATTCATGAGTTGCATCTCACCAATGCAAAGGTTATTCACGGACGAGCTGAAGAACTTAGTGCTCTGGCAGAATTCAAAAATAATTTTGATATTGTCGTTGCACGTTCTGTTTCTAATCTTTCAAATTTGTTACAGTGGAGTTCGGGTTTATTAAAAACAAAGGGGAAGGAAGTAAACGTATTGGTTCATGAAAAGGTGCTCATTCAGTCTCCATCACTTATTACATTAAAAGGCGGGGAAGTGGATGAGGAGTTGGCAAAGGCAAAACTTAAATTCCCTCATCAAAAAATTGAACTCTATCCGCTTGTATTTTATGGTAGCGAACAGTTGATAAATCAGGATAAAAAAATAGTTATTGCATCAAAATAAAGGATAGCGTTTGAAAACCTCAAAAGAGTTATTTCAACAACTACAAAATATTTCTACCGAACAAAGAAATCCTGTAAGCATGAATATTGATGCGTGTGGTATCTCAGATATTCTTTCTATTATTAACGATGAAGATAAAAAGGTAGCAATTGCTGTAGAAAAAGAAATTCCATTTATCACGCAAGCCGTAGAGTTGGTTGTGCATACATTTTTGAACGGTGGTAGATTAATTTATGTTGGCGCAGGAACAAGCGGCAGAATGGGTGTGCTTGATGCAAGCGAATGTCCGCCGACATACGGTGTTGGTTTTGAAATGGTGCAAGGAATGATTGCCGGCGGCGATGCGGCAATGTTTCGTGCACAGGAAGGTGCAGAAGATAAACCTGAGCAAGCAGAGAAAGATATCGAGGCGAAAAAAGTAAATGAGAAAGATGTCGTCTGTGGTATTGCCGCAAGTTTGCGTACGCCGTATGTAATTGGTGCGATACAACATGCAAAAAAACTGGGTGCAAAAACATTGTATGTTACAACGAACCCGCGAAAGAATTTCGATCTGCAAGAGTACCAAGACCTATCAAATGCAATTGATGTAAAAATTTGTCCGGAAGTTGGTCCGGAAGTGATCATGGGTTCTACAAGGATGAAATCTGGCACCGCGCAAAAATTAGTTTTAAATATGATTACAACTGCATCGATGATTCGTCTGGGTAAAGTGTACGAAAATATGATGATAGATTTACAAATGACAAATTTAAAATTAGTTGAACGTGCGAAAAAAGTTTTGATGATTATTACCGGAGTAAGGTACGATGAAGCTGCAGAATTTTTGGAAAAATCCGGACGGCATGTGAAAACCGCAATTGTTATGATTAAAGCAAATGTTACAAAAGAAGAAGCAACTGAACGGTTGAACCGGGCAAGCGGCTTTGTTCGCGCAGCAATAGAAAATAAACCCTACACCATCATCTAAAGGAAAGTAATTGTATGAATATTTTTCAGGCAATCATGTATGGCATCATTCAAGGATTGACAGAATTTCTGCCTGTCAGCAGCACCGCGCATCTTCGTATTTTTCCTGCGCTGCTTCAACTGCATGATCCTGGTGCTGCGTTCACTGCCGTTATTCAATTCGGAACTTTGGTTGCCGTGCTTCTCTATTTTTCAAAAGATATTCTTCGCATCACCAATGCAATTATTGAAGGCATCAAAACAAAAAAATATTTAGGAACACCTGATGCAAAAATGGGATGGATGATTGCCGGTGGCACAATTCCAATTGTTGTGTTTGGATTACTATTCAAAAAAAGTATTGAAACTACGTTGCGCTCACTGTATGTTATCAGCGCATCAATGATTTTGTTGGCGATTGTTTTGATGATTGCCGAATACATGACGAAGAAAAGAATTGAACAGAAGTCGCATTCTAAAACTCTTGCAGAACTGGATTGGAAAGAAGCAATCGGAATTGGCTTTGCACAAGCGGTGGCGCTTATTCCGGGCTCGTCTCGTTCCGGTGTAACAATTACCGGCGGATTATTTTTGGGATTGACGCGCGAAACGGCTGCACGTTTTTCATTTTTACTTTCACTTCCTTCTGTATTCGCTGCAGGTATGTTGGAGTTAGTGAAAGAACGCCACAATTTATTTTCTGCTGAAATCGGAATAGTAAATATTGCTACCGCAACAATTGTTTCCGGAATTGTCGGCTATGCTTCCATCGCATTTTTACTCAACTATTTAAAATCACACTCAACATATTTATTTATCATCTATAGAATTGTCGTTGGAGTGGGTTTGCTGTATTTACTTTCACAAGGAATTATTTTACCAAACTAAACTTTCATTATGGATATTCTTAAAGATTTTTTTTCTAAACTGACAGATATTAAAGCGCTTGTAGAATGGGCCGGCTATCCCGGATTGGCAATGATTATTTTTTCTGAAACCGGATTGCTTGTCGGATTTTTTCTTCCCGGCGATTCACTTCTTGTTACAGCGGGATTATTTGCAGCAGCCGGTTTTTTCAATATTACTTATCTTATTTTTTTATTAATTGCAGCAGCAGTGCTCGGCAATGCTACCGGTTATACTATCGGAAAAAAGGGGGGGCAGAGATTATATGCACGCAAAGAATCGCGCTTCTTTAAAAAAAATCATTTGCTGAAGACAAAAGAGTTTTACGAAAAATACGGCGCGATTACTATTGTGCTCGCACAATTTATGCCGTTCGCACGAACTTTTGCTCCAGTGGTTGCAGGTATTGCTGATATGAAATACCTTCGCTTCGCATCATTCAATATTATCGGAGCAATTAGTTGGATAACCAGTATGTGTCTGCTCGGGTATTTTCTTGGCTCGGCAATTCCAAACATTGATAAAAATATTCATTTCGTTATCGCTGCAGTTATATTTCTTTCATTGGTTCCGGGAATTATTAAGTACATCAGAGTAAAAATGGAAATGCAAAACGGCAAATAGTACTATTGGG
>CAYHZL010000189.1:0-6625 GCA_964361075.1 uncultured Chitinophagaceae bacterium
GTTTCGTTACACATTTTGTAACGTTTCGTTACACTGTTGTAACGTTTCGTTACACATTTTGTAACGTTTCGTTACACTGTTGTAACGTTTCGTTACACTTTTTGTAACGTTTCGATACACTATTGTAACGTTTCGTTACACTTCCTTCGCAATAGAAATTTCACCAGAAAAAAACCCTTTTTTTAGCGAAATACAAGCAAACATATTTTCCATTTTATTGGCATAGCATTTGCAACTATAAATAAGTAGTATAGCTTACGGGCATCTCTAAAAACTAATTTAATGGAACACGTGAGCGAAGCCATCCCTTCGGGAGATAACACTGATGGGACTGATTTTCACTGATAAAATCCGTATTAATCCATTTAATCCGTGTCATCAGTGTTCTATTTTTTATTCATTCGTGAGTTTTTAGAGATGCCCTTACGTTGATAATAGTACAATTGAGCGAAGCCATTCCCGAAGAAGTCTGGCGAAGCCATCATTTCGTGACTTCGTACCTTTGGGACACTTCGTGAGTTGTCAGCGAACAGTACAAGTGACACTATAATTTTATATCTTTCTGGAAATTTTTTTACTATTACCAATTCCGTAGTGGAGTAGTTATATCATTGAATGAGCATGACATCTGATTTTAAAAAATTATTATTCAAAGTAAGAAAAACGTATCCATCATTGGAGGCATAATGGGACCATAACTATTTTCTATTTTCTATACTGCCTTATTTTTTAGGTTTCAGTATTTAGTAATTAACATATAACTCATTCACTAATTTTTTAGGAGAATACCATGAATACAATGAAAAGATTTACAGTCGTTTTTGTCTCAGCATTATTGCTGTTGATAATTGGCGCTTGTTCGGATAATTCAAATCCTATTTCCACTCCTTCACAAAGTAGTATTGCAACTTCCACATCATCTTCGCAGGAATCAATTAACTTGTTTTCTTTACCACACGATGCGGCACCACTTTCGCTTGCAAAAAAACCAAAGTCGGTGTTAATAACCCCCGCAGAAGGTGGTGATGTTGAACTTGAAAAATCGTATAAATCAACAAACGGAAAAAATGTTAGCATCTCCATGAAATTAAAATTCTCGCCGGGCACGGTTTCTCAACCATTAAATGTAACTATTGCGTTAGATAAAAATAATCTCGTGGCAGATTTTTCTCCTAACGGTGCTGTCTTCAATAAACCGGCGTTGTTGGATGTTACTGTTGAAGGATTAGACCTCTCTTCCATATCATCCGGTGCTAACGTTGCATTTTATTACATGAATGGTTCTGTCTTAGAAAAAATTGAAGCTTCTTCGCTTACCGTAGATATACATGATGGTAAAATTGTTATGAAGGATGCTAAGATTCTTCATTTCTCAATTTACGGTTTTGGCTTTACAAAATAATACAATGGTTTTATTACTCAACTAAAACAAAGAGAACAAACTTATGAACACTCAAAAAAGTTTTACAGCGAGTCTGAGTTCTCTACTAGAGCGATATTGCAATGAACCATTGTTGTCTTCCTTGCTTTCAGATTTGAATAAAATGAATGATTCAGAAAAGAAAGCGGTAAGTCAAGCTCGAGTAGAAAGTAAAGAATTAAATATTATCGAGAACAGTTTTCTTGAAAATATTAAAACGCGGTGCAAACAAGAGTTACCTGCACGCGAATACGGCGAGCTTATTATCGAAATTGGAAACTTGTGTATATCGTTTGGAGAATTTTCACACGCAAAGGAATGTTATGGTGATGCAGTTGCAATTGCAAAAGATAATTCACGATTTTCTGACATTGCAGGACGAGCACTTGTGAAACGATCTGAAATCAATATCCGACACACTGCATGGAAAGCATCCTTGCAGGATCTTCGTGATGCACAGCGCTTTTACAGCAAACCGAAAAATATACTCGGACTTGCCGATGTTGAATCGAACAGCGGCGTGTTGTACGCCTCGCAGGGAAACCTGAAAAAAGCGTACGGTCATTTCAAGAAGGCGTTAAGCCTGTATGAAAAAGTAAAAAATGCCGACATGACTAGTACCACGTTGATGAACCTCGGTATCGTTGCAAATATTAAAGGACAATACAACGATGCCGTTACATTCTTTCAACGCGCGCTGCCGCAATTTGAACAAGCCGGAGATATGGCTCGACTTCCGGAAGTTCATCATAATCTTGGTATGGCGCTTCTTTCCAAGCGAGACTATGAAGCGGCAATCACACAGTTTGATGAAAGCTTAACGTATTCCACACGGCTTTCTTTCGAACCAATGATTGGTATTTCGCTTCTCGGCAAAGCGTCGGCGTATGCTAAATATGGCGACAATATTCTTTCCATCGCATACACAAACAATGCATTGAATATCTTCCGCAAACTCAACGATCATCTGAGTATTGCCGATGCATACAAACTGAAAGGTGTTGTGCAGCGCGAGATGAAGAATTTAGATATTGCTGAAATTTATTTACAAACCAGCATTCGTCTTAATACAGAACACAATAACCTTCTTAACCTTGGTGAATCGCTGTATGAACTTGGCTTGCTCTATAAAGCGCGGAATGATAAATCAAAATCTTCTGACGCGCTAAAAAAATCGATGACCTATTTCAAATCGGTGGGAGCAGAACAAGATCTTCAACTTGCAAAAGCTGAACTCAGCCGACTTAACTAAGGCGAACGAATGAAGTTCTACGAATTGGTTGATAAGTATAAAAGTGAAAATACGATAAAGCCCAGCAATGATGAAAAAAAATTGCTGGGCCGTTATAAAGACTTCGAGCTTCTCCTCAATGTTTTTAAAACAATCAATCGCTCGTTAATTCTTGACGATGTTATTGTATTGGTGCTCGATAATGCCATTCGCATTGCAAAGGCAGAGCGCGGCTTTCTTCTACTTGCCGATGACAAAAACGAATTACGCACAGTGATGGCACGCGATGCAAAAGACCGGACGTTAGACGCAGACCAATACTCCATTAGTGAAAGTGTTCCAAAAGATGTTTTTGAAACGGGCGAATCAATTTGTGTTGAACACGCACAACATGATAAACTCTATGATTCACGTTCGAGTATTGTTTCTCTTTCCCTTGAAACAATTCTCTGTTCCCCGCTCATTGTGCGCGGAGAAAAAATCGGGGTGATTTACGTGGACAGCAAACATATCCAGCCTGTCAACCGCAACGAAATCATTAACCTCTTCGAAATTCTTGCCGGACAAGCAGCAACCGCTTTGAAGAACGCACAACTCTACGACACAGTAACAAAAGCATATCACGATTTGCAAAATGCAAACGAGGTTCTTATAAAAATGGACAGAATGGCTATCAAAGGGGAGATGGCCGCTGAAGTAAGCCATGAATTAAAGAATCTTTTCAACGTCGCATTGCTGCAATTAGATTCGCTTGAACGCTCTCTCGCGCGTTTGCCGCAAGAAAAAGTGGTAGACCGAATTAAGGAAGCTCACGATTCGGTGAAGAAGATTGAACTCTTCGCGCGCGGTCTGGTTGAAAATTCTTCGATGAAAGTGAACAAGTCGCTTGGTAATCTCAATAAATCAATCGGCGAAACGGTACGCCTGCTACAACCCCTCCGCAAATACAGATCCGCACATATCGAAACCAAATTCGATTCCTCTCTTCCCTACCTCTACTTCGATGCACAACAGATGCAGCAGCTTATGCTTAATTTATTGAACAACGCTATTGAAGCCCATAGCGAAGCAACGCTCACCCTTTCCACTATTTTTCTTGCTGATACAAATGAAGTGAGTATTTCCATTAGCGATAACGGACCGGGCATAGCTGAAGAAGTAAAAAATAAATTATTTAACGAAAAAATTACCACAAAGATTGACGGGCATGGCTACGGATTACCGATCTGTAAAAAAATTGCCGAAAACCATGACGGGACTATTGAAGTGCATTCAACAATGGGAAAAGGAACAACGTTTTTAATTAACATGCCGGTGGTTGGAGCGTAAGAAAAGAGAACACATCATAACTTTTTTTTTGATGCGAGTTCAATAATGAGATGCAACACTTCAAAACTGAAAAAACAGTATTACAATGTGATGTTACGCAGAACGGAAAAAAACACCCGTCATTCCCGCATGTTTTAGGCGGGAATCCATTTATAGATGCCCGATTAAAGCGTTCGGGCATGACGAACTTAGTTTATTAGGCGAATTTTTCAACTGCGTAACATGAGTTACAATGTGAAAAATTAACAATAACAATATTGTGGGAATGTGGGTAAGTCAACGACTTATCCATATTTCCATAATAAAAAACTGGTAAGTCTTTCATTACTACTATGTTATTGCCTGTTGCATTTCAAACTTGAATTCGCCTGATAAAAAAATCCTCAATGAACAAAAAAAGGAATTAATACTATGAAGAGAAACATGACAAGATATTTTATAACCCTCAATCTTTTAGTATCTGCTCTCTCATTCACAGGTTGTGTGCGATTTTACAGAACTTCAGATATTCGCAATTCGATGAACGACGGGGAAAAAAAATTATCTGAGACAATTGCGACCTTGGAGACGTTCAAGAACGACCAGCAAACCGGGTACGACTATTTAACGAAAGACCTTACAGACAAGGGTACGGAACCTTTTCCTCAAATGTTGATTTCTCTTCAAAAATTGCACGTAGTACTGGACAAATTAAATACATATCAGCCTGTCATCGCCGCCATAAGAAAAGAATTCGAGAAACTTATGGAAGGCAAAGAAGGTAGAAATATCGAATCCAACAAACCGGAATGGGAAGCGTTCAAGCCGATCAAAGCGCGGTACATGGCTCTTGTGGATGAAGTGGGCAAGCACATTGATGATGTAAACGATATCCAGTCAGATATTCGCGATCTTGCAAGCAATCACAGCATCGGAAAAGTAAATACCGCAGAACTGAAGAACCAGATCACATCTCTTGTGAACGAAATAGATCATCATACAACAGCAGCACAGAAACAAAGCAAAGCAAACACCGGCGTTGAAAAGACAACAGCGTTACAGCAATTGGAACAGAAGCAGGAGGAGATCAAAAAATTGTTTGAAGAGATCACCGTTGAAATTGAGGAACGATCAGAGATCTGGATCGCGCCGGGGTCGTATGTGAATGTGCGGCTTGAAGCAATCAAGAGCAAAAGGGATGAAGCGAAAATATTTATAACATCACTTAATAAAGTCAAATAGATTATTAAGATATATTAGAAAAAATGCACATGAGAAAAACTATGCCTCACATATTTGCTTTTACGTCGATGCTGTTCACATTTTTTATGGCGGGCTGTAAAGATGGTCCAGTAGATCCTCCGCCACCACCACCGCCAGAAAAGAAGTGGGAAGAAATTACAATGTTTAAAAATGCAGATATACGGTATATGATACAACACAAAGGTGTGTTATATGTTTCAACCTATATATCTATACCTACAAAAGACTCCACCGCAAATGTTCTTTATAAAACAGAAGATGGAATTAAATGGGATACGCTTAAAACGTTTGCGATAACTATTGGACCGATAGCATTCAACGGGGATACATTAACTATTTTAGAAAGTGGTAGAACTTGGAAATATCATCCGACATTTGGATGGAAAATGTTTTGGGAACACTTGATAGCGGCAGATCATACTCAAGATATGGTCTGGTTAAATGATCAACTTTTTGTTTTTGACTTTAACTTTGGGTTAGTTTATTCAAAAGATACTGTTAGAGTGATGAGAGATCTTTTTATAGAGCCAAGTGTTAGTAAATTCGTAAAACATACTTACCAAGGAAAAGAAGTTTTTTATACCAGACCATTTTATGTTTACGAAGATAAAATTTATCGTTTTAACGGATCATCTTTTGAGACAGTAATGAATGGCATATCTACAGATGAAAATAAAAGAGCAAACTATCCAGCAATGTATGTGCATAATGACACATTTTATGCAGGATTCAACACATCAAGCCGAATCAAAAAATTAGTGAACGATGTATGGGTGAATGTTGCAGATACAATTCCCAACACTCCCCATGCAAATCTTTTCTCTCCTAACTTAATAAACAGGCCGACTTCCATCGTGTTTCACAAAAACAGAATGTTTGTCGGCACAGAATGGACAGGTGTATTAAAATGGACTGATTCAGTATGGGTTTCCATATCAAATGGGTTACGTCTTGAATTTCCGGATTATCCGCAATACGAATTGTATAGCGCGGTGGTTCAGTTAGAATCATTTAGAGGAAAATTATTTGTTGCTTACGGTGAACCATGGTTTGCACCTGGTAGTGGAAGAGGAAAGGGAATTTATTATTACACTTTTGAATAAGGAGACTAACAGCGCGATGTAGAAATAACGCGGGCGATGATAGGCATCGCCCGCTGTGAGACAAACAAAATATTCAGGTTGGCTGCCTGCGGAACGTACGAAATAGCGTACGCCCGTTCCTATTTTTGCTTGCTCAATTTAAACATACAACAATTTTTACTTTAATGTAAAGGAGTCATACCATGAAAACGATCATGATCATAATGCTGTCCATTTTTTTAATAGAGGCTGGAATTGCTCAAACCAGTTCATTATTCAAAACAAAAGACTATACACAGTCTATAATTGCAGAAGATCCAT
>CAYHZL010000190.1:0-6596 GCA_964361075.1 uncultured Chitinophagaceae bacterium
CTCGCCCCATTTTCAAGGGGGAATAAGAGCGTGGTAATCCCCCTTGAAAAGGGGGCGAGGGGGATTTCTTGAATCAACAATAACGCTGAGTAGTAACTTTTTTTCTTACTTTGCTCGCGGAATAACAATGGTAATTCTCGTACCATGGTGTGTGTCCGTCATTTCTGATTTGATCCACATTTTGCCGCCAAATTCTTTGGTAACATAATACGCTTTCGTCAAACCGAATCCGCCCCCTTTTGTCTTAACGTCAACAGCATTTGAAGCGCGCACGCCAAAATCTACAATATGTCCAATTTCTTTTTCGGGAATGCCGCGTCCGTTGTCTTCAACAACAAGGCGAATCTCTTTTCCGTTATCCGCTAATCCTGCGGTAATCGTTCCGCCGGGCGATGTGTATTTGCGTGCGTTGGCAATAATGTCGCGCATAACATCCTGCAAGACAGAGGGCATCGTGATGGTGTTGCCGTCAACGCTTTCTATTTTTAGCGCAACGAGATAATCTGACACTTCTTGTTTTGCAATATTGTAGACAATATGGTATCGCCCTTTGCTATTTTTTTCTACAGCGGCAAGCACATTGACAAAATTTTCCGTCAGTGCGTTGATATTGAATGTTTCCCACTGCTTTGGGTTTGCTCTGCGCGCGAGAATTTCTTCGATACGTACTTTTAAAATGTTCAACACAGAGTGAATGTTTTCGACAGAACGTTCTGTATCAGGTGTATGGCGAAATTGCGGATATGTATTGATCGCTTCTTCTACCGCGTTCAAAATAAATTTTTTGTCTTCATCATAACGCTCGATTATTTCGTACGCTCTGTCAGGATCGGGAAGCGCTCTGGCGGTTTCCATGATAAGCGCAACAGCCGGATGAAAAATTTCATTATCATCAAAATCCATACTGAGCAAATGTAGTTCTCCTGCAAGAACATTCATGATGTTGAGCAAGCTGTGCATGGAAAGAAGCGATTCTTCGCTTTCTGTTAATTCCAACGACTTGGTAATTTCAATTTCCATAGCGATTCGTCCCTTTACTACTCTTCACATGCGATCGGATTGTTTTTCATAACCCTTACATTCACAATGTACAAAAAATAATTACAACATAGTCTGAATTCCGATTGTTACTTACATTCAGCAGGTGAAATATCCACGTTTTGCCGTATATTATGAAAAATACAAATCAGGTCTTGCATCGTTTTTAAGTAAAGCGATGATTGTGTTTTGTGAAAACGAATTAACAGTAAAAAAAAATAGTGGAGCGCTATGAATCGCCGGCAGATGTTGGAACAGGAATACCACGGTCGCATCAATAATGTTATTCATTATATCAGTGAACATCTTGGCGATACATTATCGTTAGAAACATTGGCAAAGGTTGCCTGCTTCTCTCAATTTCATTTTCACCGGTTGTTTACTGCGTTGATGAATGAAACGCCGAATTATTTTGTGAATCGTCTGCGATTAGAGAAAGCAGCAAACATGCTTCTCTATACACCGTCTTTTTCGAAGACGGAGATTGCGATGCGTTGCGGATTTTCTTCTTCCGCAAACTTCTCTCGTTCGTTCAAACAACAGTACGGCATGTCTGCGTCTGAATGGAGCAAGAATTGCAAAACGAAAAGCAAGAAGGGAAAAGAAACTTCTAAACGCCCTTCGTATCTTACTACTGTTAAAAAACACAAGAAGGGTACGATGACAATCTTTGATCCGAAGAAAGTTGAAATAAAAATGCTTCCAATATTTCATGTAGCGTACGTTGCCAATCTGGAGGGATATGTTCATGAGAAAATTGATGCGGCGTGGAAAAAAATTATGCGTTGGGCGGGACCACGCGATCTTCTAAACAAAGAAACAATGTACATCGGAATCTCATTTGATAATCCCGAAATTACCAATGCACACAAGTGCCGGTACTATGCATGCATTACCGTTCCGCAATCAATCGCTGCACAAAAAGATATTGGTGTACTCGATATTCCCGAAGGCAAACATGCAGTGTATCGGTTTACCGGAAGACTCGAAGAAATTGAATCAACGTATTTATCGCTCTACTCTGATTGGTTGCAGCACAGTGGATATGTGCCGACTGATCATCCATGTTTTGAAATATATTCCATGACTCCGAATCAAAATCCCAAGGGAAACATTGTGATGGAAATTTGTTTGCCCATTCAACCATTATAAAAAATTTGGAAAAATTTATTATGAAAAAAATTGATTACAAAAAAGAATTGAAACACCTGTTTGCACCATCGGCAAAAGAACCGATGATTGTTGATGTTCCAGCAATGAATTTTTTGATGATCGACGGGAAAGGGGATCCGAATACAGCGAAAGAATACAAAGAAGCCGTTGAAACACTTTTTGCTGTTTCGTATGCAGTAAAGTTTATGATCAAAAAAGGAAAGCAGGCGATTGATTTCGGCGTACTTCCACTTGAAGGTTTGTGGTGGACTCCTGATATGAAAGATTTTAGTGTTGAACGAAAAGATGAATGGTTATGGACGATGATGATACTACAGCCGGAGGTTGTTACAAAAACTTTGATTGACGAAGCGATTGAATCGGTACGAAAGAAAAAAAATCCGGCAGCGCTAGCAAAACTTCGGTGGGAAAAATTTCACGAAGGGAAATCGGCGCAGATTATGCACATTGGTCCGTTTGCCGATGAAGCGCCAACGATCGAAAAACTTCATACGTTCATTACTGAATCCGGTTCTGCACTCTGCGGAAAACATCACGAGATATATTTAAGCGATCCTCGCAAAGCTGATCCGAGGAAAATGAAGACTATTATCCGCCAGCCGACGAGGTAATCGTTAAAATTTTATTGTATATTTGCAGTGCGTTGAAGTGCGCGATTTACCGAATTCTATCCTCTATTCGCCGATTACATTGCAACTTTTTCTTTTCCTTTTAGTATTATGGTTGCATAAGAAAGAAAAAAATTAGTATTTCCGGTGTAAATTTTTGCTGTCAGCAATATCTCTCTAACGAAAAAAATATGTCATTCAATAATTTGAACGCAGACTTATCTTCACTTCGCATTAATCGTGAAACAGCGCCAGACTCCAACAACAGTTCAAAGAAAAAACTCATTCTCTTTTTTTCAATCATTGGCGTTCTTACCGTAGTCGGATTTATTTTCCTTGCAACCGGCGGCAGTGTTTCAAGCGAAAAAGTTGAAGTGGCGACGGCATCGTTCACCTATCCTTCGCAAGCGAATACCGTACTGACTGCAAGCGGATATGTTGTTGCACAAGTGAAAGCGGCTGTCGCATCAAAAGGGACGGGACGATTAGAATATCTCGCGGTGATCGAAGGCGATCATGTAAAAAAAGGAAACATCATCGGGCGCATTGAAAGCGGCGATGTTGAAGCAGTGCTTGGTCAAGCGAAAGCAGGACTTGAAAGTGCAAAAGCAGATTTGGAAGAAACCGTTGCCAATTTTGAACGCCAGAAAAAATTATTTGAACAATATTCAATTTCCAAAGCAGAGTACGATATCGCCAACGCGCGGTATAAGCGATCTGTTGCTGGAGTGCAATTGGCAGAAGCAGGTGTCCGTTCAGCAGAAGTGCAAGTCGAAAATACTTTTATTCGTGCACCGTTCGATGGTACAGTGTTAAACAAGAATGCAAATGTCGGCGAAGTGATTACGCCGTTCGGCGCTGCCGCCGGCTCACGCGGTGCGTTGGTAACACTTGCCGATATGAGTTCGCTTGAAGTGGAAGCCGATGTGTCGGAATCGAACATTGAAAAAATTATTCCTAATCAACCGTGCGAAATTACATTAGATGCATTTCCAGAAAAACGGTACCGCGGATTTGTGCACAAAATTATTCCAACTGCAGACCGCGCAAAAGCAACAGTGCTGACAAAAATCCGTTTTAACGATCGCGATGACCGTGTGCTTCCGGAAATGAGTGCGAAGGTTTTATTTCTGAACAAAAAAGAAAACACCGCAGTAGAAAATTCTGCACCGAAGCTCACCGTTCCTTCTTCGGCGGTTGTTCAGCGCAACGGACGCAACGTGGTGTTTATTATCAGAGAAGAAAAAGTAACTGAAATATCCGTTGTAATAGGTGATTCAATGGGCACATTGGTGGAAGTGAAAGAAGGCGTTGCAAACGGCGATAAAATTGTTTTGCATCCATCAGGAACACTTTCTTCCGGGACAAAAATTAGTATTGAAGGAAAATAAAAGCTGTAGCCACAGATTCGCAGATTGAGAGATCTAGAAGAACATGTAATTGTTCAACGTATTTTTATTCAATGTCATTCCCGCATGTTTTTAGCGGGAATCCATATCTTTAAGAATGATGATTATAAAAAAATCACTGGATACCCGCTTTCGCGGTATGACAACAACTTCGATAAGTAGTCGTTCCTTAAAAAGTCTTATTTACAAAGTGATGCCATGAGTTTGTTTATTAAGAACGTGAAAATTAGAATTATTTCTGAATCATTTTATTACACTCATGGCATCACTCGCATTTTTTAAGAGACGACTAAGTAGTTCTTGCTGAAAAAGTCATTGCGAGCGAGTGTTTTCTATGAGCGAAGTTCCAACGGAATGCCTTCGGCACAATCTTTTCTTCAAATTTTTAAGATTGCTTCGGCAAAAAACGCCTCGCAATGACGCGCAAAGAGTATTTCAGTGAGAAATAAGTAGTTACAAAAAAGTTTCAAGTCTTAGTATTATTTTTTTACAATTATTTCATTCACAATACAAATACAACTATGGCAACTGCAATCAGAGTTGAAAACGTATCGAAAGCATACAAGCGGGATAAATTCGATATTCCCGTTCTAAACAATCTCTCGCTCGAAATTCCCGAAGGAGAATTTCTTGCGCTCATGGGTCCGTCGGGTTCCGGCAAAACCACACTGCTGAATCTTATTGCCGGCATCGATCGTCCATCGAGCGGAAAAATTTTTGTGCACGATACCGATATCAGTGTATTGAGCGAAACGGCACTTGCAAAGTGGCGTGCGCGTCATGTCGGATTTATTTTTCAATTTTATAATTTAATTCCGGTGCTCACGGCATTTGAAAATGTTGAACTGCCGTTGCTGTTGACGCCGCTTTCAAAAGCACAGCGCAAGCAACAAGTAGAAACCGCACTGGAACTTGTTGGTTTGAGCGACCGCATGTATCATTATCCCAAACAGCTTTCCGGCGGACAAGAACAGCGCGTTGCTATTGCACGTGCAGTTGCCACCGATCCGACATTGCTTGTTGCCGACGAACCGACCGGTGATCTCGATAAAAATTCCGCAGAAGAAATTTTAATTTTATTGGAACGGCTGAACACCGAATTCAAAAAAACAATTGTCATGGTTACGCACGATCCGCATGCAGCAGAGCGCGCAAAAATTATTCGTCATCTCGAAAAAGGCGATTTCAAATAGGAGCATGGCATGAAAATTCTCAAACTCATTTTTAAAAATGCGTTGCGCCACAAACTCCGTGCGCTGTTGACGATTCTCGGAATCGCCATTGCAGTGATGGCGTTTGGCGTGCTGCGCACTGTGGTAACCGCGTGGAATGCCGGCGTTGATGCCGCCGCAGTAGACCGTTTGATTACCAGACAAGCAATCTCGTTCATCTTTCCGTTACCGTATGCCTATCGCGACAAAATTCAAAATATTGAAGGCGTTGAAAAAGTAACATGGGCAAATTGGTTTGGCGGTGTGTACATCGACAAGAATCAATTCTTTGCACGATTCGCCGTTGATCCCGAAACGTACTTCGATGTCTATCCGGAGTTTTTACTTTCGAAAGAAGAATTAGCAACATTCAAGAAAGAACAAAACTCATGCATCATCGGTGCTGATATTGCTACGCGATATAAAATAAAAATTGGTGATGTGATGCCGTTGGAAGGTGATATTTATCCGGGGCAATGGCAGTTTGTAGTTCGCGGAATTTACACACCGCGCGATAAATCAACCGATGCAACCGCAATGGTCTTTCACTGGAAATATTTGGATGAACGCATGCGCGTGGAAATGCCCGGGCGCGAAGGTGAAGTTGGCTGGTACATCATAAAAATAAAAGACCCGAATCAGTCAGCAATTATTTCAGACAAAGTTGATGCGCTCTTTAAAAATTCCCGCGCTGAAACTAAAACAGAAACCGAGCGTGCATTTACACAAGGTTTTATTGCTGCGTCCAGTGCAATTCTTACGGCGATGAATGTGATGTCGTTTGTTATCATCGGCATCATCATGCTCGTGCTTGGCAATACGATGATTATGTCGGCACGTGAACGCACGCGCGAGTATGCTGTGTTGAAAACGCTCGGCTTCTCCGGCGGACATTTGATTGCATTCATCGGCGGCGAATCAATGTTGATTGCGTTTCTCGGAGGTGCGTTTGGTTTACTGCTCACTTTTCCGTTGGTACAAGGATTTGCTATGGCATTGCCGAAAGGATTTTTCCCGGTCTTCAACATTGAAAACAGCACGATTATTATTGCAGCGTCTTCCGCTTTGTTTGTTGGCGTTGCAGCATCAATCTTTCCGATCGTGAAAGCATTGCGCACAACAATTGTTGACGGATTGAGACACATCGGGTGATGAAT
>CAYHZL010000191.1:0-6496 GCA_964361075.1 uncultured Chitinophagaceae bacterium
TCCTAAAAAACAGGATTCGCTCAGCATGACTGTCGGAACGGAGTCGAAGTGTATCTTAACCTGACAACATTGGGTATTAGACCCGATAGAGAATAAATTCACCAAAGTGAATGAACCCGATCATTTCAAATGAAAGGCACAGATTTTTATCTGTGCCTTTTTTTTGTTTTTCATCCTGCTTTTCCATAAATTTTCTTCATGAAAAAAATAATTCTTTTCTGCATTCTCTGCGTTGTAACAGTGCAACACAATCTTGAAGCACAATCGAAACGGATTGAATCCCAATTTCGCATTGCGCGGTTAAAGAATTGCACACTACATTTTTTTTAACACAAGGGTAAATTTTTTTAGAAAATTAACCATTGCGTAACATCAGTTACAAAAACGAGATCGAAAACTAAAATCAAATGATGCTAATGCAATCGATTTTAGAAAGCAGATTGGTAATAAAGAAGAATGGGAGAATTAGGGTAAAGAGTAGGAGATAAGAAATAGATGAAAAGGGATATCCATATATATGGGCAACAGAGCGACACTACTTGGCTGGTGTTACTGAAAAAACACAGGTTAAAACCAAACGAACAAGTTAGCACCTTGCGAATGGTAATCAATTCGCCTTTTATTGAGCCATATCAAATTGTCTCTCTCGCTTGCCTCATAGAAGAATATCATCTGTCAGGTGCTTCCATAGAATTTGCCCGTAATAATTCCTTGGCAGACGAATATTTGAATTACATTCGTTTTTTTGAATATTGGACACAGGGCTATGATAGGAACGCCTTCACCGAGTCAAGAAAGAAAACAACACTCGCGTTATGGAAAATATCACAGCAAAGAATTTCCTCGCATGCCGATGGGTCGCAAAAATATTTTGAAAACCTTCATTTCCCCGGGAAAGATCTTTCTGCACTGTACATTGCATTGACTGAATTATTCAACAACATCTATGACCATGCAAATTCCAAAGTGGAAGGATTTTCAATTACACAATACTATCCCAAGTCCAATCAGATAAATACTGCTGTGTGTGATTTCGGCGTTGGCATACCAACAACAATAAAAAAACTATGGGAGAGCAAAGGAAAAAAACTTGAATCCGATGCGGATGCGATTAGAGCATCTTTTGTTACAAGAATTTCTATTCAAACAACTCCTCAAAACAGAGGGTTTGGACTTTCGAATCTTCTTGGAAACATACAAAGGGTAAAAGGAGAATTGACAGTGTATTCCAATTCCGCTATGCTACAGTTTCTAGGGAACTCTGTTCGATATGAGTTGTTATCTAATAGTATAGAAGGAACGTTAATAAAGTTTTCGTTTAATCCGAATAATCTGCAGGAAAAAGAACAGGAATTTGACAACGAAGAATTTATTTTCTAATATATAATAGGTTTAAAGATGAATAATCAAATAATTGATATTGAATTAATGTCCACTGTGCAAGGGACAGCAACGAACGATCAAGGGTTTGCGCTGTACGTTGTTTTGAAAGAACACTTTTTCAATAATATGAAGGCAAGACTCTCGCTACATAATGCAACGCCAATGTCTTCATCATTTATGAATTCTTCATTTGGCGCATTAATTGATGAATTTGGTTATACAAAAGTAACAACATTGCTTTCCTTGATTCATTGTAGCAAGACTCAGGCAGAATATGTTAAAAAATATTTTGCACTGTATAAAAAATATATACGTGCTTAACTCATCTTGGTGTATTTTGTATGTGCCGCATCGAATTCAAAGCGGCATTTTTATTTCATCAAGCAAATCTAATCCTTTTGCGATAAAAGAACACGATTTGTTTTCCCCTTTTTTGTTTTTCACGCCGCTTTTGCATAACTTTTCTTCATGAAAAGAATTCTTCTTCTCGGCGTCCTCTGTGTCTCCGTGGTACACATCCAACTTGAAGCACAATCGAAACGGATCGAATCTCAATTTCGCATTGCGCGGTTAAAATATTCCGGCGGCGGCGATTGGTACAACGATCCTTCGGCAGAAGTGAACTTGCTGAAATTTGCAAAACAATATGCCGGCATTGATGCAGATCCGAAGTATGAGTTTGTGGAAATTTCAAACGATAATTTTTTTTCGTATCCTTTTTTATTTATGACGGGACACGGCAACATTGTGTTTTCATCGTACGAGGTAGAACGTCTCCGCACCTATTTTGAAAACGGCGGCTTTCTCTACGCTGATGATGATTACGGAATGGATAAAGCATTTCGCAGAGAAATACAAAAAGTTTTCCCCGATGCAAAGTTGATGGAACTTCCGTTTTCGTACGGCTTGTACCATTGCAAATTTGAATTTCCCAATGGTGTGCCGAAAACGCACGAGCACGACAAAAAAACAGCGCAAGGATTCGGAATTTTTTTGAAGGGAAGACTTGTTGTCTATTATACGTACGAATCAAACCCAAGCGATGGCTGGGCTGACACTGAGGTTCATAAAGATCCCGAAGAGAAACGGCAAGAAGCGTTACAATTTGGTACAAATATAATAGTGTGGTCAATGAGTCAATGAACACACATTCTGTACATATCATCCAAGAATTTAAAAGACGCATAGAAGATGTTCGCCGCGCTTACTACCGCGAGCAAATCTTATCCGGTATTTTTTTTTCGCTGAGCAGTTTCTTGCTTATGTGTACCGCTGCCTCACTGTTCGAAATGCTGACTGCAGGCGGAACACTCGTTCGGACACTTATTCTATTCTCTGTTCTCGTTGCCGTGTCTGCTGCAGCCGTATGGCTTATTATAATTCCGTTGCTGCGCTTTTGGAATGTAGCATCAAGCATTTCACAAAAAGAATTTGTGCTGTTTATTGGAAACCATTTTCCTTCGATTAAAGACAGACTGTGGAATCATCTTGAGATATATCAAAATAAAAATGAATTTGTTTCGTCTGAACTTATTGAGGCATCGCTTCTTGAACTTCAACGTCTCTCTGCGCAGTTTCGGTTTACTGAAATTATTTCCTACGAGCGCATAAAAAAACAGGCACGCATGTTCGGTGCAATTGCTGTTGGGATTGTTGTTCTGTTTTTTGTTCCTCAAAGTGAATTGCGTTCTGCGTCGTATCGCTTGTTACATTGCAGAACAGAATTTCTTCAACCAGTTCCATTTTATTTCTCTGTTCACCCCGGCAACAAAGAAGTGGTGAAAGACGAGTCAGTGAAAATTACAATTTCATTGGTAGAAGCACACAACAATGCAGCCACATCGGCATTGCCGAATGAAGTAACGTTGCTTCTTCAACAACAAGGCGTGGCAACGCAGGAAAAAATTCTTTTGAAAAAAGATTCTGCCGGAATTTTTGAACATATCCTGCCGACGCTCAAACAATCTGTGCGTTATACAGCGGAAGCAAATGGAATGAGAAGTGAAACATTCACAATCACAGTTACTGATCGACCGTTTGTTCGCTCATTGCGATTGTTAGTTACGCCTCCCGCGTACGCAAAGCTGCCGCCGCACTATCTTGATGAAAATGTTGGTGATGGTACTGCGCTTGCCGGTTCAATACTGACATGGAAAATAATTGTAAGCAAAGAAGTGCAATCGGCGCAGTCTGTTTTTGGCGATGGCATTAAAAAACAATTAGCAGTGAACAATGAGCAATTAACAATGACTCAAAAGCTTGTTGTGCCGATTACGTACCACATTGAATTGCGAGATATATCCGGTGTAACAAATGCAAATCCAATTGAATATAAATTAGATGTGCTTCCCGATGCAGTTCCGACTGTTACTGTGCTTTCTCCTGCAAAAAATATCGATATAACCAACGAAATGAAATTACCGTTGCAAGTAAAAGTGAATGATGATTTTGGTTTTTCGTCATTGCGTCTTGCCTATCGCTTGGTGCAATCGAAATATGAAAAGCCGAAAGAAGAATTTTCGTTTCTTCCCCTGTCTTTTTCTCTCTCGCTTTCCGGACAGCAGGTGAACGAAGAGATTGTAAATTATCTGTGGGATGTTTCTCCGCTCGGATTGGTTCCGGAAGATGTGATTGAATATCATATTGAAGTATTTGATAACGATAATGTTTCCGGACCGAAAATGGGAAAAAGTGAATCGTATCTGCTTCGGTTGCCATCGTTAGAAGAAGTATTTGCCGATGCCGACAAAGCGAATGAACATGCACTGAAAAATCTTGATGCTTCGTTGAAAGATGCTGAGGAATTGAAAAAAGATGTAGAAGAAATTTCCCGTGAGATGAAAAAAAACCAGCAAGCGGATTGGCAGCAGCAGAAAAAATTAGAAGAAGTAGCGAAAAAATTTCAGGAGATTCAGAAAAAAATTGACGATGTGCAAAAAACAGTTGATGCTGCCATGCAGGAACTTCAAAAAAATAATGTGCTATCAACAGAAACAATGCAGAAGTATATGGAACTGCAAAAACTGATGCAGGAAATGAACACGCCGGAATTTTTGCAGGCGATGAAGCGTATGCAAGAAGCGATGAAGCAGCAAGCAAATTCCGAGCAGTTGAAACAAGCGATGGAGCAAATGCAATTTTCGGAAGAGCAATTTCGCAGCGGCATTGAACGAACAATGAATTTATTGAAGCGTGTGCAGATTGAACAAAAGACAAATGAATTAGTGAAACGCGCAAAAGAATTACAGCAGCAGCAAGATCAGCTTCAAAAAGAAACTGACAAGATGAATCCTTCCGATACAAACAATGCGGACGAATTCGCCGCGGCGAACAAACAGGATGACATCAACAAACAATTAGAGGCATTGCAGCGTGAACTTGCGGAGTTGAGAAAGAAGATGGAAGAGTTTCCGAAAGAAATGCCATTAGAAAAACTCGACAAATCTGAACAAGCTGCGAATGATACAGAGATGAAAGACGCGATGAAGCAAAGTTCGCAGCAATTGCGCAGCGGACAAAAACAAAAAGCGCAGCAATCGCAGCAGCAAGCCAGCCGGAAAATGCAGCAGATGTCTCAGCAGCTTTCTGAAATGGAAGAGCAAATGCTTGCGAACCAGATGATGGAAACATTGAACGCGCTCAAAAAAGCACAGCAAGATTTACTTCAACTTTCACAAAAACAAGAACAACTAAAAAATCAATCGCAGCGGTTAGATGTAAACTCGCCGCAGCTTCGAGAGAATGCACAACAACAATTAAATGTGCAGGGAGAACTTGCGAATGTTGCGAATGCATTGGCAGAGCTTTCACAAAAATCTTTTGTCGTTACACCGGAGATGGGAAAAGCAATCGGCAAAGCAATGGCGCAAATGCAGCAAGCGCAAGAAGGATTAGAACAACGCAACAGTCAAGCGGCAAGTACTATACAAGGTGATGCAATGGCATCATTAAATAAATCCGCAACACTTGTGCAGAGCGCGATGCAATCTATGCAACAAGGCGGGCAGGGTGGGCAAGGCGGATCGCTGCTTCAACAATTACAACGAATGTCTGCACAGCAACAAAGCATTAATATGCAAACACAGCAGTTGGGTCAGCAACAGGGAATGTCGCAGCAACAAATGCAGGAAATGGGGCGACTTGCGAAACAACAAGAGATGGTGCGAAAATCTCTCGAGCAATTGCAGCGCGAAGCCGAACATGCGCCGGATAAAAATCGTATGCTTGGTGATTTGCAAAAAATTGCGGAGGAGATGAAAGAAGTAATTCAAAGTTTACAACAGAACAATGCAAATCCAAACACCATCAAACAACAAGAGAGAATTCTTTCGCGATTGTTGCAGGCGCAAAGTTCGCAGCGTGAACGCGATTTTGAACAACGCCGCAAAGCAACAGCAGGAATTTCAACAACGCGCAAATCTCCATCAGAATTGAGCAACGAAAATATCTTGAATCAACTTCGCCGCGATGTACAAAAAGCACGCGAAGCCGGATATACAAAAGATTATCAGGAGTTGATTCGCAAATACTACGAAGCAATGGAGAGAATGAAAAATTAATAAGGGCATCTCTAAAAACAGTGTCGTCATTGCGATCCGCCGAAGGCGGAGAAGCAATCTTCGTTTCTGTATAATAGGAAAGGATTGCTTCGGTCGTTCCTCCCTCGCAATGACAATTTGTTTAGGTTTTTAGAGATGTCCATAAATAAAATCATCCCTGTTCATTATTAGCCACCCGAACCTTATTCCCCAGCTACTTCCACACATCGTTCACGCACACCCTTTTTTTTTTAAGTTTTCTACAAGGAAACGGCAGTTTTTAAACACAGGTTATGGCATAATCGTTGCGATAAACTAAGGAAAAAAAAACTGCACTTATTTTTTTTCTTGTAGGTCAACTATGAACATTTCCTTTTTAGCTGATTCACATTAGCACAGACTGTATGAAAAGTTATGGCGAGGACACCGACTTGTTCCGAAGGAATGTTCCAAGGGAATGGCGTTGCCACCCTTGGCATCGGGAGAAATAGCGGTATTTAAACAAAAATAGTAATTTGAGAGTAATTGCTCAGCGAAAACAACCCCACCCTTTATCCCTCCCCTTTTAGGGGAGG
>CAYHZL010000192.1:0-6490 GCA_964361075.1 uncultured Chitinophagaceae bacterium
TGCCTTTAAAGTCATGCCATGAGTAACTTTTTGATTCGCCGCGGCGAATAAAACTAGCAACATTCACCAAAACATTAGACAAACTCATGGCATGACTGAGTAGTTACATCGGATTGTAGAATCGTACAGCTATGAAAATAAATCAGTCTCGCGTTCAAGCGAAAAAATCTTCAGAGCGTCATTGGCAAGTCAGTTATATAGATTTGCTCACCGCTATGCTTGCCGCGTTCACTCTGTTGCTTGCGCTTTCGGTTCCGGATCAAGCTAAGTTGGATAATTTTGCTTCTTCGGTTCAATCTGAAAAAAAAGCGCAGCAAAACTTATCGACACTTGCAAAAGCGTTGAAAGAAAATATCGATTCAAATCCTTCTCTGAGAAATGATGTGAAAGTAGTGAAGACAGATCAAGGTGTTGAATTGCGATTCGGTACAAAATTATTATTTCCTGTCGGCAAAGCAAAAATGCAGGCGACAGCGTACCAATCAATTGATACCATCGGTCAGATATTAAAATCTTTCGTTGAAGCACGAAGCGCCTACATTGCGGTTGAAGGACATACCGACAACACGCCATTTCGTTCAAACAAGGAATTTCTTTCGAATTGGGAATTATCAACTGCACGCGCCGGAGAAGTGGTTCACTTTCTACAAGATACTGTCGGCATAGCAGGCAAGCGTCTTTCAGCAACCGGATATGCAGATGCGCGTCCGGTGAATAAGGCACTCGATCCCGAAACAAAAGATTTTACTGAAGAAGCAAAAGCAGAAAACCGTCGTGTTGTTATCAGAATTTATTATTACCGTGAACCGGATTAAAAATTTCACTCCATATTTTGTGGGAAAAACCTATGAAGTCTAAACCTGTGCAGTTTAAAATAGTTACTCTTCTTTCGATCCTCTCGTTCGTTGGTGCAGCACATCTTTTTGCTTCCGATGTTGAGAAGGAAAAAATGAAAGTGGAAAAAGAATTAGAAAATGTCATCAGCAATGAAATCAGAAAATATTACAGCGATTTAAAATTTCTGATTGCTGCTGATGCAACATTGTCTGAAATTGCCGGCGCCGAAACGCCGGATGAACGTGATATTATGCTGCCGGGTGTGAAAGGGTTTCAGGCAGACAGAAAAGAAAATGCTGCAAAACCACAGTATGCCGTTGATGGTATTTCAATTAAAATTTTAGTTGATAAAAACGGCACGCACGAAGATAAAGAATTATTGCGCTTGATCGAAAATATTGCATTTTATGTCGGCAAATTAAATCGGGAGCGCGGCGATAAAGTTGAACTGCAAGAATTTGCATTTCCGCAAACTGCGGCTATGCAGCAAACACAGGCTGCGCAATTTGCCGACTCAGCATTTCATCCAGCGAGTGTAGAAAAACAAAATTCTGCATTCACTCCGCTGACAATAGGTTCGCTTGCCTTCGTGTTTGTGTTGCTTGTGTTGGTATATCTTCTTGTGCGAAAAAATAAAATTGATCAAATGAAAGCGCAGCAAGCGTTATACGAGGCAGACAAAAAATTTCATGAGCAGCAGGAAATTCAGGAATTGCAGGATGAAACGAAAGCATTGCCCATGGTTGCAGAAAGTATGCAAAGAGCAACTGATGCGGCTGAACTTCAAAAATTAAAAAGTAATATTATTGCGACGAGTGTGGGTAATACGGCGTTCACTGCAACGGTGGTGCGCGAAATAATTGCTGACCCGGCAAGCAAAGTGAAATTGCAGTCGGTCATTTCATACATCGGCATTAATATTGTCGGGTTAATGAAAGAACATTTTTCGGATGAAGAAAATGTAGTATTACATCAAATGATGATTCAGGCGCCGCCGCAAAATCCTGCAGAAATAAAAGATTCGTTAGTATTCTTTCAAAACCAATTATACATAAAACAATTTTCCGCGTCGAAAACTGCGCAGCAAAATCCGTTTGCATTTTTAGAAAGACTTTCCGAACCGCAAATTTATTTGTTGATGAAAGATGAACCGGCGGGAATTATTGCAATTATTCTTTCGCAGCTTAACCCGACAGTGGCAAGCAGTATGTTGCGGAATTTACCTTCCATGCAGCAAGGCGAAGTTGCTCTCGAACTTGCCAAACTGCGAAGACTTTCATCGGACACGTACGTTTCTGTTGCAAAAGAATTAGCGACGAAAGCGTCAACAATTCCAATTATCAATAACGTGCAATTACTCGGCACCGATTTGCTTCTTGATATTATGGATAACATGGATGAAACTGCTGAATCAACAATTACTGAATTTATTAAAGTGATGAATCTTGATTTGTTCAAGGAACTTTCTTCGCAGCGTGTTGGATTTACGGAGTTGAGCAAGCTTGACGACAAAATGCTGCGCCAATTGGTAAAAGATATTTCGGGAGAAGAAATGTCCATTGCGTTGAAGAATGCGCCTGACGATCTGCGCGACCGTTTCCTTTCTGTGTTGCCGACGAAATCGAAACAAATTCTTATGGATAGAATTGAAAACTTACAAGATGTATCACCAGATGATGAGCAGAAAGTGCGCCGCAGAATTACTAAAATGGTGCGTACCTATATTCGCAGCGGCATTGGTGCCGGTGCAAGCGAAGGATAAAGTGAAGTATCGGAGAATTAGTTGGTAAAGAATTTTAGTAACTCACGTTACGCAAAGATGAAAAACCAACCGTCATTCCCGCATGTTTTTAGCGGGAATCTACATAATGGATGCCCGATTAAAGCATTCGGGCATGACGACCTTAATGTTTTAGGCATTTTCCCAACGTGCGTAACATCAGTTAATCAATACAAGTTACCATTCATATTTTTGTGTTATACATTTTAATATTTTAAGATAAATGTTTATGAGCGAGTTAATAAATTCTTTCCGGCGATCTATTTTTTTACTGTTTATTGTTTCCGTTGTGGCATTCTCGCAAGTGGTAGATGAAGCGACCAGAGCACGAGCCAATTCAGAATTGCAGAAGATGTCACCCGATGAAATAGATGCTTTGATTAAAAAATATGGTATGACTCGCGCCGAGGCGGAGGCTAAAGCAAAACAAAACGGTATTGACCTCGAGTCGTATCTAAAACAATTGCCGGGAAAAAGTACTCCTGTTCTAACTACACAATCTGCACCGATTGCAAATATTCCCATTCCAACACAGACATCCCCAAAAACGGAGGAAGCTGTACCTGCTACACTCGGTAATGCGGCACAGGTTGTGAATGCTCCTAAACCGCCGCAGCCGTTAAAGGTTGAAGAAAGTCAAATCTTCGGACTTTCTTTCTTTCGATCTCCAGCGAATACTTTTGAAGCTTCACCTTCGATTGCGGATAAAGATTATATTCTTGGGGCAGGGGATGTACTAAAAATTTCACTCTGGGGTCAAACCCAGACGATGGATGAAGTAACTGTAGATCGTGAAGGGCGCATAACACTAGTATCGGTTGGTCCATTGCTTGTTTCCGGTTATACTATTGATGAAGCAAAAAAACGTGTGAAGGCAGCCCTTGCCCATTCTTATGCAGGACTCGAATCGCAACCGGCAACAATCTTTTTAGAACTCTCACTCTCTAAACTTCGACCCGTGCGCGTATTTATTATGGGTGAAGTAAATAATCCGGGAGGATATTTTGTAAACAATTTCGCCAATGTGTTCAATTCTCTTTTTGTTGTTGGTGGACCAAAAGCAAGCGGTTCTTTACGTGATGTAAGAGTTATTCGGTCCGGTAAATTAATTGCAAAAGTGGATTTGTATGATTATTTGCTTGGATCAGTAAAAACAAATGATACTCGTGTTAACGATAATGATATTATATTTGTGCCTCTGAAAGGACGCAGTATTTCTATCCGCGGTGAAGTGTTACGTCCAGCCACGTATGAATTACAGCCTGACGAAAATTTAAAGAAACTGCTTGAATATGCCGGCGGTGTCCGAAGCAATGTCTATCGCGATCGGATTCAGGTAGACCGTATCATACCCTTTGCGAAACGAAAAAAGGGTGATCTTGAACGGCGCATGTTCGATATAGAATTTGCCGATATTGCAACAGGAAAAAAAGATTTCACTGTTGAAGATGGAGATATTATTACGCTCTTTCCAATTTTAGATAAGAAAGAAAATTATGTGCGGATTGCAGGAGATGTAAAACGTCCCGGAACATACCAGATAGATCAATTACGAACAGTGAAAGATCTTATTGATGCGGCAGATGGTCTTTGGCCTACTGCGTACCTTAAACGTGCTGAATTAACCCGTCAATATCAGAGCGATAAATTTGAGATGATTACGCTTGATTTGGAAAAAGTAATGCAAAAAAATCCACAACAGAATATCGCACTGGAGATGCGCGACAATTTGCGAATCTATTCGATGTACGAAATTAATCCTGTTGATTTTGTTTCCATTTTAGGCCATGTAAAATCACCAGGGAAATTTATTTTTGCTGATAGTATGACGGTTAGCAATATGCTGCGATCTGTTGGTGGACAGGAAGATTCAGTATTCCGTGCCAACACATTTCTTGATCGTGCTGATCTTGTGCGATTGAATGAAGACCTTGTAACGCGCCGGACGATTCAGCTTGATATTGCAAAAATACTTGCCGGTGAAGAAAAGGATATACCTCTTATCCAGGGTGATGAATTGCGAGTGTATGCACTTGGGGAAATAAAGTTTTTGGATAAAAAAATACAAATTTATGGACATGTGAAACGACCCGGTGAATACCGGCTGATTGAAAAAATGACTCTTACCGATCTCATTTTACAAGCGGGCGGCTTTACTGAAGATGCATGGACGAATCAGGCTGAAGTGGCACGCGTTATGAACACTGAAATGAAAAACGATTCATTGGTTAGAATATTGTTTAGTGATATGCCTAATTTATTCGATGCAACCCGAACACCTATAGAGATTCTTTCCTCCTCAAAGGCTAGTTCGTTTGTTCTGCAAGATAAAGACCAAGTATTTATACGTCCGAATCCCAATTACCGATTACAAGAACAGGTAACAGTTGCGGGCGAAGTGAAATTTCCGGGTGCGTATGCTCTTTGGGAACCGCGTGAGCGGATTTCCGATGTAGTCCGTCGTGCAGGTGGGTTGAAAAAAACCGGCTATGCGCGAGGTGGACAATTGATTCGTGGTACTACACGGTTCCGAACAAATATTGAAGAAGCATTACACGATGAAAGAGGAACATACGATGCTATTTTACATCCGGGAGATCAAGTTGTTATCCAACGCACTCCGAATAGTGTAGAGGTGTTAGGTGAAGTCAATAACCCCGGTAAGTATTCGTTTGTTGAAGGAAAAAGTATGAAATTTTATTTAGATATTGCCGGTGGAAAAACTGATAGCGCTTACTATGCTTTAATTACTCTTCCAGAAGGTTTTGTGGAAAAATATGGTTTTGGTTGGTTCTCATCTAATCCTTCTATTCCAGATGGTTCGATGATTTATGTAGTAAAATTAAAGCCTGAACCGCCAGAACCAGTGTTGAAGGATAAAACAACATCAACATTTGATTTTGTTAAAGATATGCTCGCAATTATAGTTTCATCTGTAACAGTTATTGTGCTTGCAAAAAGACTGTAGAGGGTAGTAACAAATTACATAGCCACAAATATCGTTACTAACTCACGTTACGCAAAGATGAAAAACCAACCGTCATTCCCGTCCCAAAGGGATCCCTTCGGGACATGTTTTTAGCGGGAATCTACATAATGGATGCCCGATTAAAGCATTCGGGCATGACGACCTTAATGTTTTAGGCATTTTCCCAACGTGCGTAACATCAGTTACTAAAATGCCAACACCGATAGAAAGTAAACCGTTTGATATTACCAGCACGATTAAAGAATCATTCGCTTTGCTTGCAAGCGCGTTAACGATTATTGTGTTGGTAGTACAATTGAAAAAATAAATAACTACTCAGTCTTTTTTTTGTAATTTCTTTATTTGTGCCAAGAAAATAAACAAATCCCCCTAACCCCCTTTTCAAGGGGGAATAAGAGCGTGGTAATCCCCCTTGAAAAGGGGGAAATCCGCCGAAGATAAGTCCGCCGGCTTTTTGGCGGAGGGATTTTTTGAATCAACAATAACGTTGAGTAGTTACAAAAATAAATATTTTTCGTATCTTGTAGACGAACACTATGTGCTGGAGTAGCTCAACTGGTAGAGCAGCTGATTCGTAATCAGCAGGTCGTGAGTTCAAATCTCATCTCCAGCTCAAGAAAAGTCCCGCTTACCTAAAGTGAACGGGACTTTTTCTATTAGATGGTAACATTGTTACACGCTGAATTTTTCTTCAATTTTGAAATTGATTCTCGCACCATTTTTCAATACATTATTGCGTCTACTCTAAAAAGTCAAAGTGAAAGAACATCGATTATTTCTCGCAAAGTCGCCAAGAACGCAAAGTCCCGAAGGGATTCCTTTGGAATGTTTATTATTTTTTTTTTTTATTTGCGACTTAGCGGTGAAACAATGAATTTTTAGAA
>CAYHZL010000193.1:0-6355 GCA_964361075.1 uncultured Chitinophagaceae bacterium
AGCGAATGTTTTTTATGAGCGAAGTTCCAACGGAATGCCTTCGGCACAATCTTTTTCTTCAAATTTAGAAGATTGCTTCGGCAAAAAACGCCTCGCAATGACTGCCAAAAGAATATTTCAGCGAGAACTAATTAAAGTGGCACTAGCACAAGAAATTTAATCTCCGTCACTTTCACCGCGCGGATGACAACGATAGCACGCGCTGCTTTGATAGACATATCCTCGTTTACCCTGATGTTTGCTATCCACTTTGGATTTTGAATGCTCGTGACAATTAATGCATTCAAACGCCGCATAGTTCGATTGATTGGTATGACAATCACTGCAACTGCCCCAGCGTCCGGGACTGTGTTTTGCACCTGCACTAATTGGAAAATAATTATCATGCGGAAAAAAAACTGCCGGCTGCCATGTCAACGCACGATGACACATCGCGCAATCAATCGGAAATTTTGCTGTACGATGATCCGGATTTTTTGTTGCATCATACACTTTTTGATGGCATGCAATACATTGTATCAGCGTACCGCGAAATTTATTATTCGTGTGGCATTGCAAACATGCAACAGCATCATGCGCGCCGCGAGTTGGAAACTGTGTTTTGTTATGATCAAAATTTGCTAACCACGATTGTGCATCGTTTGTATGACACTGCAAACAGTCAGTACTAAATCCTGTCTTGCGATGATCAATGAACGCCGTAACATCATACTCTTTTTTATGACAAACAAAACATTGCGGCGATGTACCGGCAAACCGTAACGAAGTATGACACGTTTTACAATCAGCAACTTTATGCTGACCATACAACACAAATACTGTGGTTGAATGGTCAAACTTCATCGGCGCATTTAATTCTTTCCATGATGTTGTTGTGTGGCAATCAACGCACTGCAGAGAAAGCGGACCATGCGGCGATTGCTGCGCACGCACATCTATGCAACACATCATCAACACAATCAGAAAAAAAAAATTTTCACTTCATCCGCCTCACTTATCTTCCTTGCGGATGGCAGCGATAACATGCGTTGCTGTCGTACGAATATCCACTTTTGCCGCTATGTTCTTTGTCCATCTCTGTTTTATTGTGTTCATGGCACGTGATACACGAAAATACTTTTGCACTTGTAGGATTTGTGTGGCAATCGCTGCAAAGATTCCAACGCCCCGGACGATGTTTCGCCGATGAATTAATTGGGAAAAACGGTGTGTGGTCGAATGTTGATGGTTTCCACGCAGCCGTTGTATGACACGAATTACAATCCGTAGGATATTTTGCGGTCGCATGATTTGGATTAATCGAATTATTGTAATCCGTACCATGACACGTGTAACAATCCGATGATGTGCCTGCATATTTTCCACCCACGTGGCATTTTGTACAGAGCGTTTGCACATGCGCACCGGTCAATTTGAAATTTGTTTTATTGTGGTCAAACGTTGCCGGTTTCCATGCCGTTGTTGTATGACACGCTGAACAATTGTGATCAAAATTTCCAGTCACGTGATTTGGATCTGTTACTCCATTAAAATTTGTTATATGGCACAAATAACAATCACTCGGCGTTCCTTTGTATTGTCCATTCTTGTGGCAGAATAAACAGTCTGTTGTTTTGTGCGCACCAACCAATTGGAAATTTGTTTTATTGTGATCAAACGTCGCCGGCTTCCACGAATTCATCGAATGACATGTCATACAATCATGCGAGAACTGTGCAGTTGTATGGTTCGGCGTAGTCGTCTTCGAAAAATCTTGTTGATGACATGTGAAACAATCTGTCGCCAATCCTTTGTATTGTCCATTCTTGTGGCACAAAGAACAGTCTGTTGTTTTGTGCGCACCAACCAATTGGAAATTTGTTTTGTTGTGGTCAAACGTTGCCGGCTTCCACAAATTCATCGAATGACATGTTGTGCAATCATGCGAGAACTGTGCAATAGCATGATTCGGATTGAATGCTTTTATATACGCCGATTGATGACATGAATAACAATCTAATGGCAAGCCATTATATTGTCCTCTATGATGACATGACGAACAGTCTGCCGTTTTGTGCGCACCAAGCAATTGAAAGTCAGTTTTATTGTGATCGAATGTTGATGGTTTCCACACGTTTATAGAATGGCATGAAAGACATTCGTGCGAAAGTTTTGCCGCTTGATGATCCGGCATTAATGTTTTTGCAAACGCCTGCTGATGGCAGGTAAAACAATCATTCGCTGTTCCTTTGAAATGTCCGCTTACATGGCACGATGCACATTCAACCGAAACGTGAGCACCGCTAAGTTTAAAATTTGTTTTTGCATGATCAAAAGTTGACGGCTTCCAACTAGTATGAGTGTGGCACGATAAACACTCATGTGAAAATTGTGCTGTCGTATGATTCGGTGATGTTGTTTTCGAAAAATTTTGGAGATGACATGTAAAACAATCTGTCCTCAATCCTTTGAACTGCCCGTTCTTGTGGCACGAAGAACATTCCACCACAACGTGAGCACCCACAAGTTGGAAATTTGTTTTTTTGTGATCGAAAGATGACGGCTTCCAATTATTGGTATTATGGCAATTCAAACAATCGTGATTGAATTGTGCAGTTCTATGATTCGGTGTTGTTGTTTGGTTGTAGATTTGTTGATGGCAAGAATAACAATCGCTCGGCAAACCTGCAAAGCGATTTCCCGTGTGGCACGTTGCACAATCAATTGATTGGTGCGCACCAACTAATTGAAAATTTGTTTTTGCATGTTGAAATAACGACGGCTGCCACCCATTCAACGTATGGCACGCTGCGCAGTCATGAGAAAATTTCCCCAGTTGATGATTCGGCACCAGCGCTTTCGTGAAATCTTTTTGATGGCAGGCAAAACATGCTGTCGGTGTACCGGAAAATATTTTTGTTGTATGGCATTGCAAGCACGCAACATTGCTGTGTTGTCCCTGCAACGCAAACGCAGTTGTTGAATGATTGAAACGCATTGGCGTTGCCAATTCTTTCCATGATGCAGTTGTATGGCAATCAGTGCAGGTAATCGAAAGCGGACCATGCGGCGATTGCTGCGCCTGCATACGCAAAAAGAAAAACGGCATCGCACAAAAAAACAGTACGATTTTTTTCAATTTGTTTGATGGCAATCTATACATGCTATTCCCAATGGTTTGTAGCGAACTATTTTTCGCTGATGTACAGTAACAATTTTATGGCATTTTTCACACTGAACATTTGCGTGCTTTCCCGACAATGCAAATTGAGATTGTTTCTCATGGTTAAATAATAACGCTTTCCAACTTTTCTCTGTGTGACATTTATCGCATTGGGTACTACCCGCAATTGCAAATTGCTGTTCGTGTTCATCGGCGTGGCAATCATAGCAGCGCGTAACAGTCCCCACATATTGTACAGCAATATTTTTATCGTCTGTTTTCTTGTGGCATTTTGAACATTCGATCGTTGCATGTTTCCCTCGCAGCGAAAATTTTGTTTTGTCGTGCGAGAATGTTGTGGTCTGCCACGATTCTGTTGTGTGGCATGTTTCGCAGCCGTTCGTCATCTTTGCGGTGAATTGTCCTTTGTGAATATCGCTATGGCAAGTCGTGCAGTCAATTTTATTTTCCCAATGAAATTGCCGCGTACTTTTTGCATTTACTTTTCCTGCTTCGTGGCATTTCGCGCATGGTGTTGCAAGATGTCCGCCACTCAGAGCAAATTTTGTTTTTGCATGCTCAAGCGCTGAAAATTGCACAACCGTAAATCCATTTTCTGTATGGCACGTTTCGCACTTCCCACCATCCACACGTCTGTCGAATTGTTTTGCGTGCGCATCGGCGTGGCAATCTTTACATTGCCGAAATTTTGTAATATGAAATCCTAATTCGCCGCTAACATTTTTTGCTTTCGGATTTTTTGAATGGCACTGTTCGCATTTCACATTGGCGTGTTTTCCTTTCAATGGAAATTGTGTCGCTGCATGATTAAACTGCGATCCTTTTACTTGATGAAAATCATCTGTCGTATGACATTGCGCGCACGCCTGTTGGAATTTTCCTTTGTGCGGATCGGTGTGACATGATTCGCACGTACCAAATTCCATTTTCACATAGTGCACTGTTTTTCCATCCGCAAGTTTATTTTTATGGCATTGCAGACATTCAACTTTTTCATGCTTCCCCGTTAATTGAAACTTGGCGTGCGCGTGTGAGAATTTTGTTGCCGGCTTCCACTGCTCAAATGTATGACACGTTGCGCATTGCTGCGAAAGCTGTCCGCGATGTTGATCTTGATGACACGAAAGACAATCTTGCGAAAGTCCCATCATTGTTTTCTGTTTTCGCTTGTCGGCAAAAGCCTGAATATCTTTTGCGGAAATCTTATCTTTTGTATGACATTTTTCGCATTCTATCTTCCCATGTTTTCCTTCTAACACATAACCAACTGAAGAATGGTTGAACGCTTTTTTGTCGAACCGAATTATTTCGAATTGCAGACCATGGTGTTCTTTATGACATTCAAAACATTGCTTTGCGCCAATTGTCGAGTGAAATCCTTTTTTCTGTTCGATGCGTGTTTTTATTTCACGATGACAAGAAAAACAATTATCATCCGAAAGCGCTTTGCCTACCGAATGGCATTGTGTACAATGATCAACTCCTTCAAGATTTGCATGAGCGGCAGAAAGTTCACCGGGAGAAATTTGCGCGAATGAAATTTGATACAGCGAACACAATAAAAAAAATACCACACCATAGTTGAACATCTTATCTTCCAATCGCGGTTAAACCTGATTTTGCTTTTTTTGCTTCTTCACTTGCAGGTGCGAGAGCGAGAATTTTTTTCCACCAGCGCGAAGCATCCTCTTTCTTTCCAAGCGTAGCATAAAGTGCACCCTTATTATAGAGAGCGGTTAAATTTTTCGAATTGTTATGAAGTAAACGGTCAGTAATTTCTAACGCTGCATCATATTTTTTCACCATAGAATAACAGACCGAAAGATCGAGCAACAGCGAATCATTCTTCGGCTGTAACCGGGCAGCTCGTTCAAAATATGGAATAGCATCACTCGCCTGATGTCCATCCATCAACAATGCTGCGAGCATTGAAAGGTGATCTGCATTACTCGGATTTTTTTCAACAGATTTTTTTAATTCTTCAACGCGCTGCACATACGTTTCATTCACATTGTTCTTTGACGGAGTTTCTGAAGAAGGATGAGGCGGAACGCGATCGTGCGTTACTGCCGGTTCGTTTACTTCCGTCGGTTGCTTTCTCCAAAAGAAAAGAGTGTACACAACCAGAGCGGCAACAACAGCGCCTAGCAAAAGATATGTGATAGAGTTTCTTTTCATGTTACCAGATCCATGTATAACCAAATGCAACTGCTACACCAACATGAAGAATAAGAATAACAAACATTATAATAGAGAATGGCAAATGAACTACATGCCAGTAATGAAAGAGATGTTGTATTTTTTCTAAAAATGCAATGCGCCGTTTCAGAACAATATGTTGGCTGGCTACCCGCGCAATTTTTTTGATAACATGGTTGTCAACCGATTGACGCTGCAAGTAATTTTGAATTTTTTTAAGTTGCCTGCGGCGTGTGATGTCGCTTTTAAAAAGAAACAACAGCATCTCGGAAGTAGTCATTTGTTCCAACGGCTTTTTTGAAACAGCAAGCGCATCAATTGATTGAATCATCTGCGGAACTAAACCATATTCGTTTTCAAGCATCACAAGCAGTGCGCGGTTTTCTTCTTCAAGATCTTTTACCGTCAGTTCATTTCCTTGGATTCCTTTCGGAATTTGAACATATAAATACCTGCCAACTATTCCACTCGCCGCAACCGCCATCATACTCCAGAAACTAACAGCAACAATGCCGCCAAATTTGAATGTGGTATGATACATCACCAGCATTGGTCCGAGCAGACAAAGAAAAATATGAAACTCCAACACGTTCTTAATCCTTCCAACTTGCGAAAACATTTTCACTCTTTTTCTACTGGAATACATCACTACTCCAACCATGATCATCGCAGTACCAACAATTCCAAAGCCGTGACTTTCAAATCCGCTTGGTTTCAAATTTTCGTAGCGAGGATGAAACGGACGCTCCTGGTTCGGTAAAAAATAGTAATCGAAATTTCTCATCCAGATACTTGTAACAGCGAATACTCCTGTTATCACCAATATTAAAATATAAATTCTGTGAACCATAGAATATCAAAAAAAATAATTATAGAATTGTTTGTAATATAATAAGAAAAAAATGCTGATTTTACATGATTCATATCATAGAAATTTGGTAACTACTCAGCGTGGCAAATTAAAAATTCGTTCGCCGCGGCGAATCACCCCCT
>CAYHZL010000194.1:0-6337 GCA_964361075.1 uncultured Chitinophagaceae bacterium
TCGCAACGCAAAATTATACAGCAAGTTCATGTGAGGAACCATTTCGGTTTGGAAGAGTTTATCATAATGAGTTTGTGAAGCCATCGTCTGTACACCTTTCGTAATGTTGAAGTGTCCCTTGTTTCTACATATTTCAACCGAGAAAAGTTCCAGAAATAAAAATATTATTTAAAACTGTGGAAATTATGAAGGAAAGAGAAGAATATGCTACACGCGTTCAGCACCAAATTCTTTATACAGTGTTTGAATTAACGGATGCTCTTGGTCAAGCGGGATTCGCTGTGGAGGAGATTTTTCTTCGGCGTTATTCGAAGTGGTTTGACGAAGTGTGCTTGCAGTTTGTGTTGATGTTTGATTTGTAGCAATTATTGGTTCTATACGAAGACGAGTTTGAAGTAAAGTATTTAGAGTTTCAATTAAAAAATCTTTATTGCGCAATAATGTTGAAAAATGAAAATCGTCTTTACAGGCAATACGTAACGCGCCGTTGGAAATATCGAGCGGAGAACTTTCCGCAAGTATTGTTCCGACTGATATTTTCTTTTTGCGAACTTCTTCTACCAGCGCACTCCATCGCTGTTGAACATCGCCGATGGTAATTGTAACAGAAGAGAGCGCAACAGGTGCAACGGAAATTTTTTCTTCAACGCGAATTTCTGTGCTGGGAGAGATGATGCGTACTGCCGGCGGGGGTTGTGCTGTGTACTTAATTTTTCTTTCTTCAACCAAAAATGTTTTCGGTGAAGGAACAGCAGGAGCGATTTCATTGGAAACGAATTGCGGCGCTGTTATGGTGTGGTTACCGGATTGAAGTTTTTTTTTAAGTTCTTCAATCTGAGTAAGCAGCTCATCAATTTTAATTGACTGTTCCATCTTTGTCATTTGAATAACTGCCACTTCTAATTTGAAACGCGGCTGCGCACTGTACCGTATGGATGATTCCACATCGCCGACAATTTTCATCAGTCGAAGAATATCGTTTGTGCTGAATTGCGCTGCATCGTGTGCGAAGCGTTTTCTAAAAGCTTCCGACTCTTCAATCAATTGAACGTTACCTGTCGTTTTAGCAATCAGCATGTTGCGGAAGTGTTCGTTAAGTCCGACGAGAAATTCTTTTATATCGAAACCGTTGCGCACAACTTCGTCCACAATATCTAATGCCGCTTTTGTATTTTTCGATTGCACAGCATCGGCAACACGGAAAAATAATTCCGTATCCACAACACTTAATGCATTGCGCACAACAACAGACTCAATGGTTGTTCCGCAAAAAGAAATTACCTGATCGAAAATACTTTGCGCATCGCGCATGGATCCGTCGCCTTTTTTGGCGATAATCAACAGCGCGTCTTCGTCAATAGTAATCCGTTCTTGCTCGGCAATGTAGCGGAGGCGCGACATAATTTCTTCGATGCTGATTCTTCGGAAATCGTACCGCTGGCAGCGCGAAAGAATGGTTGCCGGCACTTTGTGGATTTCCGTTGTTGCAAAAATGAAGAGAATATGCGCCGGCGGTTCTTCCAAAGTTTTCAACAGCGCATTAAACGCTTCTTTGGTGAGCATGTGCACTTCGTCAATGATGTACACTTTCTTTTTTCCGCGTGATGGCGTGTAGCGGACGGACTCTCGAAGGTTACGAATTTCATCAACACCGCGGTTGGATGCACCGTCAATTTCGATAACATCCATACTCCGACCGTCAATAATTTCTTTGCAGATTTCACATTCGTTGCACGGTTCAAAATTTTTCGGCGAAAGACAATTTACTGCACGCGCAAGAATACGCGCAGTTGTCGTTTTACCGCAGCCGCGCGTTCCACTAAAAATAAATGCGTGTGCCAAACGGTTTGCTGCCAGCGCATTGCGCAGCGTGTTGGAGATATGTGTCTGACCGATAACATCATCGAACACCATCGGACGCCATTTTCGTGCTGTTACTTGATAGGACATAATACTAAGTTAGAAAGATTCTATAATAGATTTCAACTCTTTTTTTGTAACTACACAGCGTAATTGTTTATTCAAAAAATCCCCCTAACCCCCTTTTCAAGGGGGAATAAGAGCGAGGAAATCCCCCTTAAAAAGGGGGTGTCCCGATTTGCTTTTTAATCGGGATGGGGGATTCGTTTTTTTTGGAAATACTGAAATTATGCCGAAGGCATCCCTTCGGGACAAAAAATACACTGAGTAGTTACCTTTTTTCAATGGTAAAATATCAAGCGTTGCCGTTTTCCATACTACTTTTAGATCGACTCCAAAATAATCATGAATTAGTATATCGCGCATTCCAGCAATTTCTTTCCATTGTATGTTAGCATAATTTTTTTTCAATGATTTTGGAATTCTTTTAGAGGCTTCCCCAATTACTTCTAATGCACGAATAACCGCGTAATGTGTTTTATCATCTTTTGAAAATTCTTGAAACGAAATACCCTTCACAAATTTTTCTATTTTTATTGTCGCTTCATACATGTCTACAAAATAATCTTTATACGTTCTTGTCATACGTAAAGAACTTCTTTTAATATTTGTTGACCAATGTATGGCTTTAAAGCAGACTTCATTACCAAGTCAACCTTCACGCCAAGCTTTTTTGTGAGATGATCTTCTAATTCAAGAAATTTAAACATACCCGGCGTAGTAGAAAACTCTACTAAAATATCTAAGTCACTTTTCTTTTTTTGTTCATTTCTAACATACGAACCAAATACGCCGATACGTTTTACGCCAAAAGTTTTTTGCAATAATTTTCTTTCGGTTTTTAATTGAATCAATATGGTATCAATTTTATTCATACAGATGTCTCTATTATTATTTCTTTTTTCCAAACACAATCGGCAGCGCGTCGTCAATTTTTTCGACAGGAATTATTTTCAATCCGTCTTTCACTGCGCTCTGAATTTCGATCAAATCTTTTTCATTCTCTTTTGGAATAAGGACGGTTGTAATACCGTGGCGTTTTGCCGCAAGAAGTTTTTCATTCAATCCGCCGATGGGCAGCACTTCACCGCGCAGCGTAATTTCGCCGGTCATGGCAACATCGCCGCGCGCTTGCTTGCCGCTGATTGCAGAAATCATCGCCATCGTCATCGTAATGCCGGCAGAAGGACCATCTTTCGGAATTGCACCTTCAGGCAAGTGAATGTGAATTTCTTTCTTTACAAAAAATTCCGGATTCAATTTTAATTTTTTTGCGTTCGAACGAATATAACTTAATGCGGCTTGCGCAGATTCTTTCATCACATCGCCAAGTTGTCCGGTAAGCGTAAGACGTTCCGGTCCCCGCATCATGGTTACATCAACATGGAGAATTTCGCCGCCGACACTTGTCCACGCCAAACCTGTAACGGAACCGATGCGCGGTTTCAATTCATTTTGTTTCATGCGGTGTTTCGGAACGCCGAGATATTGCTCGGCGCGTTTCGCATCAACAACAATAGGTGAATGTTGTTTGGCTTTCTTCCCATTTTTTTGTTTTGCAAGAACGATATCCTTCGCCGCTTTTCTACAGACAGAAGCAATGTCTCGTTCCAAGTTGCGCACACCGGATTCGCGCGTGTATTCCTGAATTATTTTTTCAATCGCCTCGTCTTTCACCTCAACATCTTTTTCATTCAAGCCATGCTCTCGCAATTGTTTCGGAAGAATGTGGCGCTTGGCAATTTCACGTTTTTCAAAATCGAGATAGCTCGAAAGTTCAATTACTTCCATACGGTCCAGCAGCGGCAATGGAATTTGGTAGCGCACGTTCGCCGTTGTAATGAACATTACTTTCGAAAGATCGTAATCAATATCGAGATAGTGATCGTTGAACGTATTATTTTGTTCGGAGTCGAGCACTTCAAGCAACGCGGAAGACGGATCGCCGCGGAAATCCGTACTCATCTTATCAATTTCATCCATCAAAATAACCGGATTGACAACACCGGCACGTTTCATTGACTCGATAATTTTTCCCGGCATCGAACCGATGTACGTTCTGCGATGTCCGCGAATTTCTGCTTCATCGCGCACGCCGCCGAGCGAGATGCGCACAAATTTTCTTCCGAGCGCGCGCGCGATAGATTTAGCGAGCGACGTTTTGCCGACACCCGGAGGACCAACCAAACACAGGATTTGTCCTTTCATTTCTTTTACTAAATTCAGCACGGCGATGTGCTCAAGAACGCGCTCTTTCGGTTTTTCCAAACCAAAATGATCTTCTTCAAGAATTTTTTTGACGTGTTCAATTTCAAGATTGTCTTTTGTCTGTTTGTACCACGGTATGGCGAGCAGCCAATCAATATAGTTGCGCGTTACGGTAAACTCCGGCGACATGGACGGAATTTTTTTCAGCTTGTTGAATTCTTCCATCGCTTTTTCATGCGCTAACTTCGGCATCTTTGCTTTTTTGATGTCGGCTTTTAGTTTTGCAAGTTCGGGATTCGCTTCTTCATCTTCACCGAGCTCGTCTTGAAGCGTTTTAATTTGTTCCTGAATAAAATATCGCCGTTGATTTTTTTGAATCGTGTCGTGCACTTTGGTATCAATCTCGCGTTCAATTTTCAGAATATTAATTTCGCCGGTTAATACGCGGATCACTTCCATATACTGTTCTCGAATATTTTGCAGCTTCAGAATTTTTTGCTTCACATCCACAGTTTGCAAAATGTTTGCGGCTATATAATAGAAGCGGCGCTTCACATCCTTAATGTTTTCGAACGCAGCGAGCGCTTCAGGTGGAATGTTGCGGTTAGCGCGCACGTATTCCGAAAAAAGCGATGATGCGTGACGCACAATGGCATCCATTTCTGTCGAGTATTCCGTTGTGTCGTGTGCGATGTTGATATCTGCAAGTAGATATTTTTCGTTGGGAAGAAATTTTTCAATCGTGCCCTGCACAACACCATCCACCAAAATTTTCATCAGATTGTTGGGCAGTTTTAATATCTGAATAATTTTTGCAATCGTTCCTTCAGGATAAATATCATCTTTTCCCGGATCTTCAACAGCCGGATCTTTTTGCGCAGTAAGAAAAATAAATTTATTGTTTTCCAATGCATGGTTTGCCGCGCGTAGAGATGTTTCGCGTCCGACTAACACCGGAAAAATCATGTGCGGAAAGATCACCACATCGCGCAGTGGAAGCACCGGCAACGTCGTGGGAATAACATCGATTGATTCCACAGGAACGGAATGTTTTACTTTTTCACTTGCCATAGTTGTATTGTATCTGCTTTTCTATCAATAATAAAAAAAGAAAAAGCGGGAAGAACATATCCGCTTTTTGTGTTGAAGTTATGTTGCCGGTAAAAAGATAACCAGATTTTCATGGTTAGTCAAGAAAGGGAAACGAGACGATGTGCCGGATCGTCTCGCAATATATCAATGCGGTAATTTTGTTTTTAGTGCAGCGTACAAATATGTGCCAAGCACCGCGCCGACCAATGTAGCAATCGCCGGTAATTCTCCCGCGCCGATTTGCGCGAAAATTGGACCCGGGCACGCGCCGGTGATTGCCCAACCAATTCCGAAAATCATTCCGCCGTAAATAAATCCTTTATTGAACGGCTTGCCGCTGTACACGAGTTCTTCGTTGTTCAATGTTTTTATTTTTAGTTTTTTCAGAAGGAACATCGAAATAATTCCGACGACAACTGCCGAACCGATGATCAAATACATGTGCGGCTCTTTAAAGAGAAACATGTTTTGAATTCTGAACCAACTAACCACTTCCGATTTTGTAAGAACAATGCCGAACAGAATTCCGAAAAAAGTATAGATAAAGTTTTTCATGTGTGCCTCAGAAATTATATGCGAAAAATGTGTAGAGCAATCCGCCGGCAAAAAATGCGAGCGTTGCTTTCAGACTTGATGATTGCAGTAATGACAATCCGAAAATTGAATGACCGGACGTGCAGCCGTTTGCGTACCGTGTACCAAAGCCGACCAATATTCCTCCGGCAAATAATTTCGCAATTCCTTTTGCTGTGTGATACTGTTCCGGCAAAAAATGCACAGGTGATGATGAAAGAAAATGTGCCGCAACGTATCCGCCGATGATAATGCCGATGACGAAATAAAATTTCCACACATGCTCATCCCAGTTATAATTGAGGAAGCTTTGTTTATCCTTTGGAAGAGCGAGCGAACAAAAATGGAGAAGCACTGTTGAAATGCCAAGCATTTTATTTGCGACAATGAGCAATGCCGGAACGAATAATCCGATGAGAGGTCCGGCGATGTACCAGTTCCATGTTCCAAAAATTTCTTGCATAGTTTTTTCCTTTTTATTATAATTGATCAGCGAAAACAACCCCACCCTTTATCCCTCCCCTTTTAGGGGAGGGAATTTTCT
>CAYHZL010000195.1:0-6329 GCA_964361075.1 uncultured Chitinophagaceae bacterium
TCTTCGAACAAATAAAGTAGATCTGGTTGTGAGCGATGCCATGATGCCGAAGATGGATGGTTTTCAATTGTGCAGAGAAATTAAAGCAAATACAGAAACACACAGCATCCCATTTATTATTTATACCGGCAACTATGTTTCTCCGGAAGATGAAAAGTTCGGAAATTCTATTGGTGTCAATCGCTATGTGGTGAAGTACAGCGGTATTGATACACTGATAACAACTGTGGAAGAATTGTTGGAGGAACCATCAAGCATCAGCCCTGCTGCACACGACGGTGAACAGAAGGGCGATGAAGAAAAAGATTTTTTGAAAGCGTACAATCTTGTTTTAATCAAAAAAATTGAAGACAAGATGGAAGAGTTGGAACAATTTAATGACGCGCTGCTTCAAAAAAATAAGCAACTGCTCGAATCAGAATCGCGATACAGAAATTTATTCGAAAACAATTTCATTGCAATTTTTCTCCTTGATCCGGAAAACAACATGGCAATGGTAGATTGTAATCATGCGGCGGAAGAATTACTCAGCATCTCGAAAGAAGACTTATTAAAGATGGCAACGCCGCTGCCGATTGATTTGAACTCATTAGTTGATCAGCATGAAGAAAGAATTGTTGAGTTTCAGTATGAAAGTCCGAAGGGCGGATCGCTGATGTGTGAAGCGCACGCCGGAAAAGTGTGGTACAATAATCGTCAATATATTATAGCATACGTTCGCAACGTTACCGTAGAACGCCAACTGCGCGAACAACTGTTGCAAACGGATAAGCTTTCGCTGCTTGGCCGGCTGTCTGCCGGTATCGCGCACGAAATTAGAAATCCTCTCGCCGCAATCAGTATGAATTTGCAATTTCTTGAAAATGTATTTTCTAAAGATAATAGAGAAGCGCGCGAAGCAATTGATGCGGCGATGCAAGGCGCTGTTCGCATTGACCACATCATTGAAAACACACTCAACTTCGCTCGTCCGAGCAAACCGGTAATAAAATTTGAAAACGTAAACGAAATAATGCATCACGCAATTGATATGTGCAAAACTGTTTTTGCAAAAAAAAATGTGAAAATTATAACTTCGTTTGCTGAAGGTCTTCCATACGTTCAATTAGACAGCGGGCAGATTCAACAAGTGATTATCAATTTGCTTACCAATGCAGTGGATGCTGTGAATGAAACCGGACTCATCGAACTACGATCAGAGTTGATTGGCACAACAGAAAAACAATGGATACGCATCACGGTGAAAGACAACGGTATCGGCATTTCAAAAGAAGATTTAGAAAAAATTTTCAATCCTTTTTTTACAAAAAAAGTACATGGTACAGGGCTCGGACTTTCGATGAGCAAACAAATAGTGCAATCGCACAACGGAAAAATTAGTATTGATAGTGAATTGGATACAGGCACGGTGTTCACTATTGATTTTCCCGCACAGAAAATAGAGAAGGAGAAAGAATGAAGCACAAAATAATGATTGTTGATGACGACCAATTAATTTACTCGTCACTCAAAAGAGTGTTAACACAAAAAAATTACACTGTTGCAATTTGTTCCAGCGGAAGCGCTGTCTTCGAAACATTGAGTGCAGAACAGCCGGAACTTGTGTTGCTCGATATCTATCTGGGCGATGCAAGCGGATTGGAGATCCTTCCCGAAATTAAAAAGCAGTATCCGCAATTGCCAATCGTCATGATGACTGCGTATTCCGATGTTCAACTTGCAGTGAATGCAATGAAAAATGGTGCGGAAGATTTTATTGTGAAGCCGATCAATCTCGATCAGTTAGAAATCATTATTCAGAAAGCATTGCAATTTTCTAATCTGCAAAATGAAGTACTGCGTCTGCGTGCGATTGTTGATGCCGATACAATGGCGAATGCGCGTGTGCTGGGCACAAGCAAATCTATGATTGCAACAATGCTGGCAGCGGAAAAATATGCGAAGAGTGAAGATACAACGGTATTGATTGAAGGTGAAAGCGGTACGGGAAAAGAATTGATTGCGCGTTTTCTTCACAAGGCAAGCCCGCGTTCCGAAGGAGCGTTTGTTACAATTAATTGCGGCGCTATTCCGCGCGACCTTGCAGAAAGCGAATTGTTCGGTTACGAAAAAGGTGCGTTCACCGGCGCGTCGGAAAAAATGCGGCAGGGAAAATTTGAACTTGCCCACGGCGGAACAATCTTGCTCGATGAAATCGGCGAGCTGAGTACAGATATCCAAGTAAAATTATTGCGTGTGCTGCAAGAGCGGACTTTTTACAGGCTTGGCGGCTCAAAAGAAATTTCTGTACAAGTGCGCGTGCTTGCAGCAACAAATAAAAGTTTGGAAAAATTAGTTGAAGCAGGAACTTTTCGCGAGGATTTATTTTATCGTTTAAATATTGCGACACTGCATGTACCGGCGCTGCGCGAACGCAAAGAAGATATTTCTATTTTAAGTTATTCGTTTATGAATGAGTTCGCCGAAAAATTTAATAAACCGATGCGCGGTATTGCGCCGGAAGCGTTACAAATTCTCGAAGCGCATCCATGGAAAGGCAACGTGCGTGAACTTCGCAACGCACTTGAGCGTATTGTTCTGCTTATTGATGGTGATATAGTGAAACCTCAACATCTCACATTTCTTTCCGGAGCCGCTAAACAAAGTGCGTTTGAAGCGCAATTTCCTTCCGGTGATTCGTTTGCTCTCCGCATTCCAAGTGCGGGAATAAAAATGAGTGTTGTTTTAAAAGAAGTTATTATTCGAACACTCAAAATTACAGACGGCAATCAGGTACAAGCTGCCAAAGTGCTCGGACTCTCTCGTTCCAAACTTCGATATCGAATGGAACAATTGGGTATTGAAGTGCAAAAAAGTATTGGGTAATTTTTTACTATTGAGTAAAATCATTGCCACATTCGCCGCGGCGAATGTGGCTTTGTTTTTTGTCGCCGAGTTGTTATAAAGATTAGCGAATCTGTTTCTATCTCCATTCAATCTAAACTTCCGATTTACACCTCCATACACACTTTTGCTGTGCATTATTAGCCAGTCGAATACTATTCGTAATCAAAATTAGTTTTTTTTGGATTCTATCCTCATGTTTCCTTCAAATTAGCCGATATATACAATGTCTGGTACTGGCATAGTTGTTGTCAAATTAAACCCTAAATAAATGTGCAGCACACTATGACCGTTCTTGTTATCGAACATAATCAAGCGTTACTCCAACAGCTTGTCAAATTTATCTCGCAACACGGTTACCGCACTTTCGGTGCTTCTACTGTGCAGCAGGCAATTAATGTCTATCGCGAAAATCTGGTGGAAGTTATTGTAGTTGATGCTGAAACCGGAAACGAAAAAGGATATGACATTATCAACGACTTGTGGAAAAAATATTATCCTTCTGAAGCAGTTGTTATTATCACAACACATTTGACCAACACAATTTCAGCATTTCGCAGCCGCGGTATCGTACGTTATTTCTCACTGCCGATTGATTTTCACCGATTAGAAATAACTCTGAATGAATTATACACGCGCGTCATTTCACATTCTCTTTTGTCATTTGTACAACCGGTAGCTCATTAACATTCATCAACATATTTTTTATTGATATTATGACACCAGAACTTTCCACTCTACTGTACAGCGAAGATCCTGATATTCGCCGTTCTGCTATAGAACAATTGCAACAACAAGAACCTGATTTAGAAACAGTGCCGATTGTTGTACAGATGTTATTGGATCCATCGCCCGGTGTACGCGATGCTGCAAATACAACATTGAAAAATTGGAAAAGTCCGAATGTTGCGGCTGCTATTGCACCGCTGATTACGAATCGTCAACCAACCGTGCGCAACATTGCAGGTGAGCTGCTTGTGTATATGGGTTCCGATTCCGTTGAAAGATTGATTCCCTACATTCATGTGAATGATGTTGATGCACAAAAATTTGCTATTGATGTGCTCGGACTTATCGGGGACAAACGCATAGCGCCGCATCTGCTTCGTGCATTAGATTACAAAGATGATAACGTAGCATACGCCGCAGTGGAGGCACTTGGTAATTGCCACATCGCTGAAGGAGTTGAAAAATTAAAAACAACGTACAAGTACCGCGAAATGCTTCGTCATGCAATTATAGAAACATTAGGAAAAATAGGCAGCCGCGAATCTCTCGAGTTTCTCTTTGAACAGTATCACGATGAAGATCCATTAATTCAATTTGCTATTCTCGAAGCGCTTGGCAATATCGGTGATGCAGAAGTTATTCCGACACTTCTCGATATCATTCGTCAGCAAACCCAATATGATCTTCGCACTGCTGCGTTGCGTTCACTTGTTGAATTAATTCAAAAATCCGGTACGTCGCAGCACATACCGCAGGGCTTCCAGCAATATTTTATAGAAATCGTTTTGAAAGATAAAGGCAAGGAACATCCGTGGGCAGTGGAATCGCTGATGTGGTTTGAAGGGTTAGAAATTTGGCCGCCGCTTGCCGCGTCACTCGGTACAGAACCGCAGCTTGACGAAAAAATTCTTGCTTACTTTTTACGCGAACCCGATAAAGCATTCCATAGCGCGCTTTCAATTTTTGCCACTACTCCTGAGCCGCCGTTTGCCGTGCTGCGATTGTTACACGACGCGCTTGGACAATTAAATAGCGCCGACTTCAATGATTTACTGCTCGCAATTTCATTCGAAGATTTAACGCGTGTGCTTGAATATGTAGAGCATCAATGGAACGACCCTAATCCGGAAATGCGGCAGATTGTTGTTGATATTTTATTCAAACTTGATGCCGATAGAGCAACAGTAATGTTGCAGGAACTTATCAATGACACGGAATCGTGGAATAAAATTCATGCACTGGAACTTATGAATACTATCGAAGATGAGCGGATTCCTGTTCTTCTTACTCAGCTTTTAGAAGACCCGGATGATTTAGTGCGGGAAGCTGCGGAACAGGAATTACGAAGAAGAGATACAAACGGAATGTTACAGTTCACTCCAAATTAATTTCACGCTACGATATTTTTTACGAAGGATATTCAATGTCTCAATTTACAGCAAGTGTCTTAACTGCAAAACCGGCTGTATCGCAAACAATTTCGTCGGGAACGCCGGCAATGCAGATGCCGAACGATGTGTTTAGCCAGTATCGCGATTTTATTTATCAACATTGCGGAATTTATTTTCAGGATAATAAAAAATATTTGTTGGAAGGACGTATTGCCAAACGAATGCAGCATTTAAAGATAAACGATTTCGCGGCATATTTATCTTTATTAAAGTTCGGCGGTACGCGCGATCAGGAATATCGTTTTTTGTATGAAGCGATTACGATTAATGAAACATTCTTCTTCCGCAACGAAGCGCAGCTTGCGGTGCTGGATGAATCGTTGCTTGCAGAACTCATAAAGACTAAAGCGGGAAAGCCCAAAATAAAAATATGGAGTGCCGCATCGTCATCCGGCGAAGAAGCGCACACGCTTGCCATTATGTATTTGGAAAAATGGCGTCATAAATTTCCCGGATTAGAATTTGAAATTGTCGGCACTGATATTAGCCCGCACGTATTGGATATTGCACGCAAAGGAGTGTACCGGCAATATGCGGTCCGCAACATGTCGCCGGAAATAACTAAAAAATATTTTCGTGTGAACGGCAGTGAATATATTCTTTCGGACGAAGTGCGCCGTATTTGCAGATTTGATCAATTAAATTTGTACGATGATGCACGCATGAAAACGATGTTAAGCTTTGACATTATTTTCTGCGCGAACGTGCTTATTTATTTTGATATGAATTCAAAAATTAAAGTGGTCTCTCATTTATACAACAGTTTAGTGCGCGGGGGAATGTTCTTTATCGGATATGCGGAATCGCTGCATGGTATCTCCAAAGCATTTAAAGTTCTTCATTTTCCCAAAACGATTGCTTACAAAAAGGAGTAAAAAGAAAAATGGAAAAAAGCATTTTGATAGCAGATGATTCCTCCACCATTCGAAAGTTTGTTTCAACATCGCTTTCAATGATGGGCTACAAAGTGATCGTTGCTCAGGACGGAATGGATGCGCTCGAAAAATTAACGGGGCAAACGATCGATTTAGTTATTACCGATTTAAATATGCCGAATCTGGACGGGTTCGAGTTTATCAAATCGCTGCGCGAAAACGATGCATACAAATTAATTCCGATTATTATTCTTTCGTCATTAGGCAGTCCGGAAGATGTGAATCGCGGACTGACATTGGGCGCAAATTCGTTTGTCAATAAACCGTTTGATCCGAAGCGGATTCAATATGAAGTTGCAAAATATTTAAACTAAATAACTGATGCTACGCA
>CAYHZL010000196.1:0-3167 GCA_964361075.1 uncultured Chitinophagaceae bacterium
TAAGTCCGCCGGCTTTTTGGCGGAGGGATTTTTTGAATCAACAATAACGCTGAGTGGTTACAAGTATTTTATATATTCAACCCTTCGAGGGTTACATTTTCTAAAGCCACGACATTGAAAAAATTGAACACTCTACAATAACAACCCTCGATTCGCCGCGGCGAATCTACTTTTTCAGCGAGAACTACTTATTTTATTCTAATTTTTTTCTCCACGCGGATCTCTCGACGAACTTCCAACCAGCACTGAAAATTCTCCCGGTTCAATTTTCTACTTTAAATTTCTCTTTGAGTAGTGGTGTCTATTTTTATACATTACAAGCAGGTAATTTTCACGCTACCAAGAAAATGGTTTTGACCCGATAAAATAATTGTATGAGTAATTACAAAAAAAATATACAGCAAACTCTTTTTGGATTCGTAATAATTGCTGTTGTGGCGATAGGATATCTTTTTTTTGTAAAAAATCAATCAACATATTCTCCTGACATTGAGCCGTCTGTAACAAAAGTATATTTTGCCGACCATATTTCTCCGGCGCACCAATTAGTGATTGATAAATTTAATGAAAAGTACCGAGGGAAGATTGAAGTGATACCGGTAAATCTTCCGTTTGAAAAATTCAGCACCAATGAACGGAAGGAATTGCTCGCGCGTTCGCTTCGCAGCAAAAGCGATCGCTTAGATGTATTCACAGTTGATTATATTTGGGTGCCGCGATTTGCAAAATGGTGCCTGCCGCTGGATGAATATTTTCCAAAGAATGAACGAGATAAAATTCTTTCGTATGCATTGAAATCGTGCATCTATGATTCTGCCTTGGTTGCCATGCCGTTATATATCGATATTGGTATGATGTACTATCGTCGCGATTTGTTGCAAAAACTTCCACACTATGCAGAACTTGAAGAAAAATTAAAACGATCAATAACGTGGGATGAGTTTCTTGCATTGAGAACTGCTCTGCACTATACGGGTAATAATTTTTATATTTTTCAAGCGGATGACTATGAAGGATTGGTGTGTAATTATTTAGAATTGTGTGTTGCACGAGACGAAAATTTTCTTACTCACAATACAATTAATTTAAAATCTACAACAGCACACGAAGCGTTGCAGCAATTAGTAGATTTTGTACACACAATACAGATCAGTCCGAGAAAGGTTGTTGAATTTGATGAGAATATGAGTTACACACATCTTCTTGACAACAATGGATTGTTCGTGCGCGGCTGGCCTAATTTTATTGAAAATTTCCGTAAAAATTATTCCGATACAACAAAATTAAACGCTATCGGAAGAGCAGCATTGCCGCACTTTAAAGGGAAAAAACCGGTTTCAGTTTTTGGCGGCTGGAATCTGATGATTGCGCAAACATCAACGAAGAAAAAAGAAGCATTAGAATTTATTCGTTTTCTGCAAACAGAAGAAATACAAAAAATACTTTTCGAACATGCGGGATTCATTCCCGTGAACACTTCAGTGTATTCTGATTCTCTGTATATGAATCATTATCCTGATCTTGCGTATTATCGTCAATTATTAAATCGAGGATTTCATCGTCCTGCTATGATTGAGTACACAAAAGTATCCGACATCATTTCACATTTCGTTCGCCTTGCAATCAATAGAGAACTTTCTGTTGATGAAGCATTGCGCCAAGCTTCACTGATGATTTCTTCAAATAAAGTGTTGATTAAATGATGAAACCTTCCCGCAAAAATATTATTGAGAACATTCGGAAGTACCGTTTCGAAATACGACACGTAACCGTACTGTTTATAGTCTTAATATTTTTTCAATTGATTATTTCTTCAATGCACAAAGTATCGCTGCAGAATTTTTTGGTGAAAACGCAAGAATGGTACCAACAAGAATCTGCCGAGCAACTTGCCAATTTAACAACCACCACACTGGAATTATTGCTTGAGACAAAAACGCACAGCCGTACTATCAGCGAAAGTGACAAGCGAAAAATTATTCAAGACTTTGATATTATTTTCAGTCAACAAGTGCTGCACCAGAATGTAGAAGAAGTATGTATTATTATTTCTGACGGCAAAGACGTGTACGCCATCGATGAAGGCGACGTGCTCTATGCCTATATTTTCGAAAATATGAAACACTTGCCGCCGCCGCAGCAGCCGCATACCGAAGCAATACATTTATACAAAACAATACAACGGAAACTTGTTGCCACCGAACAAATTCAAACGGTGGTCGAAGGGAAACAAACATTCCATATTTTTGTGCCGTTTGTACCGCGCGGAGAATTTTTTGGCGCCGGCTACATGCGTAATGCGCCCGACATTTCTTTCATCACAAAAGAAATGATTGCCAATTACGATGAAACCGCATTTACATATTCCGCACTTATTCTCGGCGGATTGTTAGCAATGTTTTTTATTTCATCGTACACACTGCGCGAAAGAAATCAGACACAGCAATTATTATTTGAAGAACAAACAAAACATTTGACCGAGCAAATTCATCATCAAAAGGAAATGCTGTTCACGAAACGCATCTACCACACACACCACAAAGCAGAAAAAGTGATGGGTTTTATTAAGGAAGATGTGCGTAATCTTTCTGAAAGCAATATTGAATTGATTAAGAAGCGCATTACCCGCTACGCAAATTTTATTGCACGAGTTATTTATGATATGAAGTGGTACGATCCGCCGATACAAACAATTCGTAATCCGTTGTTTAAAACAGACGTGAATGAAGTAATTCGTTTTATTGTCAATGGAATTTTCCTGCGTGTAACAACGGCGAGCGAAGCGTATTCATTTGATTTGCAATTAAGTGATGCGATGCCGATTGTGCATATCAATGAGTTTGTGGTGTGGGAAGTGATTGAACCGATACTGCAAAATTCTTTAGACCATGCCGGTGTTGGCACTGTGAAAATAATTATCCGCACGTCATACGAACCTGCAACGGGAACATCACGCATTATCATTTCAGATAATGGAACAGGTATTGAACCATGGCTGCTTGAAAAAGATGAACACGGTATTCAACGTATTTTTGCAGAACACACTTCAACAAAAACAACCGGAGAAGACCAACATTCCGGATATGGTTGTTATATTGCGTATGAAATAGCAACACAGCGTTGTGGCTGGCATGTGGATGTAGAAAATAATCCGGTCGGCGGGTGCA
>CAYHZL010000196.1:3177-6305 GCA_964361075.1 uncultured Chitinophagaceae bacterium
CGGGTGCACGTTTACTTTTACAATAAAAAATTTGTAACAACTCAGCACATGCTGGTTTGTTAATAGAACACGGATAATACGGATGAAACTGGTTTACACAGATACGATTTTCTTTTTGTCATTTGTAAGTAGTGTTCTTTTGAATTGCGGAGTTGTACCGAAATGCAAAAAAAGTCCGACATCTACTTCTGTTGCTTAAGATAATTGATCAATTTTTATCAGTGCGAATCCGTTACATCAGTGTCATCTGTGTTCTATTGTTGAAACTACTGAGTAGTTACAAAAATTCATAATAATATTTTTTACACAAACCTATGATTGACCAGCAGCAAATTCATGTGTTATTAATCGAAGATGAAGAATTTGATGTGCGGCGTGTGCGCAACACGCTGCAACCGTTCAGCGATCAAATTATTATCCGCGAGGTGGTTTCCAACGGACGCAAAGCGCTGGAGTTGCTCGCTACAAAAAAAGAAATGTTCGATGTGGTGGTTATGGATTTTCAAATTGCCGGCGGACTGATGGGGAAGGAATTGATTTACGAGATAAAAAAAATTGATTCCTCGCTGCAAATAATTGTCATCACAAAAATGACAGTGAACATTACCGATTATGATTTCGCCAATAGCCTTTTACAGGCAGGAGCGTTTTGGTATTGCACGAAGTACCCCGGCGACATTGAAGAATATATTTATCAGCCGACTGATTTTATTTTAAGTATTTTTAACGCGTACCAAAAAAAGCAGCTTGAAAAGAAATTTCAAACATCGAACAAAAAACTGACACAAACAATTGAAGAGATTCTCGCACAAAAAATAATTATTGGAAATTCTCCTGCAATTGAAAATCTTCGCCATCTTATTTTGAAGTGTGCAGAAAGCAATGCGAGTGTACTTATTTCAGGACATTCCGGTACGGGGAAAGAAGTGGTAGCGTACAATATTCATTACAAGAGTAAACGCAGATTTGAAAACTTTATACCAATTAATTGCGGCAGTTTACCGAACGAACTTATTGAGAGCGAATTGTTCGGCTACGAAAAAGGGGCATTTACCGGAGCGAATACAAAAAAACTCGGTTTGTTTGAAGTTGCAGACAACGGCACATTATTTTTGGATGAGATCGGAGAGCTGCCGCTTTCAGCGCAAGTGAAATTACTGCGCGTGATTCAAGACGGTGAGATTGAAAAAATTGGCCGCACGGAAAAAATAAAAGTGAATGTTCGAATTATTGCGGCGACAAATAAAGATTTGGAAAAAGAAGTTGCAGAAAAAAGATTCCGCGAAGATTTATACTACCGTTTAAATGTTCTGCCGATTTCCATTCCGCCTCTTCGCCAGAGAGCAGATGATATTCCGTTGCTGATTCATCATTTCTTGAAACTCTTCAGCGAGGATATGGGAAAACTGCAACCACGAATTGACAATGATGCAATGGTTGTGCTGCAGCAGTACGCATGGCCCGGCAATGTGCGCGAATTGAAAAATGTTCTTCATAGAATATTATTTACCGATGAACGAATAATTTCAGCGCAATTTGCAAAAAACGCGTTAAGTATTCCTGAATCGCAAACGAATACCGCACTTCGTACGCAATTCACCGAAATTATACCATGGAGGCAGATGGAGCGAGATTTGCGAGAAAAATATTTTATGTTCGTGCGCGACCACTCCGAATCTGATTCCGATGCTGCAAAGAAACTCGGGCTTGCGCCATCCAACTATCACCGCATGTGTAAAGAATTAGGACTGAAATAGTCGAACCTTAAAAAGTCGGGCTTATGTAACCTTCCGAAGGTTATATCTTTTTGAATAGTGTAATTCAGAAAGATTATTGCACTGTAAGAAAAAAACCTTCGGAAGGTTTCTTACTCTTTAAGGACAACGAAATAACCCACTCACCCAAAGAACTTTTCAATTACTGCAATTGTTGTTATCAAAATAAGAACTATTACTTATCAAATTGATAAGTAATCCGTTTACTTCAGTACATTACTTTTCAATTTGTTCAAATTTAGATGTTTTTTTGTTGGCACGAAATATGGAGTAATTTTAACACTGAGAAAATACACCTGAAAAACAAAGCAACAAATAAACCATTATCCAATAACAATACCAATAACAATAATAGGAGATATGCTTATGCAAAGGATACGACTTGTAATGTTTGCACTGATGTGCGTTACAATGGTAGGGTTCGGACAGATTACAATCGATAATTTCGAAAGACCACGACCCGATACATTATACGCGACTTCATTGGAAGCGCCTTCGACGATTACGTTGACGGCTGATACTGCAGATAAAAAAGAAGGTAAAAGTTCGTTAAAAATATGGAGCGTTCTTGAAGGAAAGTTACATTCATGGGGAACGTATTCGCAGGTTGGATGGTCAAGCGCTACCGCGACTTTAGATTGGGGTGCATCCGAATCCCTCAGCGTTTGGATTAAAGTAACAAAAGCGCCAACTATTCCTGCTGAAATGGCATTCAGACTTCAAGTAACAGATAATGTTGGAGGAGTTAAAGAGACATGGATTTACCAACATAATACAATTTTAGATACTCAACATGATTGGATAAATCTCCATGTCCCATTGAAAGAAAGAATTTCGGATGGATCAACAGCTCCGGACAGTACTGGTTTCGTTATTTCACCAAGTAACTGGGGATTCCCTACGAACGATAAAAAATTTAATGCGGACAAAATTGGTTCATGGTATTTTACTATACTTCCTACATCTCAAGCAAATGATTCAATCGAAGTAAAGTTTGATCAGTTTGAAATGTTTGGTTCGAAACCAGTTCCTGCTATTTTTTTTAATGGCATTGCTTTTGACGGACGTGTAAATGGCGATCCATGGGCGTGGGGTGGTTCATCGGCAACAGTTGTAAAGGGTGCAGGACCAGTTGTAAGCGGAACGACTCTCAATGCTGTTAAATGGGTGCAAGGTGATGAGTGGGGTGGTGGCTGGACAGGTTGGGGAGTTAATATGTCCCCAACAAATTTGGCAGGTTCATGGCTTAAAGATACGTTGCAATTTAAGATGAAATCAGATACCGGTACCGGTAAAATACGTGTACAGTTGGAAGAAGGTACTCAAGGTGGAAAACGTGGAGCAAACTTCACT
>CAYHZL010000197.1:0-6287 GCA_964361075.1 uncultured Chitinophagaceae bacterium
AACATCGAAATACAAATGCTCTTCAACGATAACGGTATTTTATTTCGCTGCTCGGATGTTGAACGATTGCCGCTCGATCTTTTTTCTTCACTGACGCTTTCCGAAGCGGAAGAAATTATTTTAAATGAACTTCCTTCCTCGCCATTGTTCGGTTCGCTCTTCCGACAGAATGCAGCGCGGGCATTACTTCTTCCAAAATCAATGCCCGGCAAGCGCACACCGCTGTGGCTTCAGCGTTTGCGCGCCGGCGATTTACTCCAAATCGTAAAACAGTTCAACGATTTTCCGATTGTGATCGAAACAATGCGCGATTGTTTGTACGATGCGCTCGATTTTACACACTTCAAAGAAATAATGAGCAGCATCGCCACGCATGATATTTCTGTTCACACAGCATACAACGAAACGCCATCGCCTTTTGCTTCCAGCATGTTGTTCGAATTCATCTCAGTCTATATGTATGCATCAGACAAACCGAAAAATTCGAACACGCAACAGCAATCTTTCCTCAGTAGAGAAATGCTTGGTGAAGTGGTTGAACTGAATACAATAAAAAATATTATTAAGGAAGATGCGCTCACTCGGATCGAAGAACAATTGCAATGCACCGCTTCAACGCGGCAGGCACGCACTGTAGAAGAGTTGCTCGATATTTTTGTTCGACTTGGTGAGCTGACACCTAAAGAAACTGATGCGCGTAGCCAGAGCAAAGAATTTATTTCAACGTTACTTCACAATCATTCGGTTGTTTCAATTCACATCGGACAAAATCAGTATTACATCGCAACGGAAGATATTCCTTTTTATTTTCCTCTTGCTGAAGTGAGCAGTGAATCTTTACAGCTTTTGTCTGAAGAGATGCATCAGATTCGATATTCAAAAGAAGATACTTTGCGTTTTCTTATAATTCGATTACTTCGCTCACACACACTGCTGATTGCAGAAACAATTGCACTACGCTATAATATTTCTCCTCAGCAATGCACAGAAATTTTAGCAAGTATCAACGTAGATGAAGATATTGTGAGTGGCAATTTTCTCGATGTGGAACAATCAATTCAATTCGCCTATCGTCCGAATGTAGAAAGGCTGCATCGTGCATCTCTTTCTATTCTGCGCAAAGAAATTAAAACTGCAACACTTGTGGATTTTACTAATTTTCTTTTGCGCTGGCAGCATGTTGATGCAAGCATGCAGAACGCCGACACTACGGACGAAGTTCGCTCTATTATAGAACAACTGCACGGGTATATTCTTCCACAAGAAATTTGGGAAAACGAAATTTTCCGACGAAGAATTATTAATTATCAGCCTCAAGATTTACGTATGCTTGCTGCTCGCGGCGATGTGGTAAGTATTGGGCACAGCAGTGGAAAAATCTCGTGGCTCTTTCGCGGCGTAGGGAATATTTTTTTAAGTGATATTTCTGATGAGTTGCTCGCATCACTTTCAAAAACTGCTCGCGAAGTGTACACGCTGCTGCAACATCGCGGGGCACTTTTTCTTTCTGATCTTCGAGAGATGTCACATCTATCTCTTTCCGCACTGAACAAAGCGCTTGCAGAATTATTTTGGAACAGTCTTATCACCAACGATGTTGTAGATGAAGTGTTGCATGTAAAACGGTACAAAACAACAAACGATGATGAAGCGTTGCCGAATGAACGTATCGAATTATTGCGCCCGCGTGAAAATCCATTGCGCCGAGTTGCCATGCGTTCTGTACGGATTGCTTTTCGCAACACGCCGGGCTGGAACGGACGTTGGTCAATTGTACATCAAGCACACATTGTGGGAAATGCACTTTCGCTGGAAGAAAAAGCATATACACAAGCACAGCAGTTGTTGGCGCGTTACGGAATTGTTGCGCGCGAAATTGCAAAACGCGAAACCAATTTATTGCCGTGGAGTGTACTGGCAATGCAATTACAAAAAATGGAGATGCGCGGAGAAATTCGTCGCGGCTATTTTGTGAACGGGCTTTCAGGAATGCAGTTCGCTCTTCCTGAAGCATACGAACTGCTTCGCACAACACAACGCGATCAAATACACGATGCGATTGCTGTGCTCAATGCATGCGATCCGGCAAATCCGTATGGAATTGGAATTGAACTCCATTTCAATGATGCCATCACTCAAAGTAACGGCATCATTTATGACAACATTAAAATTTCGCGCATCGCCTCCAATTTTATTATCTTTGATAAAGGTGTGCCGGTAATTTTGTTGGAAAGTTTTGGAGCGAGAATGTACTTTCTGCAAGCAAGTGATGGAATCAATGAACGTGAAGGAATAATGAAATTCATTACTCACATTCGCAATACGTATTCCGAGAAAAAAGAATTGATCATTGAATACTGTAATAACAAACGTCCTTCTGAAAGTGACAAAGCGGAACTTCTTCGCTCGCTTGGTTTTTATCGGGATAAAGCGCAAACGATGAGAATAGATTTGTAAAAATATGGTAACTACTCACACAAAAACATTAGCCACAGATTGCACAGAAAAAACACGGATGCACACAGAGAAGTTAAATAATTTAATCCGTGATTCGCCGCGGCGAATGTTTCCGTGTCATCCGTGGTTTATGTTCAATGTGTTTATATAAGAAATCATTTGAAATCTGTATTACGCTGAACAGTTACATCAACTCAACAAAAAAGATTTGTTCGTGTTGATATGAATCGCATTCACTCAATCGAACCGACATCTCTTCCGGAGGAATCACATGCAGCAACACTACATTATTGACGGTTACAATATTATTCATGCAATTCCTTCGCTGAAGAAAGCTCTCCTTCACGATGCAATACTTGCGCGCGAACAACTTGCGCTTGCGGTTGCAAATTTTATTCGTGAAAAAAAAATGCGCTTCACCATCGTCTTCGACGGTGCAAAACCACACGACCTCCGCGTTGAACCGCTTCACTCGCCTATTCACATTGTGTACGCTTTTCCTCTTTCTGCTGATGAAAAGATCAAATCAATGATCGAACAGTCAAAAAATCGTTCGCTGCTCGTCATCATTTCTTCCGACCACGAAATAATAAATTTCGCCCGTGTCTGTTCCTGCACCACACACACTTCCCAATATTTTGCTCAATTATTGCGCAATAAAGAAACCCTTGCTGATGAAAAAGACCAATCTTCTCTCAGCAAATCGCAAGTTGATGAATGGCTGAGAATTTTTAACTCCCGTAAATCTGACGAATAATTTACCATCGCTTGACAATGGTTTGCCTATTTATTAATTTAGGTTAACCTAAATTTAATTCCAGTTCAATGTAGTACAATCGTTTTCGATCCGAGAACCTATTATGGCAAGCGAACAAGTAGAAAATTATCTGAAAAATATTTACAAGCTCCAGTCTGATGACAAAAAGGTTACGACCTCTTCGCTTTCAGAGAAGCTCAACATTTCTGCCGCATCAGTTTCGGAAATGATTAAAAAACTTTCTGATGAAGGCAGCCTCACTCACACGCCATACAAAGGTGTGGAATTAACGACTGCCGGTAAACGGCAGGCACTCAAGATTTTGCGCAAACATCGTTTGTGGGAAATGTTTTTGGTTGACGTACTTCATTTTCAATGGGATGAGATTGACGAAGAAGCAGAACGATTCGAACACATCATGTCGAAAAAAATGGAAGATAAAATTGATGAAGTGCTCGGCTACCCGACAGTTGATCCGCACGGAGATCCAATTCCAACAAAAGAAGGTGCGATAAAATACCTGTTGTGTTTTCCTCTGAGCGAGGCGAAGGAAGGCGCAACTGTGCGCGTACTGCGTGTAAGTGATGCCAGCACAGATCTTCTGAAATACGCCGCGTCAATCGGTATTGCGCTGAATAAAAAACTGACGGTAAAACAGAAAATGAAATTCGACAATTCGTTGATTGTAAAAATTGGCACGAAAGAAACCACGTTGAGCGCTGTTGTAGCTGAAAATATTTTTGTCGAGGACGTGTAACGAAAGCATACTACCATTATGGAAAAATCTACTGTCTCTCTCTCAGAAGTTTATCGTAGTGTTGACATTCCTAAGAATGTCGGACTTTTCAAACGGCTTTATGCCTTTGCCGGTCCCGCCTATCTTGTCAGTGTTGGATATATGGATCCCGGAAATTGGGCAACCGATCTTGAGGGCGGAGCGCGATTCGGATATCAGCTTTTGTGGGTGATCGTTATGTCCAACATGATGGCGATTCTGTTGCAAACTCTTTCCGCCCGGCTTGGAATTGTAACGGGGCGGGATCTTGCGCAAGCATGCCGAGAAAATTATCCCCCATTTGTGGGATATATTCTGTGGATTCTTTGCGAAGTTGCCATTGCAGCATGTGATCTTGCCGAAGTGCTTGGAACAGCAATCGGATTGAATCTTTTATTTCATATTCCATTGCTCTATGGAGTTATTATCACGGGGTTTGATACGATTCTGCTTCTTGTCATTCAACAATTCGGCATACGAAAGATGGAAGCGTTCATTATTATGCTGATTGGAACGATGGGTATTTGTTTCGGCGTAGAGCTTTTTCTCGCAAAACCTGAAGTCGGTACACTTGCAACGGGGTTGATACCACACATCAATGCTGAAAGTCTGTATATCGCCATCGGTATCATCGGCGCGACGGTGATGCCGCATAATTTGTATCTGCACTCGGCTCTTGTCCAAACGCGAATGGTAGAACAAACAATGGAAGGGAAAAAAATTGCGTGCAAATATAATCTTATCGATACATCAATCGCACTCAACATTGCTCTGCTGGTCAATGCGGCAATATTGATCCTTTCCGCCTCGACATTTTTTAAGAATGGAATTGTTGTAACGGAAATTCAGCAAGCGTATGAATTATTAAATCCTCTGCTCGGTACGGCGGCAGCAAGCACTCTTTTTGCCGTTGCTTTGCTTGCATCCGGGCAAAGTTCAACATTGACAGGTACGCTCGCCGGACAGATTGTGATGGAAGGTTTTCTACATATCCGCATTCGACCATGGGTACGCAGGCTCATAACACGTTTGATCGCCATTGTCCCGGCAGTCATCGTCATCGCTGTACAAGGAGATCAAGGTTCTTATGGATTACTTATTCTGAGTCAGGTAATATTAAGTTTACAATTATCATTCGCTGTGATACCGCTTATTCAATTTACAAGCGACAAATCACGAATGGGATCATTCGTGAACAAATTATGGGTCAAAGTCCTGTCATGGATCACAGCATCCATTATTGTTTTTCTCAATGCACGCCTCGTTGTCGAAGCTCTTTGGGGATGGATACAATCTTCCGAAGAGAACGCATTCTGGCTGTGGATGACGGTTGTTCCTATGGTGGTGTTCATTTTTCTTCTTCTTCTCTATATTTCATTACCGGAATCATGGCGGAAAAAACGAAAGGAAATTCCCGTGGAAACATCTGCATTTGAAATGAATCCAGCACACTATCAACGTATCGGTGTTGCTATCGATCATACTAAAACTGATGCTCGGGTTCTTGCACATGCCCTCATGTTAGCACAACAACACAATGCCGAGATACTTTTATTTCACATCGTAGAGGGAGTGGCTGTTCAACTCTTCGGAAAAGAAGCGGACGATAAAGAAGTACGAAGTGATGAGATACTCTTGAACAAAATAGCACTTCGATTGGAAAATTCCGGAATAAGAGTTACACCAATATTAGGATTTGGTAGGGTAACAAAAGAACTCGTTCGGCTAGTTGGAGAAAATCATGTTGATATTCTAGTGATGGGTGGACATCGTCATTCGGGTATCAGCGACTTAATTTTTGGCACGGCAATTACAAAAGTCCGGCATCGTCTATCTATTCCTGTCTTAATTGTCTGACCGAAGTGAACCCCTCCAACGCAAGCATCGGGGGGGACGGAAAGGAATTCTATATTAAGGGCATCTCTAAAAACATCGTCGTCATTGCGAGGGAGCGAAGCAACCGAAGCAATCTTTCAATTAAAAAGAAAAAACGAGATTGCTTCGCCAAAGAACGGCTCGCAATGACAATTTCTTTTAGGTTTTTAGAGATGCCCTTAAAAAATATCACCTCCCTCTTTTTTGTAATTATCACTTCATTTCAGAATATTTCTGCTCAACAATTTTTCAGAGTCCATTGAAAATAATTCTTTCTTCACAGGAAAAAGATGAACGGCACGGCAAAAAACTTATAAAAAATTGTAACTGCTCAGCGCATTTTTTGTCCCGAAGGTTCGCCACGGCGAATGGCTTCGCCAGATGTTCCAAGGGAATGGCGTTGCCACCTTCGGCATAATTTCA
>CAYHZL010000198.1:0-6281 GCA_964361075.1 uncultured Chitinophagaceae bacterium
AGCAAATCGGGACACCCCCTTTTCAAGGGGGATTTCCTCGCTCTTATTCCCCCTTAAAAATGGGGTTAGGGTGATTTTTTGAATCAACAATAACGCTAAGTAATTATTTTTTCTTTAACAATTCACGTAAAAACATTAAATCAAGATTATCTTTTTCCCGCATCGTCTGTTTTGTTTTCCATAATAATTCGGGAGATGCAAAAGGGATTTCAACACCATCTATTATCCCAACCCGTATTGACTCTTTTGCTTCTTCATACGAAATCCCGCACGCTTTTGCCATAAGATCTACGATAAATTCATCAGCCACGCGGATAACCTGATATTCATCCAGATCGGTTGGTCGAACTTCATTCACAGCCTTGTCTGGTAATGATTGTAACGCCTCTTTTACTTTTTGCTGATTTTCTTGTGAAGCATCAATAAGCAAATCAATATCTTCCGTTGCCCGCGTATATCCCCATTGAATGACCGCCATTCCACCAACAACAATATACTTTGCCTGAAACTTGTTTAACTCACGACATAATGAAACAAGATCACTTACTCTTGGTGTTCTTGGTTCAAGGAACGCGTCATCATTTTGATAGTCCATAGCTGACTTTCTTCAAATGTTTTAAAGCGATGAACACCTTTGGGAATTAACGGTTTTCCTCTTCGCAATTCAATAACAAGATCGAGCAGATTTTTTGCATACAGAAGGTCGCGTCTCTGTGCTTTGCGCTTTCCAACTATTTTCATTTCCTTCATACACACCTCAAAAAATTATTTCGCCGCTTTAAAAGTCGCCAAAAAATCTTTCGTAACAGTTTGAATTCGTTTTACAATGTCGTCACTTAATTCTTTTTTATCGGCAATTGTTGAAAGCAAATCTTTGTGTTTGATTTCTAGCATTTCCATAAATTCTTTTTCAAAACGCTGCACTTGATTGACAGGCAGTTCATCTAAGAATCCGTTCGTGCCGAGATAAATCATCACGATTTGTTTTTCAACTGTCATTGGAACGTACTGCCCTTGCTTCAACAATTCTACAAGACGAGCACCACGACGCAATTGCTGCTGTGTTGATTTATCCAAATCGGAACCGAATTTTGCAAACGCTTCAAGTTCACGGTACTGTGCCAAATCCAAACGCAAACGACCGGCAACTTTTTTCATTCCTTTAATTTGTGCATTACCACCAACGCGCGAAACGGAAATACCTACGTTGATTGCAGGACGCACACCGGCATTAAACAAGTTTGGTTCAAGATAAATTTGTCCGTCGGTAATAGAAATTACGTTTGTCGGAATGTATGCAGAGACATCGCCGGCTTGTGTTTCAATAATCGGCAGTGCTGTCAAACTTCCGCCGCCTTCTTCATCACTTAATTTTGAAGAACGTTCGAGCAAGCGCGAGTGAAGATAAAACACATCGCCCGGATACGCTTCACGTCCTGGTGGACGGCGAAGCAACAACGAAACCTGACGATACGCCGCCGCTTGTTTCGACAAATCATCATACACAACAAGTGCATCGCGACCGCTATCGCGGAAAAATTCGCCAAGCGTTGCACCCGAGTACGGTGCAATAAATTGCATCGGCGCCGGATCGCTTGCATTTGCCGCGATGATGGTTGTGTATCCCATTGCGCCTTCATCTTCCAACTTCGAAACAACTTGTGCTACGGTCGAACCTTTTTGTCCGATGGCAACATAAATACAATACACAGGTTTGATACCTTGCGCTTTGGCTTCTTCGGTGTGTGTATATTTTTGATTGATAATTGTATCGAGTGCGACGGCTGTCTTTCCGGTTTGACGGTCGCCGATAATCAACTCGCGCTGTCCACGACCAATTGGAATCATTCCGTCAACAGCTTTTAAACCTGTTTGCAACGCTTGCTTCACCGGTTGACGTTGGATAACACCCAACGCTTTGCGTTCGAGCGGAGAAAATTTTCCTGTTTTAATTGCACCACGACCATCAATCGGCTGACCCAACGGATTAATAACACGACCGAGCATCGCTTCGCCAACCGGCATTGAAGCAACACGCTTTGTGCGCTTTACAATATCACCTTCTTTAATTTTGGTATCGTCTCCGAACAAAATACAACCGACGTTATCTTCTTCAAGATTTAAAACCATACCAAACACATTGTTCGGAAATTCTACAAGCTCGCTTGCCATTACTTTTGATAAGCCGTACACGCGCGCGATACCGTCACCGACTTGCAGCACAGTGCCGACATCATACACATCAATTTCTTTTTCGTATCCGGCAAGTTGCTTGCGGAGTATCGCAGTTATTTCATCGGGTCGAACTTCAGCCATTGTTGTTTCCTTTTAATTATGATTCGCCGCAGACACAGAGTCGTGCGGTAAAAAAATTTTAGTTACTAAATGAACCGTCTTTTAATTTTGTTTTCAGAATTTCAAGCTGCCGCTTCACGCTGCCGTCCAATACCGTATCACCAACACGTGCAACGAAACCACCTTTCAGCAGCCGATCAATGCTGAAGGTTGCATCAACTTTTTTCTTCGTCATCACTTCCAATTGCTTTTGCAAATCTTTTTCCTGTTTCAAAGAAAAATCTATACTTGTGGTTACATGCACCCGGACAATACCAAGTTCATCATCACGCAATTCAAAATATCGTTTCAAAATTTCGGCAAGCACCATCTCGCGACCTTTCTCTATAATAGACGCAAGATATGTGCGTGTGGCAATACCAATTTTTTTTTTGAAAATTTCAGCGATGATAGATTGCTTTTTTTCTTTCGATATTACAGGACTCGCCAACACCAATTGCAACTCACGCGAATTTTCAATGGCTGTTTTCACAGTCAACAACTCTTTGGCGATTGTCACCGGCTTTTTATTTTCTGCCGTCAATGCCATCAGCGCGCTTGCATATCGTGTTGCTATTTTACTATTGCTCATATTTATTTTCTTCTACCAAGAAAAATTAATTCTTTTCCCGAAGGGATGGCTTCGCTCAGGTAATTGTATCTACCCAGTCATGCCATGAGTTTGTCTAATGTTTTTGTGAAAGTTGTATGTTTTATTCGCCGCGGCGAATCAAAAAGTAACTCATGGCATGACTTTAAAAGCACGCTGGGTAGTTACAAAAAATTAATTCTTTTCCCGAAGGGATGGCTTCGCTCAGGTAATTGTTGAAGAACTTTATCTACCATTTTCTTTTGCTTTGCGCTGCTAAGTGATTCGTCGAGAATTTTTTCAGCAACGGTAACCGCCATGTCTGCAACTTCGCTGCGAAGTTGTGTAAGAGCTGATTCTTTCTCGCGCTGAATTTCTTGACGCGCCTGTTCCATCACACCTTTTGCCTGCTCATTTGCTTTCACAAGAATATCATTCTTCAACTGTTCAGCCAACTCGCGCCCTTCTTTAATCAGGCGGGCAGTTTCTTCATTTGCTTTTGCCATTGAAGATTGATTTTCGGCAATCATGCGCTCGGCTTCTTTTTTTGCTTGTTCTGCTTTTGCAAGCGAATCGGCAATGGACTGTTCACGTTCATGCAGTGCATTCACAATAGGCTTCCATGCAAATTTGCCCAGTGTGAAAACAAGCAACACAAACGTTACAAGTGTCCAGATGATAAGTCCGGGATTAATTTCTAACATTCGTTTATCCTACATGTAAAGTTAGGAACCACGGAGGCACAGAGAAAAATTTTGCGCTCGGCGTCTCTGTGGTTCATCATTAAAAAAAATTACTTCGTGGCAAGGATAATGCAAATAGCAAGTGCGAAGAATGTTGCACCTTCGATAAGCGCTGCTGCAATCAACATTGAGGTACGAACTTGACCGGCAACTTCCGGTTGGCGTCCGCTTGCTTCCATTGCTGCTGCGGCAAGTTTACCAATACCAATACCAGCACCAATAATTGAAATACCTGCGCCTATACCGGCGGCTAAATATCCCCATTGATTTGCAGCGGCTTTTACCATTTCTACTGTTGTTGCTTCCATGTTTCTTCTCCTAAAAATTAAATTGTGTTTATATGATGTTATATTTTTATTTTTTTTCTGAAAAATTAGTGTGCGTGTTTCTCGCCATGCTCTTCTGCGCGTTCAGCTTGCATTCCCAATCCCATAAACAATGATGTGAGCATGGTGAAAATATATGCCTGTAAAAATGCGACGAAGAGTTCAAGAAAATTAATTGCAAGAACAAATCCAACCGACACCGGCACTACCGCCAAAGTTTTGAATACAAAAATTAATCCGATGAGCGCAACAATAACGATATGTCCGCCGCTCATGTTTGCAAAAAGACGAATACACAACGCGAATGGTTTTGTAAACAAACCAAGTATTTCAATCGGAATCATAATCGGCCACAACGCCCAATGCACACCGCCGGTTAAGTGCGCGAGATAATGTCCGAAACCTTGTGCGTGAATCGATGAATATTGAATCATAAAAAACGCGATGATTGCCAATCCTGCCGTTACATTAACGTTGCCGGTTGCTGATGCACCAAATGGAATAAGACCAAACAAATTCATCGTGAGGATAAAGAAAAATGTCGTAAGTAAGTACGACATATACTTCAATCCGCCTTTGCCCATATTCGGAAGAACAATTTCATCGCGAACAAACTGGACAAACACTTCTATGAGATTGCCAAAACCTTTAGGAACTTTATTTTTGGAATTTTTTCTCGCAACAAGCGACATCACAACAATAAGGAACACTGTTGCAAGCCACATAAAAACGACATGCTTTGTAATAGACATATCAATTCCGAAGAGATGAATCTCCGGTAAATTAATACGACCATAAAAAGAACCCGGCTCTCTTTCGCCAAGCCAAGGAAGTTCAATGAAATGCGAGTCGTGAATATGACCAAGCAGATGAGTAAACAAATTACCTTCGTGCTCACCACCACTATGTGTTGCTGCAGCAACATGTGCAAGAGAATCGCTCACACCATGATGTGCTGTTGTATCTGTCAAAAGTGATTCTGAAAAAATGAACGCCATATTTTTAATTAATGACTGAAGTTACGCAAAAAAACATCGAGGAAAACATTCACCACGAATGACACTGAAAAACACGGATATTCATAGATCGTTATCCGTGTTTTTCTGTAATAATCCGTGTTATCTGTGGTTAAAAGACCTCTTTGCGTAACATCAGTTAATGAGTAACTTTATTTTTTTCTTCCATCTTGCGTTGGATATAGAAAATTTCCAAGACAAGAAAAATCGTGTACAACACGAGCATCGAACCAACGAGCGCAAGCGCATGGAGGCGAACAAGACCGATTAATATTCCAAGCACTGCAAGCAGCACCAGCATCCGAATTCCCATTCCGCCAAGCACGACTTGCAAAAACTTTGTGTACGATGTATCGAATGAAAACTCTATCGCCGCATATCCGACAACAACATTTGCCACACTCATCAACGCGCCAACTGCAACCGCAAAAGTAATTTCTGCATCTCCTAATTTCATCAGCGGATACGCACTGCACGCACCGATGGCAACAACAGCAATAATTACCTGACGAAGAAACGATACATCAATTTTTCTTTGCATGATGTTTTGTGTACTCCGCATCTTGCTTGCGTGCTTCTTCGCTTGCCACGCGAATAAATTTCATTATTCCACCAACAATGCCGATCAGCAATCCGGCAACCATCAACCACGGCGACGTTGCAAAATAATTATCCAATACTCGCCCGATTAAAAAGAACACAAACACTGTTAACGCAAGCTGAATACCGATAGTGAGCAGATTACCTACCGAAGCAAATACACCTGACGGTTTTTCTTCCATTACATTCGCGGATTATCGTGGCTTATCGGGCGCGCTTCTACCATCGAAACTTTACCATCAAAGACCGCGCCCTCATCAATCACCAACCGCGCCGCGCGAACATCGCCACGCACAACTGATTTTCCTTCGAGCACTAATTTATCAACCGCGCTGATATTTCCCTTAATCTTTCCACCAACTGTAACATTGCGTGCATTCACCATGCCTTCAATTTCACCGGTCGCACCGATCGCCAAATTTTCACCTGCATACACTTCGCCCGCCATTTTTCCATCAATACGGATGCTGCCTTGCGTGCGAATTTTCCCTTCAACAGTTGTTCCTGTTCCGATTAGGTTTAAATCTTTCAATCCATTTTTTTCTGCCATCGGTTCACCTTACTAAAAAAATTTGTAACTGATCAGTGTGTTTTTTGTCCCGAAGGTTCGCCACGGCTAATGGTGGCGAAGCCATCCCTTCGGGACTTCGCCAGATGTTCCAAGGGAATGGCG
>CAYHZL010000199.1:0-6251 GCA_964361075.1 uncultured Chitinophagaceae bacterium
ACACGGATTAAACGGATTAATACGGATTGTATCAGTGAAAATCAGTTCCATCAGTGTTATCCGTGTTCCATTAAATTAGTTTTTAGAGATGTCCATATTAGAAAAACAAACTCATGGCATAACTATACGATTCGACAAATACCAATTTGAATAAAGGCAGTTTTGTGAACGGATTGATTGAGGTGCGGTAGTTGTCAAGCATATTATACGTCACTGTATTTATGAAATTAACCACTTAGTCATCCTGCATCCGCAGGATGACTTTTACACGCGCACGCGGAGCGTGGGCGCAAGAGTAAATACGAACCCGACGCCAACCCATTCTCCTTCTTTACATGAATATCAATTTTATTTTCAAATAGGCTGCTGAAAAATTTGGCTACAAGTATAAAACATATTTTGAAAGAGGCGACAAAATACCTCTCCATTATTTTTCTGCTTGCTATTTTAATAGGCTGGAATACACAAATTTTTGCTCAATTAGATACAACCCCGCCAACCAATCCTACCTTCACCGAGGGATATAGCAAGCTTAGAGTTTCAACCGATGGCTTCAGACCAAATAATCCTGTAGCTCTTCCCACTGTGCAAGGTGGAATACGAGTGGTTTTGTCTGAACCAGTGACAGTTCCTGAGCTTGGCGCAACACCTATTTCAGAAGACATAGCAGTTCCAACGGTAGTTGTTAACAGTTTTCGTCATTTTAACCTCAAAGGTGAAGGAGGCTGGTATACTCCCTCTATAATTATTGTTAACGAAGGTAATGTTATTGATATTAGCTTTACTTCAGTGGATGATAATTACAGTCTTTTTTTCCCTGATTTTGGTTTGTATAAGCAGGTGAATATGGGTCAAACTGGACAAATTCAATTCCAAGGCTACCCATATGGTGAGTACACGTTTTATTGTAGTAGCGTTTGTCAAGGACAGATTTCTGGTAAACTTATTGTCGTGCCTTCAACTTCGACAGAATATGTTATGCCATTGACATCTGGAAATCGCTATAACTTTCAAACTCCATATTTTAAGTGGACTGGTGCAGCAGACAACAGTTCTGGTGTAGCTGGCTACTATGTATATTTTGGTACTTCTCCAAATGCTGACCCTGTCGTCTCAGGAACCTTTCAAACTGATTCAAGTTACGTAGTGAGCAGTAGCTTAACTTCAGGCTTTACTTACTATTTATTAATTAAAACAAGAGATAATTCAGGTAATGTCTCTACAAGTACATATAGAGGAGTGTTTGTGTATAGGTATGATACTAATCCACCAAGTATTTTACCACCTCGGAGGCTAGGAGTAACTGCAGGTGTTAATCAGGCACAATTAATTTGGCGCAAGAATAGAGAATCTAATATCCTTCGTTACCGCATTTATGCTGAGACGGTCCCACATGCTATCACAGCAGTTGATTCAACAAATAGTATAGTGGATACATCAAAAACTGTAACTAATTTAACCGCAGCTGTAGGATATTATTTTCGTGTAACTGCGATAGATAGCAATTTTAGAGAAAGTAACTATTCAAATGAAGTAAGCGCAATGCCAAGGGATGCAACCATACCAAATCCACCCACTTCACTTTCGGCAACTGCATCATCAACGATTGATAAACGGATTGATTTATTATGGACTGCATCAAGTAGCTTAGATGTGAAAAATTATTTGGTGTATCGTGATACAGTATCATTTACAGATACGACTGGAAAGAGAATTGCAATTTTAGCAACAAATACAAATTATGCAGATGTAACATCAACTTATGGAACATTTTATTACAGATTAGTAGCAAGGGATAGTTCTGGAAACGTAAGTAGCCTAAGTAATGAAACAAGTGCAGTTTCACCAGACAAAATTGTACCTAATCCACCTACATCACTTGTCGCATTGCCATCACCAGTGATTGATAAACGGATAGATTTAGCCTGGACAGCATCAATAAGTTCGGATGTTGCAAATCATTTAATATATCGTTCAACAGCGACGATAACAGATACAACCGGCAAGAAAATAGCGATAATCGGTAATATAACAAGTTATGCTGATATAACACCAAGCTATGGGCGATTTTATTACAAAGTATTTGCAAGAGATGGAAGTGGGAATGTGAGCACTTCAAGTAACGAAGTAAATGCACTATCACCAGACAAGATTATACCGACTGCTCCTCAAGGTCTAACCGCGACTGCTGGAGACCGTCAAGTAACATTGAAGTGGAGTAAAAACGCCGAAGCAGATTTCTTTCGATATCTAATTTATGGTGGAACGGTTTTAAATCCGACGACTCCAATTGATTTTACGACGGGCATCAACGATACATCGAAGATTATTACTGGCTTATTGCCTGGCACAACATATTATTTTCGTATCACAGCAATCGATAGTAATTACAACGAAAGCGGTTATTCGAATCAAGTTAACGCAACACCGATAGACTTACCACCCGCCGCTCCTCAAAATCTCACGGCCACCGCCGGCAACGGGCAGGTCTCTTTGAAGTGGAACAGGGTTGCTGACACAGATTTAAAACGTTACCGCATTTACCGCGGCACATCGTCACCAGCATCGACACTGACCGACTCAACAAGTGCAGGCAATCTCAATGACACAACGAAAACAATTGCTGGACTGACGAACGGCACGACGTACTACTTTCGTATAACAACACTGAACAGCGCAGACAATGAGAGCCAATTTAGCAATGAAGTAAGTGTTACACCGAAGATTCCGGCAACGTCGCTTTTTGCAACTGCAATAAATACAGATCGTGTTACATTGTCGTGGAATACATTGTCTGGTGTAGTAAGTTACAAACTCTATCGCGGTGCCGACAGCACAAATCTTACATTGATCAAATTTGACACGATGTCAACTTTTATCGATAGCACACTTACTCCATCATCTAAATATTTTTATCGTATTGCAGGTGTTGGAAGTAATTCAATAATTGGCGATTTGAGTTTTGCGATTTCCGTTGTTGCCAATCCTGCAACACCGAATGGTTTATCGTTTTCGACTGTTGCAGATATTCACGCAACATTGATATGGAGCAGCGGCGGCGGAACTCCGGCGCTCTATAAAATATATCGCAGTGATAATGGAACAACATATTCTGCTGTTGGCACAAGCGTTACATCTTCATATAAAGACAGTACACTCACACAGCTTTCAACATATTATTACAAAGTATCTGCGTTGAACAGCGTTAGTGTAGAAAGTCCGCAAAGTCAATCATTACAAATTACTACGAAGCGACAATTACCGCGGGTTACATCCGTAGTTTTGAGTAAGGGAAATGTTACATACAAAGCCGTCGTGCCGATTATATTCACAGTAACTATTGCTCCTGGAGATACAACGGGAATGTTCTGCTACTTTTCAGTTGACAGCGGAAAAACATATCAACAAGCGGCGAACATCAGCGGGAAAATAAATACGCTTACATCTTCTCTCACCGATACGATCTTCTGGAATACCTCTGTGAGTTTAGCGGACAAAGAAGAAGCAGGTGTGAACATACGAATTGTTCCTGTCGGTTTGGGCGGAAGAGGAGATTCGTTGTTCACGTTACTCTTTAAGGTGGATAATAAAGCGCCGCAATTTGCCGGAGCAACATCAGCGATTGGAGATACAAACCGGATAACAATAAATTGGATTGCTGCAACAGATTTATCAACTCCGATTTCATACAAAGTTTTTAAGCGCACAGAAGGAAGTTTATATAATTTCAATTCCCCAGATACCTCAATTTCTGGAACAACTCTTACAATCAAAAATCTTGAAAACTTTAAGAAATATTATTGTGTTGTTCGAGCAGTTGATAATGTTGGCAATATTGACACCAACACAGTAGAAGTGAATGCAACACCGAAAGCAGTTCCCTCTATTGTAACAGTTGTTACACCATCCGGAACACAGCGCGGTAAAGTGAAAGTGCCGTTCACACTTTCAACTGTATCGCAAGACAGTGTTTCTCTCGTCCCTGAATATTCCGTTGATGGTGGAATAACGTGGCGAACCACGGATAAGGTGAGTGGAAAGATCAGCAATATTACTTCACAGTTATTGAACGATACACTTGTTTGGAACAGTGGGGAAGAGTTTATTATTTCAGCGCCTTCCACTAATCCAGAGGTTATCCCCACAAATGCAAAATCATCAAGGTTCGTGTTGCAATCTGCCAAAGCAGCAATTAATGATCTCATCGAATCAGGAACTGTTCAATTTAGAATAAAACCGTTCGGGCGTGGTGGAGAAGGGAACAATAAAAAGACAAATAATTTTACCGTTGATAATCGTGCGCCAATATTTGTAGGCGCAACATCTGCGACTGGTGATACAAACCGTGTAACAATAAATTGGAGTGCCGCAATAGACTTGTCAACTCCGATTATATACAAAGTTTTTAAGCGAACAGAAGGAAGCGCATTCAATTTCAATTCCTCAGATACAACAATTTCAGGAACAACTATTACAATCAAAAATCTTGAAAACTTTAAGAAATATTATTTTGTGGTTCACGCAGTTGATAATGTTGGCAACGTAGATACAAATACAGTTGAAGTGAGTGCTGTTCCGCAAATGAAAGCCACAGCAGTGATTACGCAAGCAAGCACAAAATTCCGTAATACTGGATTGATAAAAATACCGTTCGAAGTGAAGAGAGATGTGCGGGACTCTGTTCAACTTATTATCCTCTATAGTGTAAATAATAACGCACAGTATGATACTGCACGTTCTGTAGTCGGATTAACAAATGGTTATATCAAAAATAATAGAGACACTCTTACATGGAACAGCAATAACGATTACAAACTCGAAACCGTTGATGCAAAAATTCGGATTGTACCGATAGGATATTCCGGAATTGGAGTATCGGATTCGACGTCGAAATTTTTATTAGATAATCTTGCACCACGATTTGTGGGAATTGATTCCGCGAAAAGTGCAAGTGCATATAAAGTTGGCAGTTCTATTTTATATTGGAAAGCTGCAAAAGATACTTCGAAACCGATCACCTATTATGTGTACCGTTCTCAACAGCCGATTAATTTTGCACAACAGTATGTGCCAGCAGATTCAACACAGGCAACACGCGATACATTACGTGATCAGCAGCCCAATACGGATTATTATTATTATGTGCGGGCAAAAGATATGGTTGGAAACGTTGATACGAATATTATTTTTAAGACTTTAAGGAATCCACTTGTTGCAGATTACAATGATAATGGAAAGATTGATGCAACAGATCTGACAACCTTTAGTAAGGCATGGAGAGAAAATAATTATAATGTCGCTGATATTGGACCCACGAACGGCATTCCACCGAATCTAATTCCTAGCTACGACAAGCAAATAAATTTTGAGGATTATTTTGCATTTGCTCGAATGTGGAATTGGTCGGTAACGAATACGAGTGCTAATTTCTTGGCTAAAAATCAATCAACAGAAGAAACAGGTATAGATTCAATCACCTCTTTTGTTGAAGAGCCGGTATTGAAACCTAAGGAATCAAAGTTTTTTGCTCTGCGGATTAACCAGTCAAAACAAGTCTATACAGTTGGAATGACGATTCACTACAATCCGGAGAAAATATCGATTGATTCGTTGGTTCTTAATTTCCCAGATCCAAAATTCATCCTTAATTATCAGGACAAAGAAAAAGGTAGTGTTTCTTTTGCAGTGGCGTCGTTAGACAAATCATTTACAGAAAAATTATGTACGGGTGATGCAATAAAAATATTGTACACTGCAAAAACAAAATTAGTTGATGAATCAATATATCTTGAAACACAAATATTTGATGGAGAAGGGAATCTACTCAGTAAAGGAATGAAGAAGATAGAGTTTAATTGGCGAACAAAGATTCCTGAAGAGTTTGCTCTCTCGCAAAATTATCCGAATCCGTTTAATCCGTCTACAACGATTGAATATCAATTGCCAAAGCAATCGAAAGTCAATTTGGTTATTTACAATATTTTGGGGCAAGAAGTTATTCGTCTCGTAGATAATCAGGAGACACAAGCCGGGTATTATGAAGTGAAATGGGAGGGAAGAAATAATTTGAATCAGCAAGTAGGCAGCGGCGTCTACTTCTTCCGGCTGTTCTCAAAAGATTTTGTGCAGACGAAGAAGATGCTATTGTTGAGGTAATTGTCTGGAAATAAATGTAACTACTCAGAAACTATGTTAATGTTGATTCAAAAAATCCCCCGTCCCGATTAAAAAACGAATCGGGACACCCCCTT
>CAYHZL010000200.1:0-6240 GCA_964361075.1 uncultured Chitinophagaceae bacterium
TCAAGGGGGAATAAGAGCGAGGAAATCCCCCTTGAAAAGGGGGTGTCCCGATTTGTTTTTTAATCGGGACGGGGGATTAGTTTTTTTTTTGGAAATACTGAAATTATGCGAAGCATGCATACGCACAAAAAATACGCTGAGGAGTTACAAATTAACATACATTCTTTTTCACCCCTCACACATTCTTTTTTTTACTTCCTTCTAGTAATTGTGCTAAAAATCAAAGAGTAGAAACTCCCGAAGGGATGGCTTTGCCACATATAATTATTCTTTTCTTGCATTTTTGGTGCTGGATTTTTAGCTTATTATGTGAAGCGAACTATTAAAGTCAATGTGTAGGAAAAATGATTAATCTAAATGGGACAAACAATATTAACAGCAGGTTTTTTTGTTCTGTTGACGGTTGCTGTAATAAATGCATACATAATGATTGGAGATTATGACCAGGCTTATTATGAAGATGAAGCTCTTGAGACTGCAACGGGTTTGGCAAGTACACTTATGAGTGAAATTTCTACAAAAAAATTTGATGGCAATATAGGAAGTGATCCGAACACGTACTATTATACAAATCAGTTTGATGTAACACTTGGACCTTCAACAGCAGAAAGAAATTTGATAAGTCCTTGGCCAGATCAGGTACCATATAAATCTACAACTAGTTACAACGATATTGATGATTATAATGGGTACATTAGAAATGCAAATTCAACTACAATGTCCGGATACCAATTGACTGTTACAGTATATTATGTAACAAAATCTTCGCCTGATGTTTCAACTTCTTCGAGACAAACTATAAAACGTGTGAATATCAGAGTGATACAATCGCAGTATTTACCAAACGGAACCACGTTCAGTAAAATATTTTCTTACTAATCGAATGGCAACAATACTTGACATACTTGGCTCGATGGTGATTCGAGGAGCAATTGTACTAATAATGTTGAGTTTAAATCTTAGTATGCACAATGCATTGTATCAGAAAACTCAAAGACTCATGGTTAAACAAAACTTAACTGTACCTTCACAAGTTTTTTTATCCGATTTAATTTTGGCAGGATATAATGCAACTCCATCAACGACCATGCAAACTGCTCTTCCAACTGAGATTCAATTTTTAGGCGATGTGGATAATAATTCTGTTACAGAAACAGTTCGTTATTATCTTAGTGCTGCAGCAGGCACTGTTCCTGAACATCGAATTCTGTACCGCTCAATAAACGGATCAGTATCTGAAGTTGCACGAGATATAGATTCATTAACTTTTCTCTATTACGATGCGAGTGGAGTTGTAACAGGTACTCTTGCAAATATTAGATCAGTGTATGTGCAATTTTCTATGGTGTCCGGTTATGCGCTGACTAACGATGTAGAGCAGCAAGAATACGAGAAAGCTTTTTGGGAACGACTGATTGTCCCGCCAAATCTTCAGTTGTGAAAGAAGGTTGCTATGGGAACATCTAAGATAGTTTTTATTTCCGGACTATATATTATTATGGGGTTCTATATGCTTGCATTTAAAACATCAAATGAGGCGATGGATAGCGTTGCTCGAAATCAAGCCGTACAAAACCAAGCAGAACAAATTGCGATGAGTGGAATTTATTATGAAATAAATGATATTTCGCAATGGTGGCCCGCAAGTTATTGGTGGAATACCTTTAATGCATCTAGTTACTATGGCTCCTGGTTTCATTTTGTGGGAAAGAGTTTTGCGAATGGAACACTTGATGTAACGGTAACTGCATTAAGTTCTACTACCGCACGCATCACCGCAACCGGATATTATGGAACCGACACATATCAAAGCGGTAATTTACTCTATCAAGATAAACGGCAAGTAACGATAACTGCTGAAGCGACATGTCTTTCTTGGGTGTATGACGACTACAGCGGATGGAAACATTACAATCGTTGGAAGATTACAAAAATATATACACTGCCTAATGTTGCACAAAAGTAAAAGAAAGATGTGTATGCCAAACATGCGATTCACATTTATTATTGATGGCAGAAAAGATGCACAATGCTGATGTTTTTATGATTGTCAGAAGTCTCAATAAATTATTACTGGTTGATTTTTCCCCCCTTCAGTTGTATCTTTTCTTATACACACAGTAGAAGTAGTCTTCATCTTTTTTTCATGTAGCCTTACTATTATGCCAGAGTTTAAAATTGACGGAGTTTCACTAGGCGGAAAACCTGTGCAGGGTGTTATTAACGCCGAGTCTTTGAAAGCTGCCAAAGAACGTGCAGCACAAATGGCGCGCGAACGCAAGTTTAAATTGTCCTCAGTGCACGCACGAGGAACATTTTTGTACCGCGTAAAAAAGGGTGAAGAAAAACCGCTTGATGGTGAACAGAAAGCGTTCACGAAGCAAGAAGTAATTGATGCGCTTTCAAAGATGGGGTACACAGTCGTCTATGTGAGAAAAAAATTATTTGATAAAGTCGGTACAGTTCCAGAAGTGGAAGTGGTATCATTTGTTCGTGTCAGCGCAGATTTAATTAAACAGAAACTGCCGTTCAACGATATGATGGCAATGCTTATCAACGATATTCAAAATAAAACTTTGCGAGAGTGTATTCGCGATATTAATCAGGAATTGAAACAAGGCAAGGATAGTGAGAAGGCTTTTATTAAGCATGAAAAAGAGTTAGGAAAATTTTGTGCACACATGTTAGGACTTGCTTCGAAGAGCGGTAACATGGCAGAGATTTATGAAAGCACGGCAAAATTTTTGGAACGGAATGCAACATTCAAAAAAGATTTAAAGAGTGCGTTGATTATGCCAATCGTAACACTTTTTATATTATTCTTTGCGGTTGGATATTACGTTGCCTACATCTTTCCTGCAACGGCAAGCTTATTTCAAAAATTTAAAATCGAATTACCTCCGATGACTGCGGCAACATTGGAGTTGAGCGCGTTTATCACCGGCAATATTATTTGGCTTACGCTTGCATTTGTCATTCCGGTAGTTGCTTTTATACGATTTATTTCGACGGAACGCGGCAGATTCTTGCTCGATAAAAATTTATGGAAAATTCCTGCGATGGGCGATCTTCTCCATAAGACAAGTATCGAAATATTTTGCCGTGTATTTTATGCGTTGTACAGCGGCTCAGGAGAAAATATCGAAGTGATACGTATGGCATCTGAAGCGTGCGGTAATAAATATATGGAACACCAAATAAAAAATATTGCGCTGCCATTAATGGTAGATAAGGGCGCAGGCATTACCGAAGCATTTGAGGCAACCGGTGTATTTACACGCACTGCAATTTCTCGATTTCATTCCGGCGCCGAAACCGGCAATGTGAAAACAACCGCATTGCAACTTGCAGAGTATTATGAAAAAGAAACAGGGTACAGAATGCGCAACGCGATTGATATGATTCAACTCGTGATCTCGATGATCATCATGGTTGTGCTGACAGCGTTGACGCTTGTGTCTTCTGAAACAGCGACCATCAAACCAAAACCGCCGAAAGGTGGATGGATGCACTTCTTGAATTTTTAGTGTTCTTGTACTGAAAGAAATATTATGGCTGATATAGATATCACTGATAAGATCGGTTATACGCTTTTAAAGAAAGGTATTATTGATTACGAAACGCTTGAGAAATCGCTGCGTGTAAAAGAATCAGAAGCTGCAAAGAAAGACCGGAGAAATCTCGGACAAATTCTTGTCTCGGAATTTAAAGCGGATCATGATGCAGTATTTCGTGAAGTGTCAAATTTGTATGCGTTCAGAGAAATTTATTTAGCCGATGAAGTTATTGATAAACCGCGCATCGAATTCATTCGAAAATTTGTTGATGCGTTGCCGGAGCCAATGCGCGAATTGTTGATTCAAACAAAAATACTTCCGCTGAAATTTGACGAGAAACAATCCGACAAATTAATTATTGTGTGCACCGATCCTACCGATAGAAATATCCCAATTGTTGCAAGAAACTTTGCCGTTAAAAAATATGAAGTAACGTATGTCCGCTTAAAAGAATTACAAAATCTTCTCGAGCAGGTGATACCGCCGCAGAACGAATTTCTCAAACAGCTCGAAGATTCGGGGGTGAATATTGACACCAACGAAGAAGATTCCAGTGTTGATGAAGAGGCGTTACAGGCAGAAATTAATAAGAGCGCGCTCGCAAATTTGATGGAAGGTTGTATTGTTGAAGCCGTGCGTCAGGGCGTGAGTGATATTCATATTGTCGCGGCGGAAGGAAACAAAACGAATTTCATGTTTCGTGTGGACGGCAATTTAAAACTTTGGCACTGTCAGGAAAATACAATGCCGGAAGCCGTGATGGCGGTTATTAAAGACAGAACAAAAAATGTTGACCGCTTCGAACGTGAGGCAACGCAAGATGGTTTTATTCAGCGCGTGATCGACGGGCATCAGTTGCGTTTTCGTGTTTCTATTATGCCGATTGTTACCACCGAATTTAAAAATAAATATGAGAGTTGTGTCATTCGTGTGCTCGACGATCGTAAAGTAATTACTGATTTAAGTAAACTTGGCTTGCAAGGTCCGGCGAAAGATTTATTCTACAAAGCAATTAATAAACCACAAGGCATTATTATTCTTACCGGTCCAACCGGTTCCGGTAAATCAACAACGTTAATCGCAGCATTGTATCAAGTTATTGATCCGACAGTAAACGTATTAACAATAGAAGAACCGGTTGAGTATATCATCAAAGGTGCTCGTCAATTAAAAATTGGTCCGAAGATGACTTTCGAACAATCTATTCGTGGTATTTTGCGCCACGATCCTGATATTGTTCTCGTTGGCGAAATGCGTGATAAAGTAACGGCAGAAACTGCTATCAAACTTGCAAACACAGGTCATTTAGTGTTCTCAACGCTTCATACCAACGATGCGCCAAGTGCGGTAGCACGTTTATATAAAATGGGCATTGAACCATTCTTGATCGCGTATGCAATTAACATTATTGTAGCGCAGCGTTTAATTCGTACGTTGTGTAAAATTTGTAAGCAGCCGATTGAAGAAAATGAAAAACCGACATTACTGAAATTCGGATTTACCGAAGAAGATATGAAGCAGCACACTTTTTATCGAGCGGTTGGCTGCGATAAGTGCGGCGGTGGTTATAAAGGAAGAGCTGCAATTCATGAAGCATTATATTTTACCAAAGCGATTAAAGATATTGTACTGAACGCCGGCGAAAAAGTTGATGAGAATGCAATTCGTGAACAAGCCGCCAAAGATGGAATGTGGACGCTGCGTCGTTCCGGCATGGAACGCATGAAAGAAGGCAATGCATCGCTTGAAGAAGTTATCGCGAACACTGTTGAAGACGAATAAGCATTTGTAGAAATTGCAAATGTCTGAAAGCCCTCATTCGTCTGCACACTAAAATTTTGCATAGATACACGCGGCATAAAATTTGCACTTTGCACGTAAAGTAGTATTCGTGCTTTTCGCCACAGCATTTTCTTTATTTGTTCACCATTTTCGTATAGGACATCTCTAAAAACCTTCAAGGTTTAACTTGACCAAATTTTGTGATGTTAAAATTTTATGGTACATCGCAAAAACAAAAAAACCTTGAAGGTTTCGTAACAAGTTTTTAGAGATGCCCTATAGTTAAATTTGGTTCTTGTCGTGTGGAGTACTTATGGGATTAGGACAAACACTGCTAACAATTATGGCGTTGATGTTGATGGGAAGATTAATTCTTTCTGTGAACACCACGACACTTGATATTGGTTTTTCAAAGGATATGTCAGAGTACCGCATCGTTGCAACATCGCTGGGAACATCAATGATTGAACAAACAAGTGCTCTTGCGTTTGATGAAAAAACAGTTGATACAACCATCACCAGCAGTACACAATTAACAGCCGCCGCTTCGTTTGGTCCCGATGCCGGCGAATCATCAATTGCCTTGTTCGACGATGTTGATGATTTTCATAATTATGTAAAAGTAGATACGCTGCAAGGAGTTGATTACAGAAGTACTGTAGAAGTAGAATATTTAAGTGTTACTCCTCCAAGCACCATTGCTGTAACTACAACAAAATCGTACAGCAAAAGAATAAAAGTGAAAGTTACAAGTCCTTATTTAATTGATTATAGTGTTTCTCCTGCACGACCCGATACAATAACGTTTCAAACAGTTTACAGTTACTGGTTTTTCCGGTAACAATAAAACTCCCCGCCGCAAGCAGCGGGGTATCTTCGTCATGTTCGCCGCGGCGAACAT
>CAYHZL010000201.1:0-6153 GCA_964361075.1 uncultured Chitinophagaceae bacterium
CTTTGGAAATACTGAAATTATGCCGAAGGTGGCAACGCCATTCACTTGGAACATCCTCCGAAGGAGCACTTTGTGCCTTCGGGACAAAAGTCACGGTGAGGAGTTACGGCGGTACAACATAAAAAAACCTTCCGGGTAGTACAACGTCTGGAAGGTTTTATCTTGCAACAATTTATTTTTTTGTCTTGCGCTGAATTTCGCGGTAGCGTTTTAGCTTACCTTCAAGCACAGCAAGAAGAAGCTCCGGTTCAATAGGTTTGGTAATATAATCATCGGCGCCCATTTTTAAGCCGGTGCGAATTAACACTTCCTGGTCTAATCCGCTGAGGAAAATGAAAGGAATATTATTGAACGCATCAACGGAACGAAATTTTTCATAGAAAGCGAAACCGCTCATGTGTGGTTTCATAAAATTTATATCGCACAAGACAACATCAGGCATGCGCGCATACAGTATTTCAAATGCATCTTCACCGTTAGTGCACGTTACACAGGTGTAGCCGCTATCAAGTAAAATTTGTTGAATCGTTTGTAAAAACGGTTCTTCATCATCAATAAGCAGCACTGTGCCTTTGGATTGCAGAGATTGCAATAATTGATTTACTTTTCCTTCAATAGCGAGATGTTCATGTTCCGAAAAATTAAAGCGTTTCCGTAAGTCATCAAAATGTGTAATACCTTTTTGATACGCGGAGCGAATTGCGTTCAAGTATGTTTCGAGGCGAACACTTTGTTCAATAAATCGGTGTTCTTCAGTAGTGATTGCAAATGTTTCGCGCATCGAATTGATGCGCGTGTGTTCTTCCGGAGCGACAGCGCCATCCGCCCAAATTTCTGTGAGTAATGTTGTATATGCTTCAAGAGCGGCGGGAGAGCGTTTGATAGTTGTCGTGTGTGCCGATGAGAACTGCGGTGCTGCTTGTTGAACCGGTTTGGTTTCAATGTCGGGTGGCGCTTCGTAACTAATTTTTTGCGCACGAGATTTTTCTTGTACCTCCGCTTCTTTGAGCGAAAGAATGCGTTCCTGATATGCTCGTGCGTACACGTTGCGTTGGTCTAACTCAAACACTTTGTTGATTGCTTGTAACGCCGCATCCAATTTCCCATCCTTAATTGTTTTATCGGCTGAACGAAGCAAATCACTAATTTCTTTTTGTTTGTCGTTCGGAGTGGACATAATTATTTTTGCTTGTGTAATTCTTCAATAAGAGCAGTGCGAGCCCGTTCAATTGGGAATGGTTTTTTAGTCCACAGTTCAAATGACCGCGCTCCTTGATGTACTAACATTTCTACACCGTTGATAGTTCGTGCATGCACAGAGGCAGCGTGTCGCAGCAATTCCGTTTCAACCGGGTTGTAAATAATATCGAAAATTATTTGGTTATTTGATAGCGAATAGGGTGAAGGGATTGGCATTGCACCGGTGTGTGGTTTCATTCCAACAGAAGTGGTATTCACTATCAACAGTGATTGCTTGAGCGCTGAACGCAATACTTCTTCCGTTTCGATGAGGGCGAAGCGTACGTGTGGGATTTTTTTTTGAAATTCATTCGTTAACTCTTTCGCTTTCTGTACCGAACGGTTATATAAAAATATTTTTGACGGAGAGAAATTGTGAGTAAGGGAGTACAGTACTGCGCGTGCGGCTCCACCGGCGCCAAGCACAGTTACTGTTGTATTATGCAACTCATCAGCGAATGGCTCTAACGATTTCTGAATTCCAAATACATCGGTATTATAACCATGTAACTTTCCATTTTCATTTACAATAGTATTGACCGCGCCAATTGCACGCGCCTCCTCGCTGAGATGATCGAGCAACGGAATAACTGCCTGTTTGTACGGAATAGTAACATTCACTCCTCGAAAGTTGCACGCGTTCAACGAGCGCAACAGAGCAGGAAGCATTTCAGCAGAAACATCCAACACGCCATAAGTGTAGGGAAGTTGATGCGCTTGTATCGCTTCCGTTTGGATGCGAGGTGAAAGCGTATGACTTACATGATGTCCGATTATTCCGAGATTGATTTTTGACATTTTTTAAAGTGTAGTACTTTTCTGAAATAAAAAAACCTAATCTTAATCAGGCAAGATTAGGTTTGCAGGGTAACATCCTTTTCTTGCATTATTGTTGAAACAGCGATTCGAATTCCTTTATAGATTTTGCTCCGAAGAATTCTTCATCAAACTGTTTGCGAAGATCATTATTCAATGCAAATGCAGTTTTCAAAGATTCGACGGCATCAGCCATTTTTTTCATTACGAACAATACTTTTGCACGGCTGTACAATGAATCGGCATACGTTGAGTTCAGTTCGATGCTTTTATTAAGAGCTTTCAATGCTTCTTTATTATAGCCAAGTTCGAAAAGCGTATCGCCGAAATCGTACCATGCTTCGTAGTTTGTTGGCGCAAGTTGGATTACCATTTTGTAACTGAGCAAACTTTCTTTGTATTTTCCCAGATTGTATTCCACATCAGCTTTTGCGTACCACAACTCTGGATACTCGCGGCAAATTTCCAATGCGCGATTGTAATCTTGCAGCGCTTTCTTGTAATTCTCCATCGCATCGTAACAACTGCCTCGTCCGAAGTACGATTCGTAATGCGCGCTGTCAATTTTAATTGCTTTTGTAAAGCAAACAATTGCTTCGGTATAGTTGTTAATTTCTTCGTACGCATTGCCTAAGTTGTGCCACGCCGGAACATCTTTCGGATCGTACTGCAATGCTTGTTTGTAGCATTCGATTGCTTTTTCCAATTGACCAAGCGTTGCGTACGAGTTGCCTTTATTGTACCATGCCGTAGGAAATTCTTCTTTAATCGCGATAGCCATATCGTAGCTATCAATACTTTTTTCAAATTCGCCCATCCGCGCCAACACAATGCCGCGATTATACCATGCATTGATATTGTACGGGTCTAAGTTGATGTGCATATCGTACGCTTTTAATGAATTTTCCAGCTTATCCATTAAATCGTAACAAAAGCCGAGTTCAAACCAGACATCTTTATTGCTGCTATCTTCTTTGTTGAGGAACACAAGAATTTCAAATGCTTCGTCGTGCCGCTCAATCTTTTCCAAAGTAATCGCTTTATTGAATAATGCTTCGTGATTGCCGGGTTGCAACTCAATTGCTTTGTTGAAATTTTCCAGAGCTTCTTCGTTACGATTAGCATTATCAAGCGTGATGCCACGATTGATATACAAATCGCCATCCATTGGGTTGAGTGCCAAAGCTTGATCGTAGCACTGCAATGCCTCATCATACTGGTTCATATTATTTAAAATCATCCCTTTACACATCCACGCATCGGCACTATAGGGCGCAAATTTTACAAATTGATTGGCGAAGTGTAACGCTTCTTCAAATTTTTCCTTTTCAAAATAGTAATTGACGATTTCTTCCAACGCCTCAACGTTAGTGATACTGCTGCTTCCTTTTTTTAGAAGCTCTTTGTACCGCTCAATTTCATCTTCGCGACGGTTTTTACGTGGCGAGGAATTGCTTTCAAAATCGTCGTCAAAATTTTCGAAATCGAAATTGGACATGTAAACGTTGGTTAGTTAGTGAGAAGTTCTTTAGGGCATCTCTAAAAACATCGTCGTCATTGCGAGGGAGCGAAGCGACCGAAGCAATCTTTCAATTAAAAAGAAAAAACGAGATTGCTTCGCCAAAGAACGGCTCGCAATGACAATTTTTTTAGGTTTTTAGAGATGCCCTTTAAATAATTAACAAAAATTGATTAAGGAAGTCAACAGAAAGAATTACCGATGGCTCGGCTTTCTTGAATAGGCGTCATTTTCGCAGGTTTTTTCCAAAAATTTAATAATCCACAAAGCCGTTCATCATTTTTTTTTGGCTGATTGGTAAAAATTACTGAAAATGAGCTATTTTTAATAAATAGGTCATCACTTCGTGATAGTTTGCACTTGCTTTCCCCATTGTGTATCTTGGATGCATTACTTAGTTGAGCCTTAAAAAGTGCGAGTGATGCCATGAGTGTAATAAAATGATTCAGAAATAATTCAAATTTTCACATTCTTGATAAACAAACTCATGGCATCGCTTTGTAAATAAGACTTTTTAAGGGACGACTACTTACGAAAGGATTATTGTGACTACGTTTCCTGTTAGAATTTCCAGAATTACCAATCAATTTTCAGATATTACAGTTCCATGCTATGCTACACATGGTTCTGCCGGCATGGATTTGTGCGCTGCTGTTGAGACCGAAATCGTTATACAGCCGGGTGAGACAGTGCTTGTGCCAACAGGATTCGCAATTGAATTGCCTGTCGGTTATGAAGCGCAAGTTCGTCCTCGCAGCGGCTTGGCAATCAAAAAGAGCGTTGGCATTCTCAATTCTCCCGGCACTATTGATTCCGACTATCGTGGTGAGATAAAAGTAATTCTCACAAACTTTGGAAAAACACCATTTGTGGTAAATCGCGGAGATCGGATCGCGCAGATGGTTATTGCAAAGTATGAGCGTGTGGATTGGAGTGAAGTTGAATTATTAAACGAAACAACACGCGGCGCCGGCGGGTTTGGGCATACGGGTATGTGAATCAATTACCAATTAACAGTGAACAATTAACAATTACCAATTAACAGTGAACAATTAACAGTGAACAATTTTAAATTAGCTGTTATTATTTTTTATTCGCAACTACTCAGCGTGGCAAATTATAAATTCGTTCGCCGCGGCGAATCACCCCCTCTTTGCTTCTCCCCCTTTCAGGGGGAGAAAATTCCCTCCCCTAAAAGGGGAGGGATAAAGGGTGGGGTTGTTTTTGCTGAGTAGATACTTTTATTCGAAAGAAACAATGCCGCGCACAAAAAAAGATGATATCAAAAAAGTAACACAGTCCGAAGAACCACAAGCTTCAACACTTGAAGTGGTTATTATTATTGGCGGAGTAGTGTTATTAATGTTGTTGCTCTATACAATGCAGACTCTCATCACGCCGTTTCTCACCATCGCCTCAATAATATTTTTATTGTATCCGTTACGCACGTATGTTGTGGCAAAAAATATTATGTGGCTTGCTGTAATGCTGTTTGTATTTTGGTTTTTCAATACAGTACAGGGTGTACTTGCACCGTTTATTGTGTCGATGCTGCTTTCGTATATTCTCCACCCGGTCGTTTCCAAAATAGAGGATTGGGGTGTACCACGTTGGACTTCTACATTATTTATTATTCTCTGCTTTATTGCCGGTATCATAGTGCTATTGATGGTATTGCTGCCGGCAACATTTATACAATTTGATGGAGTCTTGTCTGCGGTCAATACAATGTCCAACCAATTCACACAATGGGTTCTTCAAGGAAATTTTATTCCGACACTAAACAAGTATGGAATTTCTACAAACCAGCTTCAGTCATTCCTTACACACACCATTGCACCGCGTATTGAAGATGTAATGAAAGAACTTTTTCAAGGTGCATTCAATTTAATTAGCGGATTGAATGCGCTGATTACCGGAATAGTAAATATTGTCATCATTCCATTTCTTACATTTTACATTTTAAAAGATTTTCCGCTCGTCAAGCATCGTATTAAAATGCTCGTTCCTCGCGCAAAGCGGGAACAGTCTGTGTTGTACTTCACGCGCATTGATGATGTATTGGGGAGATACATTCGCGGCACAATCATCATTTCTTTATTTGATGCAATCGCCGTTACAATTTTATTCTGGTCAATTGGCGTTCAGTATCCGATGGTGCTTGGAATAGTTTCCGGTGTGTTATTTTTTATACCGTACTTCGGATTTATCATTATGCTTTGCCTTTCTGCAGTTGTTTCATCATTAAGTCCGGAGCCGACATTGCTGCATGTTATTACGGTCTCCATCGGACTTGCAACGCTGCACGTCATTGAAAATTACGTCCTATCGCCGCGCATCATCGGCAAGAAAATCGGTTTACATCCTGTTGTATTAATTCTTTCAATTTTTCTGTTCGGTTATTTTCTCGGATTCATCGGCTTGCTTATTGCGATTCCCGCCGCTGGAAGTATTATTGTGATTGCAAAAGAATGGGAATTAAACAGGAAGAAAGAACTGCGGTTGGAAGAAAATCTTTAATTTGAGGGCATCTCTAAAAACATCGTCGTCATTGCGAGGGAGCGAAGCGACCGAAGTCC
>CAYHZL010000202.1:0-6123 GCA_964361075.1 uncultured Chitinophagaceae bacterium
AAAAGGGGGTTAGGCTGTAAGTCCGCCGGCTTTTTGGCGGAGGGATTTTTTGAATAAACAATTACGCTGTGTGGTTAAAGATTATTTTTTATTACAAAAATCTGCGTCTATATTGCGCTGAGGAGTTACCTTTTTTTTTACAAATTCCACGATGAGCATCGCATCACCAATCGGATCAACACTCGGTGATTTAAAGTTTTCATCAATGCGAGCTTCCAATCGAATTGCAGCTTGTCGCACCGGTTCCGGAATATTTTTATCCTGCGCCGCTCGCTGAATTACCACAAAAAAATTTGCAAAGTCAGTGGAATAAAATTGTTGCAACGCAACTCCCGCCGCTCGGCGCGCGATGGTGCGTGTACGCCCCGGATTTTTATTCGGCTGAACACGGCGAAGTTCATTTTCAATTTGTAGTTGCCAATTCATAGAGTATGTGAAAATTTAATTTAAACTTGTCCCGAAGGGACTCCTTCGGAGGAATTATTTCTTCAACAAACATTCATTGCACCGCTCTACAACACAATACCGTTTATATAAATGTAATACTCCTTGCTGCTGAAACGCGAATTGCATTTTCATTTTTCCTTTCAGTAATTGTTTTTCCATTGTAACAAGAATTGAATTTGTCTCAAGCAACGGTAGTTCCCTTGCAATGTTCAGACCGTGTTCATGCACTTCGCGAACACCAAAGATGCGAGCATATAAAACTGCAATCGGTATTACCGTATTGACAAGCAGATCATACTTGCGTGCATCGCCAAGAAGAGAATGTTTGCGATGCGTTGCTTCGCTCAATGTATAATGATAATTCCAAAATACATCGCCGTCAAGTTCAAGAATGTGTAACAAACTTTCAATTTTATCTGAAGGAGAAGAATATTTTCCGTTGATACATGTAATGAGTTGCTTAAAAAGCTGCGCATATAAAATTTTATGCAGCAACCTGCTTGCCGCCGCTATTCGAATTGTCGGGAAGTTTGCCGGACGCGTGGGAGAAAAATTCCATTCTGCGCGATGAAATGATGGAAATGATACTGTTGAAATATTTTTTATTGCTGTGTGTAATTGATGAATCTGCACTTTTGATTCTTGATCATTCACTTCATCAATCGAAGGAAGTAATCCGGAAACTGTGAACAGCAACGCCTGCAATTCTTGCGAAGAATATTCTGCTTGTTTGTGTTGACGCAATTTTTGCAATGATACTGTTTGCGCGAGTGTAACAAACTGCTCTCTGTTTTTTGAATACCCAAGCCCGTCCATCATCTGCTCATACAGCACTTGTTCCCACGCCAACACACGTTTGAATAGATGTTGTTCAATTTCAGTGTTGGGTAAAGGAATCTCGTCCACATGTTCCGGGAATTCGTTGTAAGAAATCGATTGCTCTGCAACACCGGAATTTTGTTCGATCAATACTTCGCATACTCTTGCAAACATTTTCTCGGATTTTTCTTTCACACGCTCAACATACAATCGTCCGATCCATTCATTCAACATTGCAATCGTAACATGATCATTGTTTTGAAAACACGGAATAGCCGAAGCGCGTGATGATACTTCATCGCGGGTAATGTGGTCGGAAATTTTTTCGAGAGGAGAAAACAAAAACGATTCAAGCACAAGTGTCGGTATGTCTCTCCCGCTTTCACTGTGCGTGCGCGGCACACTTGCATTCTTCTTCAACACAACATGCAAAACAACTGAATTGTATTTCGGATCGTTATCGTGTGCATGTATTTCCCAATCAACTGCCGTGCGGTGAAATTCCACATCGCCGCGGTACGTTACGCTTCCAATTTCGATAACAGCGTTGCGAAAATCGGGACCGCTCTCGCGATTCAATGTGCCGACATCGTGAATAATAACTGTGCGCCCATCCGTTGTTGTTAGTGCATCTGTGTTGAAATATGTATTGCTCCAGATGTGGCGAAGTTTATCTTCTGTAAGCCCCATACTATTTAACTTCCGAAAGTTTCAAAAGTCTAGAAAGTGTTATTTGAAAAATTTTTTTCGGTAGATATTTATTTCGTTGCGTAATTTTTCGGCTTCTCGTCGCGCCGCTTCGGCAAAATCATTTCCGTTTGATGCATACAAAATACTTCTGCTCGCATTGATGATTGCATTAAATCCATTCTTATCGCAGCCATATTGAATAGTATTTTTTAAATCGCCGCCTTGCGCACCGATTCCGGGGATAAGCAATGGAACATTCGGCGCGAGTTTGCGCACAGATTTCATGTCCTGTGCTTTTGTTGCGCCGACAACAAAGCCAAGATTTTTTTTCGTATTCCATTTTAAAGATATGCGGATAACTTCTTCAAATACTCTTCGCGCACCAACTTTAAGATATTGAAAATTTTTTGCGCCTTCATTGGAAGTCAGTGCAAGCAAAAAGGCACCTTTCTCTTCGGAAAAAAGAAACGGTGCAACAGAATCTTTTCCCATATACGGCGCAACAGTGATAGAATCAAATTCCATTTCATTCAAAATGGCATTTGCATAATACGATGATGAATTGCCAATGTCGCCGCGCTTTGCATCAGCAATGGTAATAATGTTCGATGGAATCAGGGCGCGTGTTTTTTCGATAATTGTCCAGCCATCTTTTCCCAACGCTTCATAGAATGCAAAATTGATTTTGTACGAACACGCAAAATCTTTTGTTGCTTCGATAATCTGTTTATTGAATTCCAATACACCGTTCTTCTTCGATTGAAGATGCACAGGAATTTTTTTTATGTCGGTATCGAGACCAACGCAGAGAAGGGAATCAGAGTTTTGTTGTACAGTTTGTAGTTTTGATAAAAATGTTGTCATCGAAAAAATATGAAGGATGAACTATGAAGGATGAACCTTTCATAATTCATACTTCATCCTTCATAATTATTTTTTTAAATAGTCAGCGAGCCACTCAAACACTGTAGTATGCCACAACTCAGAATTCAACGGCTTCAACACCCAATGCCCTTCATCCGGGAAGTAGAGCATTTTTGACGGAATACCTTTTCGCTGTAGTGTTGTGAACAGTTGGAATCCTTCTCCGACCGGCACGCGAAAATCCAGTTCGTTATGAATGATGAGCGTTGGCGTTTTAAAATTCTGCGCGAATTTGTGCGGCGAAAATTTATCAAAGTCCGGCGCTTCCCACGGAATGCCATGTTCCCATTCATCAAACCATGTTTCTTCCGTTACGCCGTACATCGAATAAAAATTATACACACCATCATGATTGATGATCGCCTTAAATTTATTCGTGTGTCCGTTCAGCCAGTTCATCATGTAGCCGCCGTAGCTTGCACCAGCCGCCGCCATTTTTGTTGTATCGATATATGGAATTTTTTCCATGTACGCGAGACCATTCATCACATCAGTAAAAACTTTGCCGCCCCAGTCTTTTGAAATTTCATCGGTAAACTGCTGACCAAATCCTGTTGAGCCGCGCGGATTCGGCAACGCGAGCACGTATCCTTGTGCCGCCCACAATTGTTGATTCCAGCGATACGACCATGAATTTCCAAATGCACCTTGCGGTCCGCCATGCACCCAATAGACAAGCGGATATTTTTTCTTTCCGTAAAAGAACGGCGGCTTCACAATCCACATTTGAACCGAATCATTTTTTGCGCCTTTGAACCAGACATATTCCGGTTCGCTGAATTCGATGTGAGAAAACATTTCATCGTTCACATGCGTAAGTTGTTTTGCATTTTTACCATCGCTTGTTGCTGTGTAGAGTTCAACCGGACGCGACATTGTTTGATGAGAAAAGAGAAGTAATTTCCCATCCGATGAAATGTTGGTATCGTGGTTTACTGCGTTGTCGTACACTTTTTTAATTGTTCCATCTATACTAATGGACCAGAGCGGAGTGTTTGCTTTTTCTTCTGCGGATATGTACAGAGTTTTGCTGTCGCTCGCCCAGACGAATCCGTCAACATTGGTATCAAAATTAGGAGTGATGCTTTTTGTTTTTCCAGTGGCACCAGAAGCGCTCATTGCGCGATCATACAACATCAATTGCCAGCGATCAGCTTCAAATCCTGCGCGTGCTTGTGCGCGGTACGCGATAAATTTTCCATTCGGCGAGTATTGCGGAAAAACATCTGCCGCCATATTTGTTGTAATTTGTTTTCGTTCTCCGGTTTCAAGATTGACAGTATAAATATCGTGGTTCGTACTCCACGATTCTTCGTGAACAGGAATTGGCGTTGCTGTGTACGCAATTTCTTTTCCATCTGGAGAAAAAGAAAAATCATCGCCGGTAGAAAATGTTGATGATGTCGGCACGGCATCACGGTCGCCGGGAGTAACATTGCGCGGATTTGTTCCATCTGCATTGATAACAAAAATGTGCTGTCGCTTATCATCTACCCAACTTGTCCAATGGCGGTAAAGAAGTTTTGTAAGAATGCGGGCTTGCACTTTGCTCTTGTCGCGTGCTTCTTGTTTTGCTTTGTTGAGCGAGTCGGCTATTGCAAACGGTCTATCGGAAAATTCCGGATAGACAGTTGAAACAAATCCGATTTTTTTTCCATCCGGCGACCAGATTGCACCGCTTGCTTCAGTGGAAATAGTGGTGAGTTGTTTCGTCTCGCCGGTTGCTACATTCAATACATACATTTGAACACTGCCGTCGCGGTTCGATTCAAACAAAATTTGTGTTCCATCGGGTGACCAGCGCGGGTGGCGATCATGCTTCGGTGAATTTGTCAGTTGCTTTGCTTCTCCACCGGAACTTGGTACGAGCCAAATATCAGTGTTCGTTTTATTTGCCGCTTTATCCACCACACCGACAACATACGCAACTGTTTTTCCATCCGGTGAAAGTTGCGGTTCACTTACGCGCTGAATGTTGAACATATCTTCAAGCTGCAACGGACGTTTGGTTTGTGACAGTGCAAAATGAAAAGTAAAAAGGAAAAAGAAAAAAGGAAAAAAGATTCGTGTGATTTTCATATTGACTCCTATAGTAATAATAACGCCGGGTCACTAAGACGCGGAGAAAATGTTATTGTCTCTTAAAGAATATTTTGTGAAGCAAAGTAACGTAAAAAGAGGAGAGAGGCAAAAAATAAAAACATTCACCACGGAAAAGACAGAAATTCACGGATAAAATTTAACCTGTGAATTTTCTGTGCTTCTTCAGTGAAAATCTGTGGTTCGTTTTTATTTCTTAAAATTTTTCCACATCATGCTTTCCACCGGTTTAATTGTGCGTCCGTTGTACTTTGCATTTTTCTTTTTATTGTAGAGCGTTTCAACTTCACCTTCGACAACAAAATAAATTAATTGACCAATCGGCATGCCGGCATAGACACGCACCGGCTGACGCACGGATATTTCGAGCGTCCACGTATTGCAGAAACCAACATCGCCTTTTCCGGCTGTTGCGTGAATATCAATTCCTAATCTGCCGATAGAACTTTTGCCTTCAAGAAACGGAACATGTGCATGCGTTTCGGTGTATTCTTCCGTAACACCGAGATACAATTTGCTCGGCACGAGTATGATTCCATCCTTTGGAATTTCAAAATGTCGCACTTTGTTGTGTATCTTCGCATCGAGAATTTCATCTTCGTACATTGCAAAATATTTGCAGAGATGCACATCATAACTGTTTGAACCGAGATATTTGCGATTAAACGGCTTCACTAAGATAGTGCCGCGTTTCATTTCCTCAAGAATTTTTTTATCGGACAGAATCATAAAAATTTTATAGTTATTAGGTTATTGATGATAGTTTTTTATCCCGAATGTCCCAAAGGGATGGCTTCGCCAGATCGGTTACCGATCACGAAGTGATGGCTTCGCTCACTGGAAGGAATATACTTGAATTTCGAAGAATAAAAAAGCCCCGTTATAGTGAACGAGGCTTGCGCTAGTATCGAAACTCAACAATACTATTTTACAACTATCATTTTCTTTCTGAAATATTCTTTCTTTCCCTGTTCGCTACTTGTTGTTAATTGATAAATGTACACGCCGCTTGCCACGCCCAAAGCATTCCATTCTTTCTGATGGTATCCCGCTTCTTTCATTCCCTCCTCAAGTGTTGTTACTTCGCGTCCGAGAAGATCATATACTTTCAGAGACAGTTCACTGTTCACTGGTAATTGATAA
>CAYHZL010000203.1:0-6100 GCA_964361075.1 uncultured Chitinophagaceae bacterium
AGGCATCCCTTCGGGACTTCGGACTTTCGGGACAAAAAATACGCTGAGTAATTACCTTATTTTTTTATAAGGAGAACAAGATCGCCACATCTCCGCCTGCGGCGGATCCTCGCGATGACGTTAGTCAGGTGTTTTTGAGATAGCTTATAGTGTATTATTACTGAGCAATAACTTCATTCACCTAAAAGCTGAATAGAATGAATCATATCCCCCATCTGAATTGTATCAACAACCTCAAAATCTTTTGTATAAGCAAAAACTGAATACCGTCCGTCAAGATGTGGTGTCGGGCAATGTGTAATGAAAAATTGGCTCCCTTCGGTGTCGCGCCCCGCACTTGCCATTCCTACCGCACCGCGTGTAAATGGTAACGCCGGATGTATCTCTGTCCGTATAGCATAATCCGGTCCGCCGGAGCCATTGCCAAGCGGGTCACCTCCCTGAATAACAAAATTACTCACGACCCGATGAAATGAAATATTATCAAAAAAATGTTTTTCCGAGAGAAGAATAAAATTCAAAACAGTGAACGGCGCTTCATCTTTTCTGAACGCGATGGTAATTACTCCACATGATGTTTGTATGCGCGCACCAGAATATTTTTTCAACAAAATAAAATCTTTATCGTTGTAAAATTTTTCAAACTTCGCTGCATAAACATCTGTGGGAGATACTCCTGTCATTGAATAAATGAAGTCTCTCGCAGCCAATGCAACCGTTTTATCTCTATCCTGAATTGTTTTTGATACAACAGCAATTGCAGAGAAATCGTGCAACTGCTCAAATACATTAATTAATTCAACCATTGCTTCCCCGTCCGCATGAGAATCCATCGAGCAATACGCTGAAACTAATTGTGGTACATATTTCCGTCTAATCTCCTTCGAAAGCATTGTATCTTGAAATGCCACCGCAATAGAATATGAAATTCCTGCATCCTTCCTTTTAAATAGTTTGGCAATATCGTTGCAATATTGAGTTTGACGAACAGAATCTTGTTGACGAGTAATTTCTCTGTACGCATCAATAGCTGCGATTACAATAACGCTCGATTTGTTTTGCAATTCACTTTGGATTATCTTCAACGCAGCACTTGAATATGTATATCCCAGCGCAGTAATAATTTTTGAATGCGCTACAACATCCTTTCCATTCTTTTCCAGAATAAAATACTGAAGATATTTTTCCTTCGTCAGTTTTGCAATCGAGATAAATAATTCAGCCCGACGTTGTGGTGAAAATAAACTGCATTGAGAAATCAATTGTGTTGCAATGCTATCAATGTTGGTATTCTCATTTTTTAAAAGAGTGGGAAGTGATGTTATTGCTGTAGTAGCAACATGATCATTTTTATCGTTACAAAGCGTTATAACAGTCTGATACGAAAGAAGCGTTGAATAATTTGATAGCGACCGAATGGCATTGACACGGACGCGCCAATCAATATCGCGTGTCGCAGTTTCAATCAGAAATTTTTGCGCAGAAGTATCTCGCGTTTTGCTAAGCATCGCCGCTGTCCACATGCGCACGTTGGAATTTGAATGCGTTAGATTAACAAGCAACTGCACTTCATTTTTTTTAATGAACGAAACATTATTACTGCGCATCGCTGCGTACGTTGTCCATTCGAGCGTGCTTTCTTTTTGTAGGTACGGTTGCAGATACGAAACAATTATTGAATCGGAAATTTTTCGATTTGCAAAACGTGCAATGGCTTCAACAAAAGTATTTTCGAATCGCGCTTCCTTGGCAATTGGCGATGTTATGAGTGCGTGTGCATCGGCAACAGTTCCACATCGGGCAATCGAGCGCGCTAATTCAGCAAAGCAAGCACTATCTTTTTCAGAACTAAGCAACGACAATAAAAATTGAGTGCTGTTGCTATTCCCAATTTGTCCGATAGCAAACAATGCTGAATGTCGTACCGATGGAACACTATCTTTACACAACGGATAGATAATGTGTAACGCCGATGAATCTTGAATATTACCCAGAGCAACGAGCGCTTTATTCTTTATCTTCTCATTCGATATCGCCAATGTATTTCGAAAAAATACTTCGTCAAATGTACGGCTATCTTGCAACTGCAAAATTTTTGATTGCACCATATTCTCATTTTCATTTTTGGCGAAGAGAGAAATATGTACGCTGAACAGCAACACATACAAAATATTTTTTTGCATAATCGTCTTCATTATTTTTTTGAAGCAATGATAAGACAGCCGTTACCCTCGTTATTATTTGAGCAATAATCAATTGCCATAAGAACAAGAGTAGTTGGAAAAATAAAAACTGAATAGACTATGATCACTATTGGAAGAAGATAAAATGGGATTACACGAAGCAGCCATTGGAAAATAGAAAATATTTCGTACGCAATTGCACCATACTTTCCGTACGAGAATTGTACTTCGTCAATAGTAAATCCTGCGGAAAGTATTTTGTCTTTTATTGTTTCTGATGTATATGTGTGCGCGCGTCCAACAGATGTATCGTAATTAAAATTTGGTTTGCTGAGTAATGCTTTGTAGAGTAACAATTTCCGGTGATAATTAACCGGCACATAGATCACTAATTTTCCATTCGGAGCGAGAGCAGAATAAAACTTTTGCAGCACTGTTGCATCGTTCGGTATATATTGCAACACGGTATTGCAGAGAAGCACATTCACATTTGCCGGGAATTCAATCGTTTGCAAATCGCCGCACGTGAATGAAGTATTGGTTTGATGTGTTGCTTCTATAAATTTATCGCTCAAAGAAATGTTAGCCGGCGACGAATCAATTCCAATAAAGGTGCAATTTTTATTTTTCTGTGATTGAAGGAAAATAAAATCTCCCATTCCCGAACCGGCATCGAACATCGTGAATGAAGTTGAAAATTGTTTCATCACTTTCTTCAATCCGCGGCGGACATACCAATTTCTTAACACGGTAATTTGATTGATGAAAATCATTCCCCACAACAAACGCGGATACCGAAAAAGTAACTGAGGAAAATCGTTGAGATTAAAATATGAACTGATTTTATTTTTCATTGCTGTGATGGCAATTGAAATAACCGACAAGCATTAGCGGTCGTTGTTGACGCAACATGTTCAATGGTAGTATCGCATATTTCGGCAATTTTTTGGGCAATGAGCGGAATGTGTGATGACTCGTTTCGTTTACCGCGGTACGGCGCAGGAGTGAGGTACGGTGAGTCGGTCTCTACCATAATTTTTGAAATACCAATACGTTGTAATAATTCCGGCGAGGTAGATTTTTTAAATGTAACGATACCGGGAAACGAAACAAGAAATTGTAATGCAAATAAACGTTCTGCTTCTTCTGCAGTGCCGGAAAAACAATGAAACACACCTCTCAAATTATTTTGTTTCCATGTCGGATGCTCGGCTACTTTTTTTTCAACAATTGTAATTGCATCCAACATTGAATCGCGTGTATGCACAACAATCGGTAAATTTCTTCGCACAGCAATATCGATTTGAGCAGCAAAAAGATCGCTCTGCACATCGCGCGGCGCGCTGTCATAAAAGTAATCCAATCCGATTTCTCCTATTGCAACAACTTTCGGATGCAGACTCAATCGCTCAATTTCCTGAAGCAAGACATCGCTTGCTTGCATCGTATCAAGCGGATGAAAACCGACACACGCAAAAACACCGTTCTGTTTTTCTGCCAGCTCAATTGCTTGTTTGCTTGTGTCAAGGTTTGTGCCCGGCACAATAAATTTCGTAACACCAACATCATTGGCACGTTGAATAACTTCTTGAATATCGTTTTGAAAATCGGGATAGAATAAATGCGTGTGCGAATCAATAAACATAGTTAGTGCCATTTCTAAAAATCTATGTAGTGTTTTTTTGTAACCCCCTCTCAATCTCCCCCTTGCAGGGGGAGAGGAATATTTCCCTCCCCTGCAAGGGGAGGGTTAGGGTGGGGTCAGTTAGTAGTGTGACGTAAAAAAATTTAGAATCACAACTTTATTTATTTGAACTGGCACTAGTGTACTTTTTTATAGGAATGATACCAGCCGGATGTTTTTTTCCAGAAAGCAAAACGTGATGTGTTTGGAAAAATAAAGACACGGCGAATTTCAAACAGATCGCTCCAGAAATTTTTTCTTCCTGAATCTGTGGCAATGCCGAAAAGAAATCCGGCTCGTTGTGTAATGCTTTTCACTTCTTCGTTTACTGCGCCGTACGGATATGCAAACGAAATAATCGGTGAGCCGATGCGTTGTTCAATTGCTTTTTTACATTCAACAATTTCTTGTGCCGCTTCATCCAAAGCAATATGTGAAAGTTTTTTGTGGCGCATTGAATGTCCGCCAAATTCAATTCCGTATTCCTTCATCTCGGCAATGTGCGAATCGGAAAGAAGTTTTGCTGCCGGTTCACCTTTTCGTATATCCCACTCGTTTGTTGTAATGGTAGTATCACCTAATAAAAATATAACGCCGAACATATTGTATTTTTTAAAAAGCGGAAACGCGTATTCATAATTATCTTCATAGCCATCGTCAAATGTCAGCATAATTGGTTTGCGAGGCAGCGGCAGCTTTCCTTCGATAATTTTTTGTATATCAAAAAAAGTAAGCGTGGTAAAATTTTTTCTGAGAAGAACTTTCAATTGTCGATCAAATTCTTTTGCGGTAACATAAATGCCATGCTTCGTTCCTTCCGGCTTCCCACCGGTAACTCGATGATACATGAGAATTGGAATTTCTTTGATGCCAAGTTTGATTGAACGTGCTTCGGCATAGACACGATACATTTCACTAACTTTTTGCGCAATATTAAAATTTTTTTCTATAACATTCTTTCCCCACTCCGTTTGCTTCCCTTGTTCTATCAATTGAATAATGTCGCGCGTGCATTGTTCGTTGTTAAATTCAGCATGCACTCCCGCATCACCAAAATTCGTATGGAGCGCTGACATTAAATTTTCTTCATTCACAACTCCGACATAATTCGATTCACCGATGGCAATGACAGATGCGCCGCACACCATTGCTTCCATTGCAACTCTGCCCGAACCAATAACAACTGTTGATGAAGAATAGACATCTTCAATAGTGTGAACAAATCCTTTATAGAAAATTCTTTCGGAGTGTATTTCTGCATTTACTTTTTGAATTGCACGCAACACAAGTTCAGAACCTTTTTCACCGCCAACGATTTGAACTTCGAGTTCAGGAAATTTTTTTAACAGTGATGGTGCAACATGTTGAATAATCTGTTGTGCAACTATTCCTTTGGGTCCGGAAAGCCTGCCGACAATTGCAATAATTTTTCTTCCGCCCGATGTATGTTGTACGGCGTTCCACCGTTGCAAATCAATTCCATTGCGTATAATGGAAATTTTGTTTTCGTTGATATGCAATTCATCAATAAGATGCTCGCGGATAGATTCGCAGACCGCAACTATTTTTTCACCATAGACAGAATACAACTTTGATGAGAAATGAACATGCTGCCTTCCATGCACGGTTGAAATCAACGGTACCACTCCGGTGCGTGTTGCGTAAAATCCGATCCAGCTTGCAGCACGTGAGTGGGCATGCACCACATCAATTTTTCGTTCAGCAATAATTGCGGAAAGTGCGCGTACATTGGCGATTCGCTGCAAAAAATCTCTTTTTCCCAGAGGAAGCGAAATAATAGTTGCAGTCGTAGGTGTATGGAATGTATCCGAAACAATTGTTACAGAATGTCCGTGGAGAATTTGTTCGTTGGCGAGTGTCGCGGCAAACGTTTCGGCGCCGGTTACTTCAAATTGAGAAAGCAAGTGAAGAATATTCATTGCCGTACCATCCTACAAAATATTGCGGAAGTACGTTGTGAAGGAGTAATGTGCGTACGTTGATATGCAATGTTCATAATTTCCAACACCAAATTAGCAAACCGATAATGGATATGCAAGAAAAACTAAAAATGAATCCCCCGTCCCGATTAAAAAACAAATCGGGACACCCCCTTTTCAAGGGGGATTTAAAGCAAGGATTCCCCTGACAAGGTCATCTCTTCGGGACTTAAAAAGTGGGTTAGGCTGTAAGTCCGCCGGCTTTTTGGCGGAGGGATTAGTTGAATCAACAA
>CAYHZL010000204.1:0-6042 GCA_964361075.1 uncultured Chitinophagaceae bacterium
TACCTTCTTGACGAATTTTTCAAGTTCTTTCCGTGCTTTCGCGGAATCTCCTTGCACTAATTCTTTTCGGGCTTTCTCTATTCGCTTCTCAAGATTTTTACTTACACCATCATTTGATTGTTCGTCGTCATCGCTATCATCATCTCGTTTGTCTTTGAGCCAGCCAAGTGCGACGGATTGGCGGGTGTAGGAAAGGAGGGTGTCGAGCCAGATAGCTGCAATAAAATTTATTGGAGGGGCAGATGGACCGATGGTCCAATCATAGAATTTTCCAGCGTTTTGAATAGAATCGGTGTTTGGTATATCTTCCTCATTTGGAAATCGTTCCTCCGAGAACAGACTATCAAAATCAAAATCTGGTGAAATTATACAACGACGGATCAAAGGACAACCTTTGCTCATTATCTCAAAACCACCCATACTTTGTCCTGGAAGCAATCCTCCATAAGGAGTAAAAAAACTAGCTGTTAAATCACTCGAAAGTCCTCCGGTCCATTTACCAATTGGCGTTTTTAAAAAACCAACTGGAATAATTCTCCCTTTTAATAATGGAAAATGACGCCGGAAACTACCTTCTGTAAATCCATCATCTTCAAATCGTAGTCCAATGGTGTCCATTTCAAGAGTTGCTGACGCTTTTGAAATGTCAATTTCCAATTTAGCTATGCTACCTGTATTTTTAAGATCGTTCTTTAACATATAGGCATAGTGGAACATTCGTTCATCGTTATTGTAGGTGATGCTGGCACGAGTTTGAACATTCCATAAAGTTGGATATTGTAGACTCTGAGAAAAAGAAAAAGTGAACAATACAATATTTAATAATGTAGACACAAACACTTTCGTTTTCATTTTAATTGCCTCCATTAAATCCGTAATGAATTTGAGGTTTTTCCCGATTGCGAATTCCAGTGAATTTTTTCATACTGTCGGTTAATTGTTTCAAATGTACTGCATTCATACTGCCCTTGTTTATATCCACACTCAGCCCTACACGATGGAACGAATGGCTTGGATGATCAACATTCCAGCCTGCTGCGATATCAAAATAACCACCCCAAGGCAGGCTCATATCATTCAAACTTACGGACATCGCAATCCCACCTCCTTTTGCTGTTTGTGTCCATACGTAAAAATCTAAAATTGCCGTGAACAAGTTATTGCCCATTTCCGAAGCACACCAAGTATTGCTCGGATGATTTGCGTTCCCTGTACCACTCTGAGCAAAAATAAAAGGTCTCTCGTCAAGAACTATAATATCTCTAAAATTAACGAGCGAGGGTACCTTCACTTCGAGATTCACTGTATCCTTAATTGTAGTGTCCGATACAATAGAAGCGGTCACCAAATATTTTCCTGAAACTTGTGATGCAACTAATGAATCTATCTCAACTACCCCGTTCGTATCGGTCTTCAAAAAAAGCGGGTTGCCGTTTTTCTCCTTCCAATAAAAGAGCCCTTGTTTGTCCTGCGGCAATGCTTTGTCACCATTTGTGTGCCCATGCCCTCCACTCCCTTGCTCGAATGTAGTAAAAATCTTAACCTCCTCGGCTTTCACGGGTTGATTTGATCCATCCAAAACCTTAATTGTAAAACCTCGTTTGGGATTGTATCCAGAACGGTCTGCACCTCGGCTTTCACCTTTTTTTTGTGGCGGCAATGTGGGCCAAATTGACCACGGTTGGTGTTCGAGTATTTTTAAAGTCTTTTCGCCATCTACAACATACAGTAACGCCGTGCCGTAAATATGATATTCAAGTTCCGCCAGAACGTCGTAAACAAACAATGCAGAATCCCCTGCTTCATTCACGCTTACACTGCTTGCTCCTCCACCATAATTTGCCCAATACATGTACATGCCTTCACCTGGTGGATATGTTGAGTAGAACGGATCGGCATTAACCTTCCCCTGCATTGTCAATTGTGATCCGGCTGGTATTGTTTGAATATGAAAAACGTATGGACCCATCTGCTGAGGATACAGATAAAATTGAAAATATCTCTCTATAAATGCATCAATTGTTAGATTATATTGTAAGTACATACGAACATTGTCACTTACTTCATTAATAAAACCAAACTCTACAGTTGCGATACTACCCCAATGGCTTGCCGTTAAAAATTTTGTTCTCGGCGTTGGTTTTGGAGTTGGCGGCGGATTCGGCACAATGAAACTTGGGTGGAATGGGATTCGTGGTTTTATCTCCACCGTATCTTTAATGACAACTTGAGCCGAAGCAAGAGAAACGAATAAGACACAGTTAATGAAAAGTAAAATCTTGGGTGGGGGACGCATAACAACCTCCTCTGTTTGTTTGCAGCTTTGTGATATTCTCTGCACAAAAGTAAGAACATTATCCTATAAATCAAGAACAATGTTTTTACTCATATCAAACTTATCTCTTCAAAATATCTTTGTACACTTTTTCAGTTTCATTCAAATCAGATTCAAACTCCACGAGTTGAATCAAATCATAGACCAAGGGACCAAATGTCTTATCATGCAAGTTCACAATATCCATGTGCTTTGCACAGAGCATAATTCCGTTTTGATAAAACCGCTCACTTGAAACTTCATGATCTTCCGCTTCTAATAAAAAAAGAATGTCGATCTTATGTGTGTCGGCACACCCTGGCCACTGGCAGCGATTATGATCGCGGTGCATCACATAATTACGAATTGCATCATTATGATCGGCGTTATGTAAGTTCGGAGCCATACGTTCACCTTTGTTTGTGCGTACGAGAATATAACAATTTCAATATGGAAGGCAAACGATCCAGAGCACAATTTTTATTGCGGCACAAGAACATTCAGACTTTTTGCCTTGATCGTTGTACGCAGTGTTGTAACATCCAAACCGAATATTTCTCCATCGCCATGCACAGGAAAGGGCTGGGATGATGCTATGGATAATTCTTCCGTATCAAACAGATGTACATTGTTTGCACTGCCATGAGTTCCTGCAAATATTTTTGGAACAACTTTCAGAGCATGCAACGGCGATTTTCCTTTAATGATACATACTTCAAATTTATTATCATCGGGAATGGCGTGTGGTGTTAATGCAAACCCGCCGCCTTCCCAATTTCCATTTCCAATACATACGAGAAAACATTCGGATTGTTCGCGCACGGTGGCAGACTCTATCTGAAACTGATGAGGCACATAAGAAAAAATAGTTCGCAGCAATGCAAGTGAATACAATGGAAGTCCTGTCAACCAATTAATTTTTTTTACTTGATATGCAACCGCAGCATCAAATCCGGCACCCAATGTATTGAAAAAATATTTTGTGGTCGTTGTGCCGTTTGCAAATGTGAGTTCTGCTGCACCAACATCAAATTGTTTAATGGTATCTGTCTGCAATGCAGAAACCGCAGATGGTATTTCATGCGGCACATGCACCATCTTCGCAAAATCATTTCCTGAACCGATACTAATCACACCCAACGCCGCACGCGCACCAACCAATCCTGCCGCAACTTCATTCACTGTTCCATCACCGCCAACGGCAACAACGGCATCAAACGATTCCCTTGCAGATCGAGCAAGCTCAGTTGCGTGCAACGGTTCTTTCGTTCGTGAAAATTCAAATTGAACATGTGAATGTTTAAGACGATGAAGAAGCTCACTTTCGATTTTTCTTCCTCTTCCTTTTCCGGCTTCCGGATTAAGAATATAATAGCACGAACGGGTTGCAGTAGCAGGCATAGGTATTCACCATAATTGATGGAAAAATCTTAAATCAAAATTTTGTAAAACTAAACAAATTCACATTGAATAACAACAAGTAAAAATTTGATTTTTTGAATTTTCGTTATTCGTACCGCAGCGCATCAATCGGATTGAGATTTGCCGCTTTGCGTGCCGGATAAAAACCGAAGAATATTCCGACAGCCGCGGAAAAAAGAAAGGCGAGTCCGACAGAAGAAGGAGAGACAAGCGTAGGCCACCCTGCAAACGTAGAAATTAAATTAGAGGATGCGATACCAATAATAACACCGAGAGTACCGCCGAGTACACTGAGAACAACAGCTTCAATCAAAAATTGAAACAGAATATCTTTCCCGCGCGCACCGATAGACATGCGAATACCAATTTCGCGCGTCCGTTCGGTAACGGACACAAGCATGATGTTCATAATTCCAATACCGCCGACAAGCAGTGAAATAGATGCAATGGATGCAAGGAGTATGGTTAACACTTGCGTTGTTGATTGTGCCGCGTTGGCAATTTCTGTTTGGCTGCGGATTGTAAAATCATTTTCAACCCACTGTTGTAATTTATGCCGCACACGGAGAAGTTCGGTAATTTGGTTTTGTGCATCATCCATCGCGGCGTCGCTCACTGCCGATACAAGAATAACACCGAGGAAAGTAACGCCCATCATTTTTTTCTGAACAGTGGTGTATGGCGCAACAATAATATCATCTTGATCCGTTCCCTGCGCCGATTGTCCTTTTGGTGCAAGCACACCGACAACTTTGAACGGCATTTTTTTTATGCGAATAACTTTCCCGACCGGATCTTCACCTTTAAATAAATTCTCTGCAACTGTTTGTCCGATCAAGCAAACCTTCGTTGCACTGCGCACATCAGCATCAGTAAAATATTGTCCGCTGGAAACAGGCCAACTGCGAATCAAAAAATATTCTGACGTTGCGCCCATTACTCCCGTACGCCAGTTCTGTTCGCCGTACACTATTTGCGCGCCATCGCGAATTGCAGGAGATGCCATTGCCACGGAAGGACATTGCGATTTAATCGCATCCAAATCTTCCGGCGTTAATGACGAAACACTTCCCATTCCGCCGCGTACGCCGCCTTGATTTGTTGAACCGGGAAATATTAATAATACATTTGTGCCGAGCGTTGCAATTTGTTGTTGAATATTATATTGCGCTCCATACCCAACAGCCATCATGGCAATCACTGCGCCAACACCGATGATGATGCCGAGCATCGTTAAAAATGAGCGAAGCTTGTTTCGTCCGAGTGAACGCAAGGCAACTTTTAAAATATTCAATAGACTCATTGCGTAACAATCTCCTCTTCTTCATCAGTGTCAATCAACTGAGGCATGGTGAGTAATTCTTCTTTTGCCGCGCGGCGACGTTCCACAAGAATATCTTTATTTATTTTTCCATCCCGAAAAATAATATTGCGTTTTGAATATTCCGCAATGTCATGCTCGTGCGTTACAAGCAGAATGGTAATTCCCTGTTCGTTCAACGTTTGAAAAATTTCCATGACTTCAACACTTGTCCGGCTGTCGAGATTTCCCGTTGGTTCATCGGCAAGAATAATTGAGGGTTGATTCACCAGCGCACGTGCAATAGCTACGCGCTGCTGCTGTCCGCCGGAAAGTTGATTAGGCATGTGATGGCATCGGTCTGTTAAACCAACAATCTTGAGCGCTTCCATTGCGCGATCTTTTCGTTCACTATGTGAAAAATTATTGTAAAACATCGGCAGTTCAACATTTTCAAATGCGCTGGTACGCGCAAGAAGATTGAACCCCTGAAACACAAATCCGATTTTTTTATTTCGAATCGCTGCAAGCTCGTCTTTATTCAGTTTGCCTACATTCACGCCGTCGAGAAGATATTCACCTTTCGATGGCACATCTAAGCAGCCAAGCACATTCATCAACGTTGATTTACCCGAACCGGACACTCCCATGATTGCTACAAATTCCCCGCGATAAATTTGTAACGACACGCCGCGCAATGCGTGAACTTCCACATCACCCATAGAATAAATTTTATGAAGATGTTGAATTGAAATTAACGCTGGTTGATTCTCACTCATGTATTTACTTTGAAAAACATTTAACCACAAAGGCACCAAGAACACAAAGTATTTAGTGCAAAATCACTTAAATAGTTCTCGCTGAAAAAGTCATTGCGAGCGAGTGTTTTTTATGAGCGAAGTTCCAAAGGAATGCCTTCGGCACAATCTTTTCTTCAAATTTTAAAGATTGCTTCGGCAAAAAACGCCTCGCAATGACGCACAAAGAGTATTTCAGCGAGAACTAA
>CAYHZL010000205.1:0-6035 GCA_964361075.1 uncultured Chitinophagaceae bacterium
CAAAATGTAAATATTTTTAATTTTTTAAGTCTTTCAATCAGTAAACCCTTGAAGGGTTGTTCGTTTCGCTGGTTTTTCAGCGAGAACTAATTATTTTCAAAGATGATATGTGAAGAATGTTGAGTTGTTGTTTCTAAATTTTTTACTGCGAGCTGTCCGCACGCCGCATCAATATCAACACCGGCGCTGTACCGAACAAATGTAGGAACATTTGCCGAACGTAATTTGCCGGCAAATATCTCTATTGCTTGTTTTGATGCACCGCGCAACGGAACGTTCGCTCCGCGCGGCGTGATTGCGTGAAATGGAATGAGATTTACACGGCACTCAAATCGCCTTGAAGCTTTTACAAGTAAAGCAATATCAGCATCGGTATCATTCACGCCTTCGAAAAGAATATACTCCAGCATGACGCCCTTCTTTGTTTTTTTATGATAGTACTCCAGCGCGTCCATCAGTTCGTGTACATCAAATTTTTTTGTAATCGGCATCAGTTCGGTGCGTGTTGAAGATTTCATTGAGTGAAGCGATAATGCAAGCTTCGGTTTGCGTCCTTCGTCCGCCATGCGTCTGATGTGCTGTGCATAGCCGGCTGTTGAAATCGTAATCCGCCGCGCGCTCATGCCCAAACCGAAATCAGCAGACATAAGATCAACCGCTGTCATCACATTATCGTAATTCAGCATCGGCTCACCCATTCCCATAAAGACAGCATTCGTAATGGGTTTATCTGTTTCCGCTTGTGCTGAAAAAATTTGGCTGATAATTTCGCTCACGGTTAAATTTCGTGTGAAGCCCATTGAAGCAGTAGCACAAAAGGCACAGTCAAGCGGACAGCCGACTTGCGTAGAAAGGCAAATCGTAAAACGTTCGTCAGCATCAACCGCCGTGGCGCGTGGCGGAATAAGAACCGTTTCAATTCTTGCGCCATCGGAAAGTTCGAAAAGAAATTTTATCGTTCCATCAATCGCCGAAACTTGTTTTGATGCAATGGTAATCTGTTCGATGAACGCAACTTCCTGTAAGCGAGTGCGCAATGCAACAGAAAGATTATTCATTTCATCAAAGGAACGGACGCGGTACCGGTACAGCCACGAAAAAATTTGCTGTGCGCGATATTTAGGCTCACCTATTGAAGCAATAAAAGCTTCCAATTGTTCTAATGGAAGCCCTTTAAGATTTAATGTATCCATAATTTTATGCAACAAAATAGCTAAATTAGAGAAGTGATGCAAGAAAGGAAGCCGTTAGGGAAGTGTATAACTCAAAATATCACATCTCTCCAAAATTAATTTATTGATAGATATTCGTAACTCACGTTACGCAAAGATGAAAAACCAACCGTCATTCCCGCATGTTTTTAGCGGGAATCTACATAATGGATGCCCGATTAAAGCATTCGGGCATGACGACCTTAATGTTTTAGGCATTTTCCCAACGTGCGTAACATCAGTTCGTAAATAAAAAATTGTTTCTTTACATTAAATTGTTTTATCTTTACACAAAAAAGAATAAGATTTATGAATTTTAACTGCATCGGTTATCACGGAACGCCATACAAAAATGTTGATGCTATCCAAAGAAATGGCTATCAATTTTCAGATGAACATCAATGGTTTGGTGCGGGGGTTTATTTTTTTGGAACAATGTTGCCACTGTCTGATGGTATTGAAGAAGCAAAAAAGTGGGTTTTATTTGTCAAGAAAGAATCAGAATGGGCAGTTTTTAAATCAACAATTGAAACTAATGAATACTTCGATTGTGTTAATAATAGTGACGATAGAGCATTCTTTGATAAGTTAAGAAAAGAATTATTTGCTTTACATATTAAATCGGGTCGTAAAGTAGAGCATTTTAAAGACCGTGTAGTATTTAAGGAATTAGAAAAAAAACAATCTTTTATTGTTGTTCGTGCCCTTGTAGATGCAACAAAAAAATCTTACTTTAATTATGTTATTTCACATCCACAAATACAGATTTGTGTAAAAGATTTAATAGCTATTACCGATAATGAACTTATAGCGTCAGGAAAATAAATATGGCAGAAAAAAAAATAATATTAGAAGAGATTTTATCTTCAGTAAAATCAATGTCAGTTGAAGAGTATAATGCATTATTTGAAAGCATTTCTGAAGACGAAAACATTAAAGTAATGACAGAAAACTATAGGGTGGAAATTTCATCTGGTGGTCAGACTATTTATGAAACTGTAAATCGTAATTATTCCCCTCAAAAACCTATCGTATTTAGTGAGGCAAATTCAAAAAATGAATTTGCATACACTTATTCATTGGTAGCATAGACTTTAATGGAAAAATCATCATTTAAGTTTCTTGGATACAGAGTGTCTGAATTTTCAATGGAAATTAAGGATGGTTATTTTGCAAATCCTAACTTAAAAAATGATTTGTCCATTGATCTGCGGAATAATTTTTTTAAAGATAATAACCGTTTTGTAGAAATTAGTCTTGGAATTAAAGTTAAAAATGAAGATGAAGGTTTCAAATTGAATCTTATCATCAAAGGTGGTTTTGAAGCTGACAAAGAAGCATCAGAAGACTTATTTAAACAACTATATAATGTAAATGCTCCTGCAATTTTGTTTCCTTATGCAAGAGCAATAATTAGTTCATATACATCACAAGCTGGAATACCCCAAGTAATATTGCCCCTCATTAACCTTTCCGTTTTTCCAAAAAAAGAATCAGTAGAATAAAAATTAGCATCCTTTTTTTATTGTAGTTGCAAAAATTTAGGTAGAAATCTCCATATCTAAGATATAAAAAATGTTCATTGTGGAATGATAAGTATCTCTCATTCTTTCTATAGTTCAAAATAAATCTTATCTTGAAAGAAAAAATGAAATCCATGCCGCAGACGAAAACAGCACTTCACAAACCGCCTTCTTCAAAAAAATCGCCGCTTATTATTAAAGGTGCGCGAGTTCATAATCTCAAAAACATCAGTATCGAAATTCCGCGCAACAAAGTTATTGTCATCACCGGCGTCAGTGGATCGGGAAAATCGTCGCTGGCGTTCGATACAATTTATGCGGAAGGACAGCGCCGTTATGTGGAAAGTCTTTCCGCGTATGCACGGCAATTTTTGGAACGAATGGATAAGCCGGATGTTGATTCGATACAGGGAATGAGTCCCGCGATTGCCATCGAACAAAAAACAAATTCGCGCAATCCGCGTTCAACCGTTGGAACAACGACAGAAATTTACGACTACTTGCGTTTGCTCTTCGCGCGTGTCGGTAAAACATATTGCCGCGTGTGCGGCAGATTCATCACGCGTGATTCTGTGCAGACAGTTGTTGATGCAATGAACGAAGAAGAGAACGGTTCAAAATTTTATATTTGCTTTCCGATGCGGCGGCACGAAGGACATTCATTTGCTGAAGAGTGTGATGCGTTGAAGAAGCGCGGCTTCTTTCGGTTAATTATGCACGATGAGTTGGTTGATTTAAATGAGCCGCACACGTTTAAGAAGAAGGATGAAAAAGGCGATGTGTATATTCTTGTTGATCGTTTTGTTCTTCGTACACAGGAAATACAAAGTCAGAATCGTTTGGCGGATTCGATTCAAACGGCATTTGTGGAAGGCGATGGCTACGCAACTATTTTTAATCTCGGCACAAAGGAATGGCGGCGCTTCAATCAACATTACGAATGTGCTGTTGATGGAATTCGGTATGAAGAACCAGAGCCGCATTTATTTTCATTCAACAGTCCGATCGGCGCGTGTCCGAAGTGTCAGGGATTTGGCAAGTCGGTTGGTATTGATATGGATTTGGTTGTGCAGGATACAACAAAAAGTTTACGCGATGGTGCAATTCAACCGTGGACGACGCCAAAATTTTTAGAGAATTACCGCGACATGGCACGCATTGCGTACGAAACAAAGCTTCCGTTGAATGTTCCGTTCCGCGATTTAACCGACGAGCAGCTTGATATTGTGATGAACGGGTACGGAAAATCATTCGATGGCATCAACGGGTTTTTTAAAATGGTTGAACGCAAATCGTACAAAATTCAATATCGCGTACTGTTAAGCAGGTATCGCGGGTACACGAAGTGCGATGTCTGTAACGGCAGCCGTTTGAAAACGGAAGCATTGAATGTAAAAATCAGCGGCAAGCACATCGGCGAAGTGGTTGCAATGACGATTGAACAAGCAGACGAATTTTTTAAAAATCTTTCGTGGACAGATTTTGAATTGAGTATCGCAAAAAGAATTTTAGAAGAAATTCAAAAACGTCTGCGTTACTTAGTTGATGTTGGGCTTGGGTATCTTACGCTCGACCGGCTTTCGAATACACTTTCAGGCGGCGAATCGCAGCGCATCAATCTTGCCACTTCAATCGGCTCTGCGCTTGTCGGGTCAATTTATGTTTTGGATGAACCGAGTATAGGTCTGCATCCGTTGGACAACGATAGATTGATTGCAATTCTCAAACGTCTGCGCGATATCGGTAATACGGTGCTTGTTGTTGAACACGACAGCGACATGATGCGTGCTGCCGATATGTTGATTGATATGGGACCGCAAGCCGGAGAACATGGCGGCGAAATTACGTTTCAAGGAACAGCAGAAGAAGCAATGCGCAGTCCTGCATCGCTCACCGGAAAATATTTAAGCGGCGCACTTGCCATTCCAACGCCGAAAGTGCGAAGAAAAAAAAATCAACTGTCGCTAAAATTGTTCAATGCGTTTCAACACAATCTGCGCAACATTGATGTTGAAATTCCTTTGCATATACTGGTGTGTGTTACCGGCGTGAGCGGCTCGGGGAAAAGTACGCTTGTGCATGATGTGCTTGCGGAAGGAATAAAAAAACGACTGAATGGATTTACCGGACGGATTGGCGGCGTGCATGCGATTGAAGGAATAGAAAATATTCAATCGCTCGAACTTGTTGATCAATCACCAATCGGTAGAACGCCGCGTTCAAATCCGATTACGTATATTAAAGTGTTCGAATTGATTCGTGACTTACTTGCCAATACCGCCGGCGCAAAACTGCACGGCTACAAGCCCGGATATTTTTCGTTCAATATTCCCGGCGGCAGATGCGAAACGTGCGAAGGAGACGGCTTGCAGAAGATTGAAATGCAATTTATGACCGATTTGTATTTAACGTGCGAAAGCTGCCACGGCAAGCGGTACAAAAAAGAAGCGCTCGATGTTCGCTACTACGGAAAAAATGTTGACGACATTCTTGCGATGACTGTTGATGAAGCGATTGCGTTTTTCAAAAAAACGGCGGATGGAAAAAAAGTTGCGAAGAAGTTACAAATTTTAAGCGATGTTGGTCTTGGATATTTGCATTTGGGACAAGCAGCGACAACGCTTTCCGGCGGCGAAGCACAGCGCATTAAACTTGCGGCGCATCTTACGGAAACGCATGATGGGCACACGCTCTTTATTTTTGACGAGCCGACAACAGGTTTGCATTTTGATGATATTGCTAAATTATTGAAATGTTTTACCGCTCTTATTGAAGCGGGACATTCAGTACTTATTATCGAACACAATCTTGATGTTATTAAATGCGCCGATTGGATTATTGATATTGGTCCCGGCGGCGGCGATAACGGCGGGAAAATTATTGCAACCGGTACACCGGAAGACGTGGCAAAGCAAACTCAATCATACACCGGAAATTTTTTGAAAAAATATTTGTAATGAGTCGTCCCTTAAAAAGTCTTATTTACAAAGTGATGCCATGAGTTCGTTTATCAAGAATGTGAAAATTTGAATTATTTCTGAATCGTAATTACTCACTCACGTTACGCAAAGATGAAAAACCAACCGTCATTCCCGTCCCAAAGGGATCCCTTCGGGACATGTTTTTAGCGGGAATCTACATAATGGATGCCCGATTAAAGCATTCGGGCATGACGACCTTAATGTTTTAGGCATTTTCCCAACGTGCGTAACATCAGTTACTCAGCGAAAATAACCCCACCCTTTGTCCCCAATGCTGTCAACTTAAGAGAGGTATGGTAGGACAAACATTCTTGTTTGTC
>CAYHZL010000206.1:0-6031 GCA_964361075.1 uncultured Chitinophagaceae bacterium
TTTTCTGCTCTGGAATAACAAGGTGATTTCCATGGAAGCCAAGGGCAAATTTATTCTAGGGCAGCCATTCGTAACTCACTACAAAATGAGTGGAAAGGAAATTCAGTGTCTCTCAACGGTAACTGCCATTCAGGAGGGGCGCTTACTGGAAATACAACACTCGAATTGCATCGGCAATAATATTAATCAGGAACTCACGGTGTGCGAGCGTATTACTTTAACGGAGACAGGCGGGCGGACCGTCGTTACAAAAAATATCGATATCAGGAATCATGATGTGCCTTGGATATTGATTCCGATAATTTGGTTTGTAACTCGGTTTGGGAAACCTGCAGAGCCGGACAAGTTGAAGTTAATTTGTGAAACGAATGTCTAATCACTCTAAAAAGGAAAGAGTTAAAAAAATAGCGATGTCGGTTCAAATCAATTTATGTATAAAGAATGAACACTCCGCTAAATTAAGTGTTACAAAACCTGTTGTGTTCCTTTGGAAAAATATTACGGAAAGTTTTTTCGAAATGTGTTAGACAAGCGCGTTTACAATTGCGCCAATTACAGAAATATGGGGAACACCGCTCTTATTATAAGTGCCTGCCTGTTTTTCTAAAGTTGTTATCAACTCTTCAATTGTCTTGGACGTAATTTGTGGATTGTTAGGATGCCGGTTGTTTTGGAAGTACGATGTGTTGGCAAGAGCTGTATTGTGTACTTTAAATTTTGCATTGTTAGAATCAGGAAGATCCGATTTCGGAATTCTTTGAGCATCCATTTGTAATGCTCGCTGAAAATCGTTTTTACTGATCTTTCCATCACCATTCACATCCATTGTATTGAAAAGAGTTTCGATAAGCTGAGATGGTACACCTCTTTTCAGCATAACCGATTCAAATCGATCTCTGTCTATTTCATTATTTTTATTGTCATCCGAACTATTGATAGGTTGCTTCAGTATTTCAAAATTCGAAGCACTATCAGATCGATTGGCAAAAAGATTGTTAATTTTCATACATGGGTAGTACTTGTGGAATTAGGTTAGTGTAAATGTACTACAGTTCAATAGAAGATTCAAGCATTTTGTGTATTAAAAAATTCTAACACCGCAACAATATATCCTTCCATACCGATCAATAATACTCGATTATTTGCTATCATTTTTTGTAACTACTCTGCGTAATACAGATTTCAAATAATTTTCGTAATTGCTCAGCGAAAACAACCCCACCCTTTATCCCCAATGTTGTCAGGTTAAGGATACACTTCGACTCCGTTCCGACAGTCATGCTGAGCGAATCCTGTTTTTTAGGATGAGTCGAAGCACTGTCGGAACGTCGCTCAGTGTGACTATTCGCTAACCTGACTGCATTGCCCTTTATCCCCCCTTTTAGGGGAGGGAATTTTCTCCCCCTGAAAGGGGGAGAAGCAAAGAGGGGGTGATTCGCCGCGGCGAACGAATTTATAATTTGCCACGCTAAATAATTACTAATTTTCTATATTCACATTGAACATAAACCACAGTCCAAAGGGATGCCCTTGGCAATGACACGGAAACATTCGCCGCGGCGAATCACGGATTACATTATTTAACTTCTCTGTGTGAATCCGTGTTTTTTCTGTGTAATCTGTGGTTAATGTTTTACTCAATCAAAATAATTTCTGTCAAAAAAATCTGTGATTCGCCGCGGCGAATGTAGCATAATTTTTTGGGTGAGTAGTTACGGTTTTTTTTATGTTTTTTCTGTAGAATGAATTTAAAAAAAGTTTTTATGAAAAAGAGGTTTTGGAAATCACTAAAAAAATCTTATATTTACGCACGACAAAAAAGCACCATGTCGGGAAAATGACTCGCGCTTGTAGCTCAATTGGATAGAGCGTCAGCCTCCGAAGCTGAAGGTTTCGGGTTCGACTCCCGACCAGCGCACAACCAACATACTCATTAAATATTTTCTCCATGCTTCGTAAACAAAAACAAATCTCACAACGCGTTATCAAAGAAGACCCGCTTGTTTCTAATTACTACAACTCTCTCAGTTGGTTTGAAGCAAATAAAAAAATGCTCACCAATATTGGCGGAGCTGTATTGGTTCTTGCCGCACTGGGCTGGTTCTATCTCAATAACACGCACACGAATAACGAAAAGGCAACAACCGAACTGGCAAAAGTTTTTTCGTTATACGATAACGGACAGTATCAAGTAGCAATCAACGGCATTCCTGAAAAAAATATTTCCGGGTTGCAAGCGATTGTTGATAATTACGGCAGCACAAAAAACGGAAACGTTGCAAAGGTGTATCTTGCCAATGCGTTTTTCAATCTGCAAGAATATGATAAAGCATTAAAGTTGTATGATGATGTCAGCACAAATATTTCGTTACTTGAAGTCTCTGCGCTTTCCGGAATGGCGGCATGTTACGAAGCGAAAGGAAATTTTAGCGACGCAGCAAAGTATTTTGAAAAAGCCGGAAAGAAAAATTCTGCGGACCCGAATGCGGCAGAAAATTTATATCACGCCGCGCGCAATTACACAAAATCCGGAAACAAAGAACGTGCTGTTGAATTATATAAATCCGTACAAAAAGAATACCCTGCATCTACTGTTGCACGCGAAGCGGATCGCTTCCTTTCTGAACTCAATGGATAATCTTGAAGAAATAGTCTCACCTGCGTCTCAAGAAAAATATTTTTCTTTTTCCGAAGCGTTGCGTAAGTGTAAAAACTTGTTGCAACGCTTTATTATTTTAAAGCGGACATTCGAGTATCATTATGTTAACTGATTTTGGTCGAATATTATTATTCTTTATTATCGGCACAATTTTTACTGCCGGTGGATTAATTGCATCGTGGCTGTTGCGTCCGAATCGTCCGTATGCAGAAAAACTTTCAACATACGAATGTGGTGAAGAACCTGTTGGCGAGCCGTGGGTACAATTTAACATTCGCTTTTATGTTGTGGCTCTGATCTTTTTAATTTTTGAAGTGGAAGTAGTATTTCTTTTTCCGTGGGCGTTAGTATTTAAACAGTTCGGAATGTTTGCGCTGATTGAAATGCTTGTCTTTCTCGCCATCTTAATTGTCGGATACGCGTACGTGTGGGTGAAAGGCGATTTGGAATGGGACAAACCCGCGCCGCAAACTTTTCCTTCTATCAATAATGAGACCGTTGTTGCGAAGGCAGCGGCAATTTCAACTGAAAAAGTGTTAACATAAAAAAAGTATGGGACTACTCGATCAACATTTTGAAAATAGTAATATAGTTGTAACCTCGCTGGACAATCTTTTGAATTGGGCGCGGCTTTCATCGCTGTGGCAAATGCAATTTGGTCTTGCGTGTTGCGCAATTGAAATGATGGCAGCCTCCGCTTCGAATTTTGATATGATGCGCTTCGGTGTTATTCCGCGCGCCACGCCGCGCCAATGCGATGTGATGATTGTGTCCGGCACGGTAACTTTGAAAATGGCATCGCGCATTAAAACTTTATACGATCAAATGTCTGAACCGCGTTATGTTATTTCGATGGGAAGCTGCTCGAATTGCGGCGGACCGTATTGGGAACATGGCTATCACGTGTTGAAAGGTGTTGACCGCGTTATTCCTGTTGATGTGTATGTGCCCGGCTGCCCGCCAAGACCGGAAGCATTGATTGAAGGATTGATTAAATTGCAGGAAAAAATTCGCAATGAAAGTTTGGTAAAGAAAAGACCGGCATAACATCGTAACCCAAAGATGTACAAAACTAATGGTAAGGAGTAATAATGGAAAACAACAATAAATATCAGTTTACGGTTGTGATTGAACCGGACGAAGATAAGTTTCGTGCATTTGTTCCTGCGTTGCCCGGTTGTCATTCGTTTGGTGATTCCATTGACGAAGCACGCACAAATATTCTTGAAGCAATTCAGTTGCATGTGAATTCGATGAAGGAAGATGGCGAACAGATTCCGATTGAACAAGAGCCAATGCTTGTAACACGATTGTCGGTTTCGGTTGCGGCATGAGTGAGAAACTTCCACGGTTGAAGTGTGATGAAGTTGTTAGAGTGTTGAAGAAATTAGGATTTATTGAACGTGGACAAAAAGGTAGTCATCTTCATCTTATTCACCCCGAAAAAAAAATAAGAACAACAGTTCCAATGCACAAAGGTAGAGAAATTCCGATTGGCACCTTAAAAGCAATTTTGCGTGATGTTGGATTAGATGCGGATTCATTACGTGAGCAGTTGTGAAATTTTCTATTAAAGTTTAGCAAAGAAAAAAGCGGTGTAACAAGTTAAAAGTTCAAAGTGTAAAGTAAAAAGTGAACGCTCTGAGTTCTATGTAGAAAAAAATAAAAATATGACGACACAAGACATACATGATCTAATTAAGATAAATTTTCAAGATGCGGTAATTGATGCAAAGCTTGAAAGTGTTTCTGATCCATTTATAAAAGTTGCTGTAGAAAAAATAAAAGAGATCGCAATTTTTTTGCGTGATGATGAACGATTACAATTCGATTATTTGATGTGTCTCTCCGGTGTGGATTTATCCCAAAGGGATGGATTCCCAAAAGGGAAGCTTGCTGTTGTGTATCATCTGTTTTCGATGACACACAAGCATAAAATTATTTTGAAAGTTGAAGTGCCGACCGATGCACCCACAGTTCCTTCCGTTGAATCTATTTGGAAAACGGCAAACTGGCACGAACGAGAAGCGTTTGATTTATACGGAATTCAATTTACCAATCACCCGGACTTGCGAAGAATTTTACTGCCGTACGATTGGGAAGGTTTTCCATTACGAAAAGATTATCAAGTGCCGGAATATTACAATGGCATGAAAGTTCCGTACTAAAAATTAAAATGAAATGATAGAAACATCTTTAGATATAGCAAAATCTTCTACCGGTAAATCTCTTCGTACTGAAGAGATGATTATCAACATGGGACCGCAGCATCCTTCAACGCATGGTGTATTGCGATTGGAACTTGTTGTGGATGGCGAAATTATTGTTGATGTCATTCCGCATCTTGGCTACTTGCATCGCTGTTTTGAAAAACACTGCGAGCACATGACGAACTATCAACAAGTGCTTCCGTATGTTGATCGTTTGGATTATGTAGCTGCGATGAACAACGAATTTGCTTTTGTTGTTGCGGCGGAACGCCTTTTAAAAATTCAAGTGCCGGAGCGTGTGGAATATATCCGTGTCATCATGGCGGAACTGCAGCGCATTGCAAGTCATCTCATTGCCATCGGTACATACGGCATTGATATCGGCGCGTTCACGCCGTTCCTCTATTGCTTCCGTGATCGCGAAATGATTTTGGATTTATTTGAAATGACATGCGGCGCGCGTTTGCTCTACAATTATATGTGGATCGGCGGACTCTCGCACGATCTACCAGTAGGCTTTGTCGAAAAAGCAAAAGAGTTCTGCACGTACTTCAGACCGAAAATGAAAGAAGTGAACGATTTGCTTTCGTTCAACGAAATTTTTATTAAACGAACCGGAAATGTTGGTGTGCTGCCAAAAGATTTGGCAATCAATTATGGTTGCAGCGGACCGATGTTGCGTGGTTCCGGTGTGAATTGGGATTTGCGCCGCGACGATCCGTATTCTGTCTATCATAAATTTGAATGGGATGTTGTGGTTGGCAAAGGTGAAATGGGTGCGGTCGGCGATTGTTGGGACAGACATATTGTGCGTGCGCGCGAAATGGAACAGAGTGTTCGTATCATCGAACAAGCGCTTGCACAATTACCGGAAGGTGATGTGAAATCTGCATTGCCAAAACGTATTCGTCCCGTGCCGGGCGAAGTGTACGCACGCACCGAATCGCCGCGCGGCGAACTTGGCTTTTATATTGTTGCAGATAATTCGGCGACACCGTACAGAATTAAAGCGCGCTCGCCGGCGTTTGTGAATTTAAGCGTCATCAACGAGATTGCGCGCGGCGGAATGATTGCTGACTTAGTTGCCATCATCGGAAGTACGGATATTGTACTTGGCGAAGTAGATAGATAAAGTAAATTTTCTTTCACCGCAAAGACGCAA
>CAYHZL010000207.1:0-6031 GCA_964361075.1 uncultured Chitinophagaceae bacterium
ATGATGTAACTTCTGTTTCGGAACAAACCAATGCATCCATACCAACACAATTTTCGCTGTCCCAAAACTATCCAAACCCGTTTAATCCGGCAACGAACATTCGTTACTCAATCCCTCTTAATCCCCATTTACAAGGGGGAAAATCCGCCGAAGGCGGAAGGGGGATTTTTGTAACGCTGAAAGTATATGATGTACTCGGAAGAGAAATTGCAACGTTGGTGAATGAACAACAACCGGCGGGGACTTACAACATTCAATTTAACGGCTCTCGCCTTTCCAGCGGACTGTATTTTTATCAACTGCGCTCCGGAAATTTTGTTGAAACAAAAAAAATGTTGATGCTCAAGTGATTCGTGGCGGCGGAATAAATTCCAGCGGGTATCCATTTCGTGGATTCCGGCTTTCACCGGAATGACAATGTGAGCGACGCGGGAATTTAACTCAATAGAGAATAAAATATTGGTGTAACGTAGCAAACAAAAAGGAGAACACAATCTGTCCTTTTGGTTTTTAAAAAGAATATTTCATTCTCATAAAAACGGATTGCCCGTAGGTTCCATATTCTGTAAACGCATCACCAGTGAAAAACAATCCGATGCACATGACATCAAAATTTTCCAATGCTGACCATGAAAGAGACGGAACAAGTACAGACGAGCCATCATTCGGATTATGAATAACAAATCCCGAAACGCGCACAAGCGGATGCACATCGAAAGAAACTTCCTGAAACACCGACCATCGTGCCGGAGAAAGTAAATGAAGTGACTGTGCAAGCGGCAACGCTGCAAGAGTATTGTTTGTTACGCCGCGAGTATTGTATAATAATTCCGTGTGAAGATACAAATTATTTGGAAATGTATAATCTGCTGAAAGTGTTCCCGATGTTGACCATTGATTTTTGAATTGCGGAAAGATCGCGGCAACATCATTACCGATTTTTGATGTAAGCATCTCGCCGCGAAATCCCGCCCCTTCAATATCGCCTGCCCAGCCAATGCCAAGAAACGGCTCTTGCGCTCTTGCGCCGCCGAGCAAATGAAAATCGTATTTCCATGCATTGAGCAAAAGTTTTGCAGCAACAACACTTCCGGATTTAGTTTTCCCCGGCTTCACGGCAATTTCAATTTTTGAAACTTCGCTGCTGAAATATTGCACACGCAGTGCATCCACACCGGGGCGCTCTTCGTAATCAAAATCTAAAATTGAAAGAGGATTGAAAAGATCGGTCGGATTCCATACCATCGCTGTTCCCCACGCAATACGCTGCCTGCCCAATGTAATTTGAAATTTATTATAGGACGCATCACACCACAATCTGTCCAATTCAGAATATCCGACAGAGGAAGAATTATTCCACCAGACAATATCCACGTTTTCAAATTCATGCTGCGCTCTGATTGTTGAAAGGAAGTTCGAATTTTTTTCAACACTGCCGCCGAAAACAATACGGTTGCGCAATTCAGCGCCAATCGTCATTCCTTCTGCAAGAAAAAATTTGCTGTTAATGCGGGAATGGAAAAAATGATCATTCACCCGACCAATAGAAGGATTATCGGTGTTGCTGTATAAATATTTGGCATAGCCGCCAAGTTGATAGGATTCTGTTTGAGCCGTGAGTAATGATGAAAAGAAAAAACAAAGAACAACATACGAGGCGGCGACCTTTGAGAAATTTTTAATCAACTGTTCCATTATGAAATTGCATCGCTGACATTTTTTCCATCTTCTAATGTTACCACGCGCCGTGCACGACGGATAACTTTCGCATCATGCGTAGAAAAGAGAAAAGTAGTACCGTACTCTTTGTTCAGGTCTTCCATTAAATCCAACAGCGATTCGGCGGTGTGCGAATCGAGATTCGCGGTCGGCTCGTCGGCAAGAACGAATGCTGGATGCGAAGCAAGCGCTCTCGCAACAGCGACACGCTGCTGTTCACCGCCGGAAAGTTCCGTCGGTTTGCTATCTTTACGATCTGCTAATCCAACGCGCTCCAACAATCGCATGGCACGTTCGTATCGTTCTTTTGCTCCGACCTGTTGAAGAAAAAGAATGAACTCAACATTTTCCAGCGCCGTCAGCACGGGAATTAAATTGTAGGATTGAAAAACAAAACCGATATGATGCAAACGAAAATCAATCAGAGTGCTTTCCTTCATTGATGAAATATCAATTCCATTGATGGTAACATTTCCGTCTGTCGGTTTATCAAGCCCGCCGATAACATTCAGCAATGTAGATTTTCCCGAACCGGATGGACCGACGATGGCAGTGAATTCTTTTTCGTCAATGTTCAGCGAGACATCTTTCAGTGCGTGAACAGGAACTGCCGTTGTATTATAAATTTTATTGACGTGATGAACTTCTATAATTGCCATAATTTTTTCCTGCACTAATTAGAAATTTTTTTTGACAGTCATTGCGAGGCGTTTTTTGCCGAAGCAATCTTTTAAATTTGCAGAAAAGATTGTGCCGAAGGCATTCCGTTGGAACTTCGCTCATAAAAAACATTCGCTCGCAATGACTTTTTCAGTGAAAACTAATTATGCAATAGTACGAATTGCTTCGACAGGTTTAAGCCGAACAGCTTTCAATGCCGGATATAATGCAGCGATAATTGATGTCGCCACCATCATTATCGTGAGCGAAACATACATCGTTAGTTTATTTACCGGATATAACAATGTTGGAATACCATACGCTGTTAGTCCATCTGAAAATAATGAAAGATCAATTCCGTGCGCACCGAAGTACTGCGTTAAACCCCAGCCAGCCGCAATACCGATAATTCCGCCGGAGAACGAGAGAAAAAGTGATTCCAAAATGATCAACGAAAATAATCTGCGGCGGTACATTCCGATGGCAAGCAGCACGCCAAAATCGCGAACGCGGTCGAGTACGGACATCAGCAGCGTGTTGGTAAGACCGAACAACAAAGCGAAAAGAATAATGCCGAGAATAAAAAGATTGGTGATGCCGGCAATTTCTGATGTCAGTTTTACTTCCGGTGCAAGTTCTTTCCATGTTTCTACAACAGCAGTTGGAATTTTTTGTTGAATCTCATGCGCTGTTTGTTCAAGTGTTGCTGAAGAACGAACGCGAAGAAGAATTTCGTGAATCGGAGCGTTTGTTCCGAGCAGCGTTGACAGATCATCTTGTTTGATAAACACATTCATTCCGTCAAAACTTGATGCTTCAGTTTGATAGATTCCGGAAATTCGAAAAGCGCCGTAGATAATATTTCCATCAAGCCCGGAAAAACTGATCACAACACGAGAACGCAATTTCACTTTTAACCGCTCTGCAAGTTTTTTTCCGACCACGATAGAATTTGGTGTGTTCAGGTATGCACCGTGTATGATGCTGCGGGAAATTGATGTAACAGTACGCTCGGCATCGGGCGTTACAGCAACAATCGCCGCACCCGTTGCAACCGTTGCCGATGAAACCATTCCTTCTATAACAGTATGTGTGCTGAATAATTGAACATTGTGATTGTGTTGTATGATTTGCACTACTGAATCAAGATTTGCAATGGATTGATTCAAGAGTTGATCTTTCTTAAAAGCGACGGAATGGATTTGGATATGTCCGAGTCCGCGATTGATTGATGTTTCCACCATCGCATCATACATGCCGGAATACACACCGACGATGAACACTCCGCACGTCAATCCGATTGCCGTTGCCGCGAGAATAATCACACTTCGTTTTTTATTTCGCCAGATATTTTTCCATGCAAAAATTACCATCATCATCGCACACCTCCTCTGCCTTGCATTGCGGAAACAGGGCGAAGCTTTCGAATAAAAAAGAGAGGATACAATGACATCACGAGTGCAAGAAAAAATACTACAATAGTCTGCGCAACAAAAATCATAGGATCATTGCTGAACGGCATCAGCGGTTCCAATCCCCACGCCAGCATCGCTTCGGCGGCTTCGCCCCACAATCGAATCGGGTGCGCGTGGTAATAGGCGATGAGCGGAATTGCGCCGATCATTCCCGCAATTGCACCAACCATTGAAACAAAAATTGTTTCGATGGTGCTGACGATAAGTAATTTTTCGCGCTTCATTCCGAGAGCAATTAACAAACCGAATTCGCGTGTGCGTTCGATTGTCATCATCATCACCGTACCGAATACGCCGAAGCCGATAATAACGTACAAAATCAACAGCATCAAAATTCCTCCAGCATTATCCATTTCGATTGCCTGCACAATTTCCGGCGTCATTTCTTCCCAATTCATAATAACTAATGATGAATCAATCTTGTGTGAAAGAGCGCTCTGTAATTCGTATAATTTTTTAGCATCATCAATCATCATTGCAACTGAGGTCAATCTGTTTTTTGCATTAAAAAGTATTTGCGCTTTGGGCAGCGCTAAAAATATCATCGCATTGTTCAGTTGTGGCAAAGGATACTGAATAATTCCTTCAACAACTATTTGTTCGGCTGCCGTTACTCCTTGATATCCTTGTCCAAATACAATCACTGAATCTCCCACCGTTACCTGCAAACGTTCTGCTAAACCTTCCGCCATCAGAATTCCTTGTGATGAATCGGTGAGATATGTTCCTTTCACAATTCTCGATTGCAGATTTGTCATTCTGTTTTCTTGCTGCGGATCGATTCCAACAACAGGTGAGACGCGAGTTTCAAGATGATGAGAGAGTAATGCTACAGTTTCCAATCGCGGATTTACCAGAGCAATGTGCGGTTGAGATTGTAAGAGAGGAAGAAGAGAATTATGTACTTCAAAGCTTTCGTCGAACGAACGATTTTCCCAATACTCTTTTCCCTGCAACTGAAGATATCCTGTGTAGAGTGAAACGGTATTCTTGATCATATATTCGTACGAACCGAACTGCATCGAACGCATAATCAACGCCATCACAACAGCGAAGAAGATTGATGATGTTGCAATCAGTGTGCGGCGTTTGTTTCGCCACAAATTTCGCCACGCAAATCGAAAATAAAATTTCATGAAGAATATCTCCTTAATGAAGTTACGCAAACGTCATGCTGAACTTGTTTCAGCATCTTAAAAGAACTCAAAATCAAAGATTCCGAAACAAGTTCGGAATGACGAAGATCGTTTTTACCTGCTTTGCGTAACTTCAGTCTCCTTACCGAACTCGACTCATATTTTGAATCGAAAAGAACTCTGAATTTATTTTCACATCAAATTGAAGCGCCTTGTACTCGAAACTAGTTTTATTTTCCGGTTTATTGTGAGGAATCATTTCCCAGTATGCAGGAATGCGATGCCCGTCAAAAGTACGCGGCTTCGTTCCGAGCATCGTGCGGACAAGGACTCCATCTTCATCATAAAATTCTTGTTTCAACTGCATAAATTCTTTTTTTGATATCCACACAAGAATTTTTCCCCATACAACTCCGGCTTCCGGTTTTGGAATAAGTTCGATCTTGTAACACTCAAAACTTTCAAGCATTTCTTCCACAAGAATTTTGTGCATATAATCATCCACGATGGACGATTGCCGCACAAGATCATCGTTTGTAAAATCCGAACCCATCCACGAAGCCAGCATCATCGACGGCGGAATTTTAATTGTCTTCTGAATACTCGGCAGCCAATTCCACACTTCATTTTTTCGTTTCAGTGTTACCGAACCTTTGTCCCGTGCCGGTTCGGTGATATACACGATGGAATAATCGGGTTCGACTGCCCACGCTTTCATCGAAACCGAACGGCTCCAGCTTGGTTTCGTAATTGTCATTGTAATTTCTGAGTACGTTTTTTTACCGTACATCAGATCGATCGATTTCTGGATGATCTCTTTTGCATTTTGTGCAAAGACAGTCGAAGAATATATAAAAATGATGAATGACAAAATTGCGTTTCTCATTTATTATTTCCTCCGAGTGAAACAATATTTTTCTGATGTTTGGATGGAAAAGGACAGTAAAAATAATTATCAGTATGTAAAGGGCATCTCTAAAAACATCGTCGTCATTGCGAGGGAGCGAAGCGACCGAAGTCCCAAAGGGATCCCCTTGGGAC
>CAYHZL010000208.1:0-5997 GCA_964361075.1 uncultured Chitinophagaceae bacterium
GGATTCACACAGAGAAGTTAAATAATGTAATCCGTGATTCGCCGCGGCGAATGTTCCCGTGTCATCTCACGAAGTGATGGTGGCGAAGCCATCCCTTCGGGACTTCGCTCACGTGGTTAAAGATTATTTCTTATTACAAAAATCTGTGGCTATGTTTTTTCTTAATGCTTTTATGGCGAAGCATCCCGTTGGGATAGGAAATCATTTGAAACATTTATCACGCTGAATAGTTACGATTATTTTTCCCTTTTCAAAAACTCCAATACACTCTTCATATCCTCCGGCAACTCAGATTCGAACCGCATCATTTCTTTTGTGAACGGATGAACGAAGCCAAGTTTTTTTGCGTGCAATGCCTGGCGCGGCATCATCTCCAATAAATTTTTCACTTCTGCTTTTTTCTTCCCTTCAATTCCGCCTGCCACAATTTCACGACCGCCGTATGTTTCATCACCAAACACAGGATGATGGATTGAAGAAAGATGCACCCGTATTTGGTGAGTTCTTCCGGTGTGAAGATGTAATCGCACAAATGCAAGGTACTCAAATTGTTCAATGAGTTCGTATTCAGTAACTGCACGTTTGCCATCCTGCATAACGGCAATTTTTTTGCGATCACTTTTACTTCTGCCAAGAGGTGCATCAATAGTGCCGCTCTGTTTTTTAAACGTTCCCCACACTATTGCATTGTATTCACGCTCCATTGTCCCGCTGTACGGGATGCCGTGAAGCGGCATTTTTGCGGCAAACTGTCGGGAAAGTTTTGCATGTGTTGCACTGTCCTTCGCAACAACAAGCAACCCGCTTGTATTTTTATCTAAGCGATGCACAATGCCCGGGCGCATACCATCATCACTTTCCGATAACGTGTGCGCATGATGCAACAACGCATTAACTAACGTGCCGGAATAATTTTTATACGCCGGATGTGTTACCATGCCTGCCGGTTTATTGATGACGAGCAAATACTCGTCTTCATAGATAATGTTCAGTGGAATTTCTTCGGCTACAACTTTTGGAGGATCGGGACGATTAAGATGAACGGAAATAACATCGAGCGGTGCAACGGTGTAACTCACTTTTATTGTTTTGCCATTCACCAACACTTCGCCATTACGAATTGCATCTTGCACTTTTGTGCGTGTTGCATTTTCGATGTGGCTCGTTAAGTACACATCAATTCGTTCTCGTTGCTGTCCGGCGGGAATTTTGATTTCGAAATGATTTTTCATTTGTAACTACTCAGCGAGAGAAAAGTTAGAACACTGATGACACAGAAAAAACACAAGATTGTCACAGATAATGGTTGTGAGTTGAAAAAGGTGTTGCATAAAATATTTCAAAAAGATCCTCATCTGTGAATATCAGTGCTGTTTCTGTGTTATCTGTGTGCTATTATTGCTTTACGTGTATAAATAATTGTTCACTGAATAGTTACTTTCATTTCATAGTGAACTATGTGAGGAGAGGAGTGAGGTTACATCGAATCAGCACGGGTGCCGGATTCATTGACCGACGAAGTAGAGTCCGATACAATTTTAGGTTCTTCTTCACTGACAAAGCTGCGATGAAAAATCAGCAGAATGAACACCCCGATGCTTACTGCTGAATCGGCAACGTTAAACACCCAAAAGCGGGTTAACTGGTACCCAAAGATATTGATGTTAAAAAATTGCACATCAATAAAATCTACGACCTTGCCATAAAATAACGGAGCTTCATTATAGAATACGCCGTAAAAAACACGATCAATTAAATTACCTATTGCACCACCAAGAATGAGAGCAAGCGAGCTTCGGAAAAGTAATTTTTCTTTTCGCATGTAAAAGAGGTACACCAGAATTCCAATACTTGCAGCGATTGAAAATAATGTAAGGAAAAGTTTTCCGCCGAAATCGACACCGAACGCCATGCCGGGATTTTCAACATACGTAAACCGCACAACGTCATCAAGTATTTGCCGCGATGAACCGAGCGGAACTCCTTCGTGGTGAATTCCGAGAAAAGGAATCGAGAACCCTTTCACAAGCAGCTTGGAAATCTGATCCGAAATAATAATACTGAGTGTAAGCCAGAGTACCTTCACAACTATTTACCGTCCTTTTCGCATTTTACATTCAACACACATTTGCGCATGTGGCACAGCTTCAAGCCGTTCTTTCGGAATCAGCGGACATGTTTTGCATATTCGAAGCGGAGTTTCGGCACATTCGGTACAAATGCCGTACGTTCCTTTTTCAATTCTGCGCAGCGCTTCTTCAAGATAGTTTAAAAATTTTCCTTCACGCGAAGCGAACATAAATGTTTTCTCTCGTTCCATGGTATCGGTACCTTGTTCCATGTGCATCGAATACGTCGAGTTTTCAGTTGCATACTCGCCGGTGGTAACGTCCATCATACTTTCGCGCAATATTTGCAGCTCTTCAAGAATTTCTTTTCTTTTTTCCAGAATAATTTTCTTAAAACGCGCCAATTCTTTTGCGCTGTACCCTTTTACTTTTGCTTTCGCCTTCACGGCAACAGTTTTTACAACTTCCTTCCGCACCGTTTTAACCGACGCTTTCTTTTTTACGGTCTTTACTTTTTTTGGTTTCGCTGCCTTCACTGTTTTTTTCTTCGCAACAACTTTTTTTGCCATTCTACCCGCCTCGACATTAAAAATAGTTTATAGATAAAGTGTATTAGGAAATTTTTTCAATAGTCATACTGCACGGTTCACCGTTTATATCTTCTTTCGTAAATGTTCCATCGGCACTGCTTGCTCTACTCACTTCAACTGCTAATGTTTCTTTTGCAATATAGTCTTTCATTGATTGCAGTGCCGCCGCTAATGCATCACCTGCATCGTACACTATTTTGATGCGGTCGGTTATTTCAAAGCCGGTATCCTTCCGCATATTTTGAATGCGGCTCACGAACTCGCGCGCATATCCTTCGTTCCGAAGTTCGTCCGTCATCTCCGTATCAAGCGCAACCATCAACGAGCCGTCGGTTTCCACCAACCAGCCTTTTAAATCTTCATGAAGAATTTCCACATCTTCTTTTGCGATGGCAACATCGGAACCGTTCACTGCAAGCGTCAGTCTTCCTTCTTTTTGCAATGTAGATATTTCTTTTGACGATAGCTCTTTAATTCGTGCGGCAACACCTTGCACCTGCTTGCCAAATTTTTTGCCGAGCGTGCGGAAATTTGGTTTCGCTTTTTTGCTGACAATACCGGAGTCGTCGGTAACAAACTCTATTGCCTTCACGTTAATTTCTTCGAGGATGACATCTTCCATTTTTTTGATCGTCTGCTTGTGTGCTTCTTCAGCAATCGGAAGAATAATTTTTTGCAGCGGCTGGCGCACTTTTAAATTTGATTTCATTCTCATGGCGCGTACCAATCCGACAATCTTTATCGCATATTCCATCCGCGATTCGAGTTCGTTATCAATTGCATTTTCATCTACAGTTGGAAGCAGCGCAAGGTGCACCGATGTGTGCGATTCTTTTCGCGTTACTGTATTTAAGTTCTTGTATAACTCATCAGCAAGAAACGGTGCAATGGGCGCCATGAGTTTTGCGATGACATTCAAACATTCATACAATGTTTGGTACGCCGCTGATTTGTCTTTTCCTTTTTCGCTTTTCCAAAAACGACGACGATTTCTGCGCACGTACCAATTGGACAATTGGTCTAATGTGAACTCGCTGATTGCGCGTGATGCCTTTGTTAAATCGTACTCGTTCATGTAGTGCGTGTAATTTTTCACAAGTGTGTTGAGCGCGGAAATAATCCATCGGTCAATTTCCGACCGTTCCGCAACAGGAATGCGCGCTTCGCTGAAATCAAATGCATCAATGTTCGCATACAACGCAAAGAATGAATACGTATTCACCAGCGTATTGAAAAATTTTCTCTGCACATCGGCAATGCCTTCTTCATCAAATAACGTTGGGCGCCACACCGGACTGTTCGAAACTAAAAACCACCGCGTTGTATCCGCTCCATATTTTTCAATCAACATAAACGGGTCAACGGTATTTTTTTTCGACTTGGACATTTTTTGTCCCTGCTTGTCGAGAATCAATTCGTTGACTAACACATTTTTATATGCCGGTGTGTCGAATAAAAATGTTCCGATAGAATGCAGCGTGTAAAACCATCCGCGCGTCTGGTCTATTCCTTCTGAAATAAAATCCGCAGGATATGCTTTCTCAAAAATTTCTTTGTTCTCAAACGGATAGTGCCACTGTGCAAACGGCATCGAACCGGAGTCGAACCACACATCAATTAATTCAGGTGTGCGTTTCATTTCACCACCGCACTCACAATCGAACACTACTTTATCAACACTTGGCTTGTGCAGATCGAGCGGTTCAGAAAGATTTTTTCCTTTCTTCAACTCTTCAATACTGCCGACACATTTCTGTTTGCCGCATTGTTCGCACACCCAAATAGGAAGTGGTGTTCCCCAGTAACGGTCGCGCGACAACGCCCAATCTTTATTTTCTTCCAGCCAATTTCCAAAACGTCCCGTACCAACTTCCGATGGAATCCAATTGATTTGTTTGTTCAATTCAACCATGCGTTGCGCGTATTTTGTTGTGCTGATGTACCACGAGTTGCGTGCGTAATACAACAACGGCGCCGAACACCGCCAGCAATGTGGGTAGCTGTGCAGATACGCTTCTTTTTTATACAAAATGCTGCGCGCTTTTAAATCGAGAATAATTTCTGCATCAGCATCTTTAACAAACTTTCCTTGATAATCTGGAACTGATCCATCGAATTCACCCGATTTGTTTACCGGATGAATTGTCGGCAATTCGTACTTGCGCGAAACTTGATAATCATCTTCACCATACGCCGGAGCCAAATGCACAATGCCAGAACCGTCCCCTGTTGTTACAAAATTTGCAGGTATTACAAAGAAAGCTTTGGGACCTGTAAAACCTATTTCACCTTCTGGAGTTAAACTCATAGACGTTTCGAATAATTCTTTAGATTCTAAATTACTCAAAATTTCTAATACTCGAGTTTCTTGTGTACGAAGTCGAGTCAGTAATTCTATTGACATATATACGAGTTGTTCGCCATCCCGAGCTTTTACTAAGGGAAATTCATGAAATATGTTCTTCGTGCTTGGCAAAGATTTTACATAATATTTTCCTTCAGGTTCTCCTTTAAAGTAAACAGTCTTTGGAAAAACTTGATATGCATATTCCTCTATTCCGGTGCAATGATCATTCGCGGGTGTTAAAAATAAAGGTTCATATTGAAAACCGATTAAATCTCTCCCTAACATTTTTTTAACAACAGAATATTTTTTATTAATAACACTCAACCGCGCTTCTGCAAGAATAAAAAAATCTCCGGTGGAAAATTCTTTTCCTTCTTCACCTTCGAACAATTCAACTTTCACATACTCAATGTCGGGATGTACCGCGAGACCAACATTTGAAATGAGCGTCCATGGTGTTGTCGTCCAGACAAGAAAGAATGTATTCTCTTCGCTTTTCACTTTCATCTTCACGTACACGCTCGGGTCTTTCACATCTTTGTACCCTTGTGCAACTTCGTGTGATGAAAGAGGAGTTTCGCAGCGCGGACAGTACGGTTGAATTTTGTAGCCGCGATAAATCATATCGGCATCGAAATATTTTTTCAACGCCCACCAAATTGATTCGATGTAATTATTTTCGAATGTTACGTACGGCGCATTCAAATCAACCCAGTAACCCATTTCGCGTGTCAACTGTTCCCACTCAACTTTATACTTCCACACAGACTCGCGGCATTTCTGATTAAACTTCTCTACACCGTACGCAATAATTTCATCTTTGTGCTTGATGCCAATTTCTTTTTCCACTTCAATTTCTACCGGCAATCCGTGCGTATCCCACCCTGCTTTACGATGCACCTGATAACCGCTCATTGTTTTGTAACGGCAGATTGCATCTTTCAGCGTTCGTGCCATCACATGGTGAATACCTGGCTTGCCGTTTGCGGTC
>CAYHZL010000209.1:0-5903 GCA_964361075.1 uncultured Chitinophagaceae bacterium
TTGCATGTGTTAGGCACGCCGCCAGCGTTCGTCCTGAGCCAGGATCAAACTCTCCATTGTAATTCAAATATTTTGAATTCAATTTAGAGTCTGTCTATTATGGCTTAGAAATGACACTTAAAGTGTATTTACTTTTACAACTAGCCAAGTTATTGAAACTTATAAAATTGACTTAGAGCTGTGCACACAAATTTTCAAAGAACTATTAATTTCAAATGGGCTTTAAATATAACAATTTGAATCACCCAAAGTCAACAACTATCTGAATATTTTTTGTTTGTTACTTCTTCAAACAGCTTTTTAATATACATTATTTTTTTTCACAAGTCAATAAATCTTACCAAAATATTTTAACTTTTTATTTGTTTGGGTTCACAGGATTATTTAGCGCGTTCAGTACGCCTGCGGCGAATTTTTTTCAAAAAGAGTAACTTACAATGTGAGTTACTTAGGAGTTACAAAAAAATTTAATCCAACTTGTTAATGCAAAATTAATTACCTTAAAGATAATTTGTAATAACCATTCAACAGGAGTAACAAATGAATAAAATGATATCATCTGCAATACTAGTAATTGCCTTTTTTATTATTTGGAATTGTATGGGGCAACGTGCTTATTCCCAAACTCCAACGGATTTTTCACGAGGAATATTTAGCATTGGCAATTGGGGCAGCATGGAAGGAATAACTGAATTGCCTGATGACTATTTTGATTATTTACGAAGGCTCAACACACAATGGGTTGTAGTGAGTAATTCAATTCATGTTGATAATTCTGTTGACAGCACTGTTGAACTCAGATATACAACGGACTTTAAAAATTATGTGCCAAGTTGGCCCGATGCTACATTGCGGACGATGATTCAACAACTTCATAATCGTGGATATAAAGTAATCTTAAGTATTGGTTTGGACGAACCATGGCCTGAAGATGGCTCTGTTAATCCCGACATACCTCCAGGAAAAGCAGCATGGCGATATCAAATTGGTACTCCAATAACACCGACCGGTTATACTTTAACTGAATGGCCTTGGAATCCATTAAACGCAAATAATCAGAATTTTGTCAGCTCGTTTTGGGCAAGCTATACCAATGTAGCAATCTATCACGCAAAATTATGTCAGCAATTGGGTGTTGAAGTTTTTCAAGTAGGTGCTGAATCTCAAGAATTATTTCGAACTTCAAATATTGGAAGTAGATATACGCTCAATTATAAAACACAGGTGAAAGCCCTCGTTGATTCTGTTCGTAATAATTATTCTGGTAAAATAGCTTACTACATGCACGTAGGTACATGGAAGCTCGCAAAAACTAGTACTAACACCGACACACTCTGGCATAATCTGTGGGAAGATGCCAATTTTGATATCATTGGGGTTAGTCTCTATGATGCAGTACGACCTACTACTGCAAATTATACAAGTACAACTACTGTTAATACAGTAAGTTATTTTAAAAATTTATTTAAAACTTTTCTTACTACGTATGTAAAAAATGTAGTCAATCGATATCCTTCAAAACCTGTTGTTGCACTCGAACTCGGATTTCAAACTAGAGATATTACAAATATCGGTCTTACAGAACCAACTGGTCTCATGTCGAGAGATGACTTCAACAAGAATGGTATTCCGGATGCTGAGGAAATTCAGGCTAATTTGTTTGAAGCATATTTTAGCATTCAAGATTCTCTCGGCTATCCCAAAGGAGCAATTATTTTTGGAGATGCAGCAGAATCTGATGCGAGTACAGCTCTTTTTTCAAATTACAATGGCTGGGGAATCAGGAATCGTGAGGCTGAATTACGTTTGATGCGCCGATTTCGTAATGTTACATTTTCTCAAAATCAAAACAGAGCCCCTCGTCTTCTCACTACAAGCGATTCCGACTATGTTGCAGTTACCGGTCAAAATTTTACATCAAAAACATTTATTGCTAACGATGATGATATTATTTTAGGAGACACAATTTTATATCGAACTGTGTGGGATAATTACCCATGGTTCGGTGCATCAACTTCGAAAGGAAAGGTTGTCGGCAAACCTCTAGCGGATGATTTTGGTTGGTGGCAAGTAAAATTATTTGTGCAAGATATTTATGGTCTTCCTTCAGTTGATACTGCAAAGTTTAAGATCTGGGTTATTCACCCGCGTTCAGCAAGAGCTATTTCTACTCCGCCAAGTTCTATGACTCCGGGAGTAAGCGTATCATATCAAGTTGCTGTTGTAAATCAAAATGGAACACGGATGGACAGCACACTAAATAAATATTTTCTTAATGTAAATCCCGGCTTTCTTTCGGTGAATGCCACCGGAAAAGTTAGTGGAATGCCGACATTTCAGGTTGCAGGTACCAGAAGTGCTGCTGAAGTGAGAATAATAACACCTTCAAATGATACTCTATTTGATTCGTGGACAGTCAATATACAAAACACTAATATCGCCCCCACTTGGGAAAATAACCGTGCGCTCAATATTCCAGGAACAACTCAAAAGACATTTATCATTTCTCCACCGATAGATACTTTATTATCGGCGGACAGTCTTATTCAATTTAAAAGTGTGTCAGCGGCAGATTATAATTCATCGGATACTCTCACCTATTCGTATCGAATTTTTGGTAATGGACTCGATACAACGTTGATTGCAGATCGTTACAATAAAACTGATTCAATACAGTTTGGATTTAAAACAACTCGATGCGTACTAGTTACAGACATCGCAAAAAAATTAATACTGGATATTCCTTATGAATGGACTGTTACCGCTTCCGATGGAAAATCCTCTGCAACGGCACCTCCGCCGAATGGGAAATTTAAAATAACGAAAGGTTCTACTATACAAACATCGAAACTAATTCTTGCCAGTAAACAATTGAATATTGGAACTGTAAAGGTTGCGATAAGTAAAGACACCGCCTTCACTATCATTAACACCGGTAATGCATCACTGGTGATATCAGTAATCAAATCAACATCAACAAAATTTAAAGTAAATCTTACACAACAGACAGTACCTGCCGGAGGCAATGCCAAAGATACAATAAAATATACACCAACTGTTGCCGGAGGTGATACTGCAAAAATAATCTTTACCAGCAACGCACCAACATCACCCGATACGATTATTGTAACAGGCTTTGGCGCGACCTATAGTTATGCTTTGTCTGGTAAAACATTCTCATTTGGGACAGTAAAGGTCGGAGCAAAAAAAGACACCACATTCACAATTTCGAATACTGGTAATCAGCCGCTCGTGATATCAGAGTTCAAATCAAACTCACCTGCATTTGTAGTGAACCCAGCGCAACAGACTATTGCACAAGGAGGAACACAAAAAGATACAATACGATTCAGTCCCACTGCGGTCGGCAATATCACTGCAAAAATAGTGATTATTAGTAATAGCGTTCTAGATACTATTTCAGTATCAGGTAATGCCACTCTCACCGGTGTTGCAGAAGATCTGCCGTTACCAACAGTCTATAGTATTGCACAGAACTATCCGAACCCATTCAATCCATCAACAACGCTTCGTTACGGTTTACCATTGAACAGCCGGGTGAAACTGCAAGTCTATAATGTGCTTGGTCAAGTGGTTTCAGAATTGATGAATGGAGAGCAAGCAGCAGGTTGGCATGAAGCAACATGGAACGCATCCGTATCATCAGGAATCTATTTCTATCGCATCGAAGCAGTGGATGTAAATAATCCGAAGAACCGATTTGTACAGGTGATGAAGATGTTGTTGCTGAAATAATTTTTAAAAAATTTCGTAACTACTCATCGTTATTGTTGATTCAACTAATCCCCCTAACCCCCTTTTCAAGGGGGATTACCACGCTCTTATTCCCCCTTGAAAAGGGGGTTAGGGGGATTTCTTTCCGCCAAAAAGAATGCAGATTTACAATATTTTCTTTTGGGAATAATGAAATTATGCCAAAGGTATCCCTTCGGGACAAAAAACACGTTGAGTAGTTACGATTTTTTTTCACAAAAATAAAGTACTCTGCCACAACGATTATTTGCAACAGTTCTTATCGAAGTAAAATCATTTTTTTTTGGAGTTGAATATCGCCGGCGATGAAGCGATAGAAATAGACTCCGCTTGTGATGGTGTGAGATGACCATTGATATTCGTAACTCCCCGGCATCTGTTTTGTATCAACAAGCGTTGCAACCTCTCGCCCCAACACATCATAAATTTTCAGAGTAACATACGCCGATCTGGGAAGCAAGTATTTTATTGTTGTCGTTGAGTTAAACGGATTTGGATAGTTCTGCTCAAGCAAGTAATCCGATGGAAGAAAATCTGATTCGGAAAAAACTGTTTTGAGAATCCATCCTTCAGGATCGAGAAGAACAGAGATCGGTTGCATGGGAAAGTGTATCCTGAATGTCTGCGCCTGAGCATTGTTAAACACATTTACCGTCGTATCCCGCCCCGCCGCGCTAATTCGAAAATCTACAGGCATTGTAAAAAAAATTGGATTAGTGCGGTCTGTTGGCTGCGAGAGATTGATCGTGAGCGCGGATGAATCTCCCGAAGATTTCCAGTCCCAAGAATATACATAGCTCGGAATAGTTTCTCCGTATATCCATTCCTGAAAAAAATAATCAAGATTTTTTTTCGAAACATTTTCACATACTGTCTGAAAATCTTTTGTCGTTGCGGTGGAATATTTCAACAAAGGATCGTTTGCATACGCATACATGGAGCGAAAAAAAATGCTGTCTCCCAACACATGCCGAAGCATGTGAAGTACGGATGCACCTTTCGAATAAATTAATGGCGAGTTAAAAAGAGTACCGGGACTCGAAGTATCCGGTAGCCCAATCACTCCTCGCACAGACATTCCCCTTTGCAGTTGAGGATTTATATAATCCCAGTACGATGAAGCGCCATATTTTTTTTCACGGTAAAGACCTGTGGAATACTGAGCAAAGCCTTCGTTCAGCCAAAGATCAGACCACGAGCGGCACGTTATCATGTCGCCGAACCATTGATGGGCAAGTTCGTGCGCAACAACATCCTCTTCAAATGTTCCGAGTGAAGTCATCGTTTGATGTTCCATTCCTCCGCTTGCAAATTCCGCATGACCATATTTTTCTTTTATGAAAGGATACAAACCAAAGAGGTTCGAATAAATAGACAGCATGTCTATTGCTCGGGGAAGAATTTGAAGAGCATTCGAATAATGTTCCGGCAAAACGTAGTTGAGTACCTCCATAGAATCTGTGGACGAATATCGAAACCAGTTGGAGAACTGAACATAGTCAGTCATGGCAATCGAAATGAGGTACGATGCAATCGGGTAACGTTCTTTCCAATGGTGCGTTGATGTACCATCACCATGATTAACTACCGAAACAAGAATTCCCTGTGAACCAACTTTATACATCGAATCGCACGTAACAATAATATCGGCTGAATCTGCTTTGTCGCTCGGATTATTTTTGCACGGCCACCAATCACTTGCACCGAATGGTTCACTCAGCGAATACACCCACGGTACGCCGGAGTGGATATCGAATACAAAACTGCCAAACCCGGATGCAACCGGTGTCCCTTGATAAAAAATAGTAATCGAAAGAACTTCTCCCAATTGATATGGACGATCAAGAGTGATATCAAATGAACTGCTCTTCTGTAAAAAAATATTGCCTTTGCCGTTTACTTGCACTGAATCCACACGCATCGTTTTCACAAGATCCAGCGTGAGAGATTGTGAATTATTTTGCCGGCAAGTTCCGGCAATGTTGACCTTTCCTTTGAGATAGTTCGGATGCGAAGAAATATCCAACTCCAACTTGTAGTACGTAACATCAAACCAACTGCTTGCTGCTGATTCCGCCGCCATCTGCCGCTTGACAAATGTGTTCTTTTCAAATTCAGAAAAAAAATTA
>CAYHZL010000210.1:0-5862 GCA_964361075.1 uncultured Chitinophagaceae bacterium
CGATACGGAATTAATTGATCTTGTTCTTAGCAAGTCCGGTCCTCGATTAGTTATTATGAACACAGTTCAATCCGCCGCGGTACTTGCGGATAGGTTGGCAAAGAAGATTTATGGTGAAAAATATTTGATAGAATTAACAACAACAAAGATATTACATTTATCCACTTCTTTATCACCAGTCGACAGAGAAATCATTGTGGACGTGATCAAAAAAAGACTCGACCCCACAAACAACGAAGAGAACAGAGATTTCACACTTGTAGCAACAAGTTGTGTTGAAGCGGGAGTAGATTTTTCCTTTCGGTCGGCATTTCGTGAACGCGCAGGAGCGGCAAATCTCATACAAGTCGGAGGTCGTGTTCGCAGAAACAATGAAGATTTTGAACCAACGCTAATTGACTTTAGAATTGAAGCACGTTTTTTCAATCGTCACCCAGCTTTTACATTATCAAGTCAAATTCTAGAAAAATTGTTTGATGAAGGAAAAATTGAAACAGATGCTCCTGCAAATCTTGTAACAGAAGCACTGCGAAGAGAACTAATGTCTGATACTGGCGAGAAACATAAAAGACTCAAAAAGATGGAAACAGAAATGGATTATCCTGAAGTAGCAAGGTTGTATAAAGTTATTTCAAATAATACCATTCTCGTTTTAGTGGGAGAAGAAATAATTAAAAAAATTGTCGACTACAAAAAAGGTGAAAAAATAAATCCCAAAGAAATAAACCGTAACAGTGTACAGGTATGGACGGATAAACTTAGTAAAACCTGTGCTTATCCATTGGAAAGATTTCCGGGTCTATATGCTTTGGCCACAGATAATTATGGCAAAACATTTTTGGGATATATGAAAGGAATGCTGCCGATTATTGAAATGGATGCACAGGGTGGTGGAGTATATTAACAAAAACTGGATTCCGGCGTACGCCGGAATGACACATCAGCGTCTCAGTTTTTTAGGAAGGAACTTTTATGGCAAATATACAACTCTTTGAAAGTAAGTGCCGCTTTACGGCATCCCGTACAACGGGAAAAATCCGCTCCGTATGGAACGAAGCGGATAAGAAAATGTATTTTGTTGTGGAGGATGTAGTTGCGGCTTTAACCGACAGTAACGATCCGAAGCAGTACGTGAAAAGAATGAAACAGCGTGATTTGGAACTTAGCAAAGGGTGGGTACAATTTGTACCCACCCTTTTACCGACAAACATGATACTCAATACATAACGAACAATTATGTCTAAACAACCACGATCCGACATCATCCTTTATACTACCGATGATGGCAAACAGCGCATTGAAGTGCGGTTAGAAGGCGAAACCGTGTGGCTAACGCAAGCGCAAATAGGAGAACTCTTTCAAACGACGAAACAGAATATTAGTCTGCACATTAAGAATATTTTTGCCGAACGGGAATTGGAAGAAGATTCAGTTGTCAAGGAATACTTGACAACTGCCTCCGATGGAAAAAAATACAACACACTGTATTATAATCTCGACGCCATTATTGCAGTCGGTTATCGCGTTAAATCTCACCGAGGTACTCAATTTCGTATTTGGGCAACCGGACGGTTGAAAGAATACCTTGTTAAAGGTTTTACGCTTGATGATGAGCGATTAAAACAGCGGGGCGGCGATATCTATTTTGAACAACTTCTTGCCCGCATTCGGGATATCCGTTCTTCTGAAAAAGTGTTCTGGAAAAAGGTGTTGGATATTTACGCTACAAGCGTTGATTACACTCCCGACGCAGCACTCTCACAGAAGTTCTTTGCAACAGTTCAGAATAAAATGCACTGGGCAGCGCACGGACAAACTGCCGCTGAAGTAATTGCTCAGCGAGCAAACGCTGTACTGCCTGCAATGGGTTTGACAAGCTGGACAGGAAAAACTCCAAAGAAAAACGATGTTTCAATCGCAAAAAATTATTTGAATGAAAAGGAAATCAATTCACTCAATCGGATTGTAACAGCATATTTAGAATTTGCTGAACTTCAGGCACAAAACCGCAAACCGATGTATATGAATGACTGGATAACCAAGCTGGATAATTTTCTCAAACTCAGTGATCGGGATATTCTTACTCATGCCGGTTCTATCACTCATGACGCGGCTGTTGCTAAAGCAGAAGCCGAATATGAGACATTTCATCAAAAACAACTTGCTGAGCCAAACGATGTTGAAAAGGATTTTGAAACAGCAATAGAGAAACTTAAAAAATTGAAAGTACCGAAAACAAAGAAAAAATTTAAAAAAAATAAGTAATGTTCACAGATCAACGATCCCTTCGGGAAGAAGACTTCATCCTAATAAGTGCGTTGCAGCATTACGTCTATTGTCCGAGACAATGTGCGTTAATCCACGTGGAGGATGTGTGCAAATAAAACACAAAGTAGCACCATGGCAAACATAAAGCTTTTTGAACAGAAACAAATCCGCTCCGTATGGAACGAAACGGATCAGAAAATGTATTTCTCGGTTGCGGATGTTGTTGAAGCACTAACCGATACGGTAAATCCTAAAGATTATGGGCAGTTCTAAAAATTCATTGTTTCACCGACAAGGCGCAAAGAAAACAACTATTAAAGCATAATAAAATCAATACTTTGCGACTTCGCGTCTTTGCGAGAAATTTTTTTTTCAATTTATAGAACCGCCCTTATATCAAAAAAATGAGAAAGAGGGATCCGTTGTTAAATTCCAACTGGGGGACAAATTGTCCCCCCCTTGAAATGCTTGCCGCCGATGGCAAAAAACGCAAAATCCAATGCGCTAATATACAGGGACTTTTAAGAATTATTCAATCCATCCCTTCGCCTAAAGCAGAACCGTTTAAGTTATGGTTAGCGCAGGTTGGTAATGAACGATTGGAAGAAATCGAGAATCCCGAACTTGCACAAAAACGAATACGCGAAATATACAAAGCTAAAGGATACAGTGACGAATGGATTGAAAAACGTGTTCGCGGCATTGCTGTGCGAGATGAACTAATGAGCGAGTGGAAAAAGCGTGGTGTGAAAGAAGGAAAAGAATATTCCATTCTCACGGCAGAGATCAGTAAAGCAACATTCTGGTTAGTCCCAAGCGATTATAGGAAATTGAAAGGCTTAACGAAAGCACAGGAAAATCTTCGCGATCACATGACCGATCTTGAATTGATCTTTACGATGTTGGGAGAAGCATCGACAACAGAAATTGCGCGGAACAAGAACGCGCAGGGTTTTCCCAAAAATGAGCAAGCCGCAATCGAAAGAGGTACTGTTGCCGGAAAAGCACGAAAAGAATTGGAAAAAAAATCAGGACGAAAAGTAGTAACAAGCCAGAACTATAAAGCCCTGACCGAAAAGCAGAAAAGGAAACTTCGCAAGTGAAACCCTTCGAGGGTTATTCCGAAGGGTTTATGAAATTACATACATTCAACAAACTTTACAGATAAACCCTCGAAGGGTTGAGCGAACAAAAAGCAATGTTCACAGAAGAAGACTTTATCCTAATAAGTGCGTTGCAGCATTACGTGTACTGCCCGCGACAATGCGCGTTAATCCATGTGGAGGATGTGTGGCACGAGAATGTCTTTACCGTACGCGGAAACATCCTCCACGAAAAAGTTGATACCGATACGTACGAAACGCGCGGAATAAAAAAGACTGTGCGCGGGATCCGTATCCATTCTTATCGTTTGGGCATTGTCGGTCGGTGTGATGTTGTAGAGTTTCGAGAAACAAAAACCGGAGAAGAGGTAATGCCGGTTGAATTTAAATCCGGCGAACCAAAAGAAAACATCAGCGACAAAGTGCAATTATGTGCACAAGCGTTGTGCTTGGAAGAAATGTTAAAGACAACAATTACACACGGAGAATTTTTTTATGCAAAGATCCGCCGGAGAGAGCGTATTGAAATTGATATACAATTACGGGAACAGACAAAAGAAATTATTGCGAGTGTGAGAGAAATTGTTTCGACTAAAAAAACTCCTGAAGCACACTATGAAGCAAAATGCCGGAACTGTTCGCTGGAATCTATTTGTATGCCGAAGGCAATGAATGAGAAGAAACTGAAAAAATATATGAATGATTTGTACGCTCCATAACTATTTAACCCTTTCAGCGTTTACTTGTCCGCTCATGGCGGAAAACGCCGGAAGGGTTTGACAAATATTACTATGAAAAAACATCTCAACACACTCTACATTACTTCGGACGATGCGTATCTCCACAAAGAGCGGGAAACATTTGTTGTGGAAGTAGAAAATAAAAAAGTTTTTCAAGCTCCGGTACATTCCATTGAGAACATTGTCTGCTTCGGATTCAAATCACTTTCTCCTGCACTGATGGCATTTTGTGCAGAAAGCAGCGTCGGCGTCAGTTATCTTTCGGAGAATGGAAAATTTCTTGCACGTGTGTATGGCGCGCAGAAAGGCAATGTGCTTCTTCGTAAAGCACAGTATGCAATGTCGGATAATGAGTTTGAATCGCTTGCCATAGCACGACCGATTATTGCGGCAAAGGTTTCTAACTACCGTAATCTGCTGCTGCGTCATCAGCGTAATCATCCCGAAAATTATTCTGAGAGAGTAGAATCTGTTGCGGCAATGATGGGAAATCGTTTGACAGATATTCAACGAGCGGTAACACTTAACGAACTTCGTGGACATGAGGGAGAATGTGCATCGTTGTATTTTAGTGTGCTCTCATCATTGATTCGCCGCGGCGAATCACAGCAAGAAGATTTTATTTTTTCTGTTCGATCAAAACGTCCGCCGCTCGATCCGGCAAACGCACTGCTTTCGTTCTTGTATTCCATCTTAGCAAACGATGTCCGCTCTGCGTTAGAAACAACAGGACTCGATCCGCAAGTCGGTTTTCTTCATCAACTCAGATCAGGAAGACCGAGTCTTGCGTTAGATATTATGGAAGAATTTCGGGCGTATCTCGGAGATCGCATCATGCTTAATCTTATCAATCTAAGACAAGTAACAAAAAAGGATTTTGAAATACGCGAGTCGGGCGAAGTACGGATGTCCGATGAAGCGCGGAAGGCAGTACTCACCGCATATCAAAAACGAAAACAAGAAGAAATTACACATCCGTTTCTTGGAGAGAAGATGACGATCGGACTGTTGCCGCACATACAAGCACAATTACTTGCGCGGTATATTCGCGGAGATATTTCGGAATATCCACCATTTTATTTGAAGTGAGTTCGTTATGATGGTCATAGTCAGTTACGATGTGTCAACAAAAACAGATGCCGGAGTTAGGCGGTTGCGACATATTTCAGAAATTTGTCTCGATTTTGGTTTTCGCGTACAGAACTCTGTCTTCGAATGTAATGTTGACACCGAACATTGGGAAATATTGAAAGACAAACTTCTTTCAAAATATAAAAAGGAAGAAGATAGTTTACGTTTTTATTTTCTCGGAACTAATTGGAAACGACGTGTTGAACACTATGGTGCAAAAGAAATTCAGGATATTACTGATCCAATGATAATATAATAATCTCTTTTTGTATAAACGCTAACCGAAGCGGACACAAAAACTCCGTGAGGTTAGCGATTGAAGATTGTGCTGTTAATTTGATAAAACTAACGTGTTGCCATTTCCGAGCAAGCATGAAACGAGAAAATATATGTACGTAAGCGAAGCAAGAACGTTTTGCTATTGATTTATATATTGAATTATCAGATACAGTCGCGCCCCGCGCGGGCGCGTGGATTGAAACACTATTTTAATGTATCAAAATTTTCTGAGTTGCGTCGCGCCCCGCGCGGGCGCGTGGATTGAAACGATGTACACATATTTCACCCTCACATGAGCGTTTTGTCGCGCCCCGCGCGGGCGCGTGGATTGAAACGATGTA
>CAYHZL010000211.1:0-5824 GCA_964361075.1 uncultured Chitinophagaceae bacterium
CGCATTTCACGTACTTTGTTGGTTGGAGCTACATTGTATTTCATATCTATACTCTCCGTAAAAAATTTTCAGCCAGAGGCTGATCCGCCTTTGGCGGAAATGTATGTTGTATTCCCTAAAATGGATGTTCAAATGACAAATAAAAAAATGTTCCAAATCGAGTTTGTGTTTTTGTGATGTTCACGGGAACTGCAATACCGGGAACTATTTGCAATTCACCAATATCAATCGCATACCGTACACCAGGGCTCACAATGGTTTCACTCGAAAATTCAAGTTCTCCGTTACTAGTAAAATCTTGTCCGTACAGCAGCAGCGCTTCCAGCATTACATTAAAACTTTTCTTTGTCAGCCAAATAACACTTCCCCCGACGTTATACGCCATCGTTGTTTTTTTAACTTCAATGCCGGAGCCATCCGTTCCCTTTTTGTTGAACAACGTCGTTGCACCTGCATTGCAATGAACAACAAATGCGTCAGTCAATCGTTTGCTTAATGGTACATTCACTTGAATACCATTTGCACCTTCACCGAATCCTTTTTTCTCATCACCACTCGCAATAATAAAAGAAAGACGCGGTGAACATGCCGCCCAATCATCGGATGTAGAGAGTTGATAGCGGTAATTAATAAACACATCACCAAACCCGTTCACTGCATTAGCATTAAGGAATGAGTACGGTAGTGTAAAACTGAATTGATGTGTTTGTCCGCCCAGCGGCCATTCTTGCGTGAAGGAATAATTGAAATCTGTTTGTGGTTTGGTAAAATACAATCCGTTTGAAATATGCTGCACTACTCCTGTTTCTTGATTATATGCCTCTTCAATAAAATAAGAATTGTCTTCAATCGCTTTGGAAAATTTTTGCTTCTCATTAATAGCGGACGTTTCTTGCTGAGCATTCATTGGTGCTATAAAAAGTAAGCTACATAACATTAATTTTGTGTACTTACTCACCGTGCCTTTAAAGTCATGCCATGAGTTACTTTTTGATTCGCCGCGCGAATAAAACTTGTCCCGAAGGTCCCAAAGGGATTCCTTTGGAAGATGGATTCCCACAACATTCACCAAAACATTAGACAAACTCATGGCATGACTGAGTAGATACATTTCTTTTTAGAAAGATAATTTACGATGCACGTTCTAATTCAGATTTTTCTTCAATTGAGAGAATTTGTTCGAGATCAATAAGAATTAACAAACGGTCTTCTAATTTTGCAACAGAGGTAATAAATGACGACCCGATATTTTGTGTTACGGTTTCCGGCGGAATTTCTGTAACGCTTTTAGAAATACGCAGAACCTCTCTCACCGCATCAACAACAAACCCAACTATTTTTCCGGTCAGTTCAACAACGATGATGCGCGTATTTTTATCGTGCGCTTTTCTTTCCATACCAAACCGTGAGCGCAAATCAATGACCGGAATAACTTTTCCGCGCAAGTTGATGACACCATCCACATACGAAGGTGAATTCGGCACCTGCGTTATATTCAGCATACGATTAATTTCTTGCACACGCAAAATATCTACACCGAATTCCTCCTCCCCAATAATAAAACTCACAAGCTGTAGAAGTTCTTTCACCCCTTCTTGCTTTGCTATCTCTGCCATTGTCGTTGTCCTCAATAATTATTCGTGCTGTTCGTCTGATAGAAAGATGAAAGATGAAAGATGAAAGCAAAAAAAGATTTTTTCATTTTTCATCCTTCATCCTTCATCCTTCATCCTTCATCCTTCATCCTTCATCCTTTTAATGAATCGTTGTATTGTTTTTCGAAGACCGTTTGAATGCTTCAAGTGCATCAAAATCATTTTCTTCGTCCCGGTCATCATCGAGTGAAAAATATCGACAGTCGTGAAAGTGTAACGGACCACCATCATCCCAAACATGAAGGCATTCCGGACAACGATCAATACTTGGAACAAAAGAGATTTTTCTGAGCTGTAACGATTGATGCTGTATCATACTATCCTCCAAGAAATTATTTTTTGAAGGCGCCAAGGCGCCACCAGCCGAAGAACTATTGTGTGTACATTCCGACAATTATTATGCCATCACAAATAGCTTTAATTAAACTCATTTCTGCACATTAATTTTATTTCGCTCAACAATTTTTGAAGCATAATCAATACGTGTCTATTATTAGCCACGCTTCGCTACTTATGTTTGTGAATACTCATCTCTATTATCATCGGAAGAATGATTTACATCCTTTAGGGCATCTCTAAAAAATTAATTTAATGGAACACGTGAGCGAAGCCATCCCTTCGGGAGATAACACTGATGGGACTGATTTTCACTGATAAAATCCGTATTAATCCATTTAATCCGTGTTTCGCCGCGGCGAATGTTCTATTTTTATTCATTCGTGAGTTTTTAGAGATGCCCTAAATTTGATGGAATGCAGATTGCAAGGAAATGAAAAAAGCAGATGGAATGTGTAGAAGAATTCATTTCATTCCCAAAGTAAATTTGGAAATGAAATGAATTGTACAATCGTTAAAAGTTTGAGGAGTAACAAAAAAATTATGCAGCTTCACTCAAAGCATTTTTTTCTTCGGTTGAAAGAACTTTTTCTAAATCAATCAAAATAATCATGCGGTCTTCCAATTTGGCAATAGAAGTAATAAAATCTGCACCAATGCTGCTTGCAACGGTTTCCGGCGGCGGCTCGGTAACACTTCTTGAAATACGCAGCACTTCGCTCACTGCATCAACCACAAAACCAACAGTTTTTCCTGCAAGTTCGACAACAACAACACGCGTATTTTTATCGTGCTGCTTGCGTTCCATACCAAAACGTGTGCGCAAATCTATCACTGGTATTACGCGCCCACGTAAATTAATAACACCATCAACATATTCCGGTGAATTCGGCACCTGGGTTACATTCAACATTCTATTAATTTCCTGAACACGTAAAATATTGACGCCAAATTCTTCTTCGCCAATCTTAAAACTCACAAGTTGAAGAAGCTCATCGCCTCCAACTCCCGCGTGCGTTTCTTTTTTTATATCTTTCGTTTGTTCCATAGTTTTTCCTCTTTAGTTTTTTGGTTTATGATAAATTAATTGTCTCGTTCATCATTCAGAATTCCTTGTTCATTATTTTCACCTCGTTCCCAATTCGCCGCGGCGAATTGGGAACGCATTCTCTGTGTTACCAAAGGGACTTTGGTAACGAGATAATAGAAGTTCTTGTTCAATTGACAATTGACAATTTTCAATTGGCAACTACTGCGCCATTTTATTTCAGTGCAATCTTCGGTTTTTTCTTTGCCGATTGTAGTGACGACTTGTGCTGCGCAGAACTTGATTCGTGCGATGGTTCAGGATGATATGTCTCTGTATGATGATCTGAATCCGCCGTTGACAACTTGAACCGTTCTACTAAACGCTGTAAGTTTTCAGTCAAGCCGTTCAAATCTTCTGCTGCACGGGCTATCTGTTGTGTGCCTGACGCCGTCTCTCCGGTAACAGCACTGATTCCTTCAACGTTCTTTGATATCTGATCGCTTGCTTGTGATTGCTGTTCACTTGCTGCTGCAATCTGCGTAACCATATCGGTCAGTGTCTGAATCAGTTCTACAATTTCGTGTAATGATGTTCCTGCTTTGTCTGCTAATTTAATTCCTTCATCTACTTGTTTCGTTCCTTCTTCCATCGAACTTACAGCGCCTGTTGTTTCCACCTGAATTGTTTTAATCATGCCGGCAATTTCTTTCGTTGCCTTCGTTGTCCGTTCAGCTAACTTGCGCACTTCATCGGCTACCACAGCGAAACCGCGTCCTTGTTCGCCGGCGCGTGCCGCTTCTATTGCTGCATTCAATGCAAGAAGATTTGTTTGATCCGCGATGTCATCAATAACACTGACGATCTCTCCAATCTGATCGCTTGACTTGCCAAGTGTTTTTACTGTCTCGGCAGACTTATTAACAACTTCTGCAATGCGTTTCATACCAACGACAGTATCTTCTACAGCTTTTCCACCTTGTTCGGCTGCAGCGCGTGCTTTTTTTGCCGTCCCGGCTGTATCATTAGCATTCTTCGAATTTTCAAGAATGGTCTTTGTCATTTCTTCCACTGCGGAAGCGACTTCATTTGCCTGACTTGTTTGCTCTTGCGCGCCGGCTGCCATCTGCTCCGTACTGGAGGAAATTTCTGAACTCGCACTGGCTACAGATGATGAGGCTTCTCCTACTTGACCTATTATATCGCGCAAGTTTTCAATCATCCGTTTGAAGGATGCGGCAAGATGTCCTACTTCATCGTTCGAAGTTTGTGTTACTTCAACAGTTAAATCTCCGCCAGCAACCATCTCGGCTTTTGCGGCAATATCTATTACCGGCTTACTGATGATGCGGGCGATGAAAATGCCGAGACCCATTGCCAAACCAATGCCGGCAACAATAAAAATAATAATTTGCATAGTTGCTGAAGATGCTTCTTTTTGACTATCTAAATCCAGTTCACTTGCAACTTTAGCATTCACATCAGCTAACGCGGCAAGTGTTTTCCGGCACGCTCCCAATGATACTTTAATTCCATCACCAAGAACAATCGCCTCTGATTCTTTATCGCTCATTTGTAATGCAAGAGTAACTGCTTCATCTACTAAAGGAATATTTTTTTTCCAGTTTTCTTGAAACACCGGCAACAGTTCTTCTTCTTCTTTCACCAAAACTCTTTTGCTGTATGTATCAATAAGTGTAGTAACTTTTTCTGTTTGCTCTTTAATGCTTCCGGCAAGTTTTTCTCTCTCCGTTTTATTTTTTACAAGAAGCATTTCCCGTATATCACCGCGGCGGATTAACAATGCGGCATTGGCGTAACCAAGATCCCTGATCGGCTCGAGACGGTTAAGATACATTGAACGTCCGTTTTTCGCAACAGCAGTAACACCTGTGTATCCAACCCATCCAATGAGTGCTGCAATGACAGCAACAATACCGAATGTCAATATCAGCTTTGTCGAAATCTTTAAATCATAGAACCATTTCATGATATTTCTCCTTCTATTTATGAGTATTAAAAAGACGGCAAGAGTTACTATCAATGTAAAAATTGTCGTCATTGAGTTTGCACTTTGCAACTTTTCTTGTTGAGGAACCACCTTTTCTGCCGGAGGTGGTTTTGAATATGTTTGAACATGTACATTATTATCGGCTTTGTTTTGTACTGTACTTGTATTTAGTTCTTGCTGTTTCTGTTTTTTTGGCGTTGCCTGTTTTTCTTGAGTAGAAACTTTCACCGTTACGTTTTCTTTTTTTTCTTGCTGTTTCTGCTGTATTGGTGCTGCCTTTTTTCTTGAAGGTGAAACTTTCACCGTTGTTTTTTCTTTTTTTTCTTGTGCGGCAAGTTGTTCCAATTGCTCGCTAACGGAAAGCTGTTTTTCTTTGGTTTGCGTTTCTTGTGCAAGAAGCATTGTCAGCGGAAAATTATTGCTTGAAATGACAATAAGAACTGCAAGTAAGAAAAAAGTATATTTTTTATTTTTCATAATAAGTCTTTCTTATAAAGTGATGTTACGCTCTACGAGTCGTAGACAAAAGAACAATAACTTTTGGGCATCTCTAAAAACATCGTCGTCTTTGCGAGGGAGCGAAGCGACCGAAGTCCCAAAGGGATCCCTTCGGGGCTTCGCCAAAGAACGGCTCGCAATGACAATGATGGAGTTTTGACACAGTCTCGATGCCTTTGGCATTTTGAGTAATTACAAACTTTTCTTCTTAGCGTCTTTGTATGAAAAAAAATTTGTAACTCCTCAGCGTTATTGTTTATTCAAAAAATCCCCCTAACCCCCTTTTCAAGGGGGAAT
>CAYHZL010000212.1:0-5810 GCA_964361075.1 uncultured Chitinophagaceae bacterium
TTTATGAGAAATAAAGTAGGACAAACATTCTTGTTTGTCAATTTATTTTTATTTGGACAAACAAGAATGTTTGTCCTACCATACCTCTCTTAAGTTGACAGCATTGCCTTCCCTCCCCATCTCTCCGTTCTAAAAAATCTCTTCGAACCAAAGTCGGATATTTGTAGAGACAGTTGTAACACTAACCACAAGAATGCCCGCTGGAAAATACGGAAAATGAAAAAGATTTTTCCCTTGCATCTTCGGCAATTTTCTGCAAACTTCTTTCGAGCAAAATAATTCTTATTTCCTTCCTTCATTCTATTGTACAGTGAAGTAATGTCAGCCCAAAAAGCCATCGCAACAAAATACTTCTGCAACACCAAATTTCCATCAGCATGAAATTATCTCAACTATTTTTCCTTACAACAATTTTTGCGACATCCCTCATTGCACAGCCAACATTAGAACGTAAAATTGCCGAGATGATTATGGTGGGATTTACAGGAATAACTGTTCCGGAATCTCTCAAAGTCGATTTGACTAATAGAGGTCTCGGCGGAGTATTGTTATTTGCAAACAATATCAAAGACCCGCTCCAAGTACAAACGCTGACATCGCAATTAAAAAATCTTTCGACCGGATTTCTTCTGATTGCGGTTGATCAGGAAGGAGGAAAAGTTGCACGCTTGTCATCAAGCAACGGATTCAGTGCAACACCCACAGCATATACACTTGGAACAATAATAAATAAAGAGGATTCAACGCGCGCGGCGGCGTCGCTGATGGCAGGTTGGCTTCAACAAAGCGGATTCACGATCAACTTTGCGCCGGTTGCCGATGTAAATGTAAATCCACTCAGTCCGGCAATCGGAAAAAGTGAACGGAGTTATTCTAACAACCCCGATACTGTCAGCAGACACATCGGTTGGTTCATTGATGAATTTCATAAGAAAAAAATTATCACCACGCTGAAACATTTCCCCGGACATGGCAGTGCGATATCCGATTCACATCTCGGTTTTACCGACATCAGTTCTACCTGGACGAACGCGGAACTTATTCCGTTTCGTTCTGCGATTGAACGCGGTATTGCCGATCTGATTATGGTGGGACATCTTTACAATTCAACAATCGATTCCGTGTATCCGGCATCTCTTTCACATACAACAGTTACAACATTATTGCGGGATTCACTTCATTATAACGGAGTTGTTATCAGCGATGAATTATTTATGAAAGCGATAGATGCTAATTACGCTTTCGATGATGCGCTCGAACTTTGCGTAAAATCCGGTACTGATATTCTTTTGTTCGGGAAAAGTATTTACAATACTCGCTCGTTAACGGCATACATCATAAATTCAATCAGTGGAAAAGTGAAAAACAGAGCGATTGCGGAATATATGATTGATTCCGCGTACCAACGCATTCAACGATTGAAGAAGAGAATTGTAACGAACGCAATTTTTGCTTCCGCGAATATTCCAAAAGAATCAATGCTGTTTGCCAACTATCCGAATCCGTTCAACGATGCGACGAGCATACGCTATCAACTTCACACCTCTGGTACTGTAACGATCAAAGTGTTCGATATTCTTGGTCGTGATGTAGCAACAGTAGTGCATGAACAACAAAGCGCGGGAATATATTCTGTTCAATTTCAGATCGGCAACGGATCGGTTCCGCTACTTCCTTCCGGAATATATTTTTATCGTTTACAATCAGGAAATTATTTTGAAACAAAACGAATGTTGTATATAAAATAATTGTAAATGATAATTATAAAAAACAGTTTTAAGTGAGAGAAATATGAATCCTTCATCAACGTACATTCTTGCATTAGATCAAGGCACCACGAGCAGCCGCAGTATCCTCTTTGATCATCATGGGAACATCATCAGCACAGCGCAAAAAGAATTTAAGCAAATATTTCCACAGCCCGGATGGGTCGAGCACGATGCGGAAGAAATATGGAATACACAATTCGGCACAATGAATCACTCTCTCGCTCAAGCAAATATCACCATGAAACAAATTGCGGGCATCGGCATTACCAATCAGCGAGAAACGACTGTTGTGTGGGAACGCAGTACCGGCAAACCAATCTGCCATGCAATTGTGTGGCAAGACCGACGCACTGCATCGTTGTGCGATGAATTGAAAACGAAAGGGTACGGCGCATTGATACAACAAAAAACCGGATTGGTTATTGACGCATATTTTTCCGGAACTAAACTAAAATGGATTTTGGATAATGTGAACGGCGCACGCGCAAAAGCAGAAAAAGGCGAACTTGCATTCGGCACAATTGATTCGTGGTTGGTGTGGAATTTAAGCGGCGGCGCTCTCCATCTTACCGATGTTTCGAATGCTTCGCGGACAATGCTATTTAATATTCACACATGTCAATGGGATGATGAATTATTGAACCTCCTCACTATTCCAAAAAATATTCTGCCGCAGGTTGAAGCATCGAGCAAAGTGTACGGCACAACGTCACAAAAAATTTCTGAGACACCAATTCCGATTGCAGGCATCGCAGGAGATCAGCAGGCAGCGTTGTTCGGTCAACTGTGCACGCAACCCGGAATGGTGAAAAATACGTACGGCACAGGATGCTTTATGTTGATGAATACAGGCACGAAAGCAATTACGTCGAAAAATAATTTGCTGACAACCATCGCTTGGAAGGTTGATGGCAAAATAGAATATGCGCTCGAAGGAAGTGTTTTTATTGCAGGCGCTGTGGTGCAATGGCTGCGTGACAGTTTTAAAATTATCAAAACATCAAGTGAAGTTGAACCATTAGCGAAAACCGTTTCTGACAACGGCGGAGTGTACATTGTTCCTGCATTTGCAGGATTAGGCGCGCCGCATTGGAATCAACATGCGCGTGGTTCAATGTTCGGATTAACACGCGGCTCATCCGATGCGCACATTGCGCGGGCAGCGTTAGAAAGTATTTGCTATCAGACGTACGATGTGCTGAAAGCAATGGAAGCTGATTCAGGAATTAGCATTGCTGAATTACGTGTGGATGGCGGTGCGACAGCAAATAATTTATTGATGCAATTTCAATCCGATATTCTAGGGGTGAATGTTGTTCGTCCGACTATTACAGAAACCACTGCGCTTGGTGCCGCATATTTAGCAGGACTTGCTGTTGGATACTGGAAAAATATGGATGATATAAAAGAGCAATGGCAAGTTAATAAAAAGTTTTCTCCGCAGATGGAAAAAGAAAAAATACACTCTCTCTTGCAAGGATGGCAACGAGCAGTGAATGCGGCAATTGCATGGGCATCGTAAGGACATCTCTAAAAACCTTCAAGGTTATCTTGACCAAATTTTGTGATGTTGAAATTTTATGGTACATCGTAAAAACAAAAACGAATCCCCCGTCCCGATTAAAAAGCAAATCGGGACACCCCCTTTTCAAGGGGGATTTAAAGCAAGGATTCCCCCTTAAAAAGGGGGTTAGGGGGATTAGTTAAATCAACAATAACGCTGAGTAATTACCTATTTTTTAGAAGTGCCTTTAACTCTAAAAGTATATCACAGTGAATAAAAATATTTTTAATCGCCAATACATGATCTCCCAGATTCAGATGGTAAAAGAATGGGATATCTGTATCATTGGCGGCGGGGCGACAGGTTTAGGCATCGCGGTTGATGCAGCGACTCGCGGATTAAAAACACTCTTAGTAGAAAAATATGATTTTGCAAAAGGAACATCATCGCGCAGTACAAAATTAGTGCATGGCGGAGTTCGGTATCTTCGACAAGGAAATTTTCCATTAGTTAAAGAAGCACTGAAAGAACGCGGATTGCTTTTACAGAACGCACCACATCTTGTAAAAAAACAATCATTTATCATTCCAAACTATACATGGTGGGAAACTCCGTTTTATGGAGTAGGATTGAAAGCGTATGATTGGCTCGCGGGAGATTTGGGATTTGGTAATACACAAATATTATCTAACGAAGAAACATTGCGGTGTGCGCCGACATTACAAACAGATGGATTGCAAGGTGGCGTTCTTTATTACGACGGACAATTTGATGATGCACGTTTAGCAATTCATCTTGCTATGACTGCGGCAGAACATGGATCCGTTCTTGTCAATTACATGAGTGTTGAACATCTGTTGAAAGTAAATGGAAAAATCTGCGGCGTTGCAATTTCAGATACGCTAGAAAAAAATACTTTTGAAGTGCAAGCAAAAACAGTTATCAACGCTACGGGAGTGTTCGCAGATTCAATTTTGAAAATGGATAATGCCAATGCAAAATCAATCGTAACGTTAAGCCAAGGTATTCATGTTGTTGTTGATAAAGAATTCTTGCCATCTGCAACTGCAATTATGATTCCACATACCGATGATAATCGTGTGTTATTTGCTGTACCATGGCACAATAAAACAATAATCGGGACAACCGATACGCCGATTGACACGGTTTCCGCTGAACCTGTCGCGTTGAACGATGAAGTTGATTTTGTTACGCACCACATCGGAAAATATTTAACAAAAAAACCGATGCAAAATGATATTCGCAGTATCTTCGCCGGTTTGCGTCCGCTTGTGAAAGATGACGGAGAATCAACAGCCGCATTGTCGAGAGAGCATCATATTACAAACTCAGATTCAAATCTTGTCAGCGTCGTTGGCGGAAAGTGGACAACGTACAGAAAAATGGCGGAGGATGTTCTTCAACTTGTAATGAAACATGCCGGCGTTGAAGAAAAGCCATGTTCAACACAACATTTAAAAATTCATGGATGGAAGATAGAAGTTGATTTCAATACACCGCTTTATTATTATGGTTACGATGAAGAAGCGATTCAAGCAATGATAACAAATGATTCATTGCTGGGAGAAAAAATTCATCCGTCGTTACCATTTGTGAAAGCTGAATTTGTATGGGCAGTACGAAATGAAATGTGCATGACTGTTGAAGATGCATTGAGCCGAAGGACAAGAGCGTTGCTGCTCGACGCACAATCTGCAATCGAATCCGCACCGATAGTTGCAAAAATAATTGCTACCGAAATGAATCAAGATGAGAAGTGGGTTCAAAAACAAGTTGAAGAATTTACAGCGCTGGCAAAACGTTATCTTCCCAAAAAATCTGTATAAGGAATACATTTACAAATTTCATTAATTCACTATTATCCATTTACAAATAATAAAATTTTTATGACACCTTTTCTCGGCGAATTTATCGGTACGGCACTGCTTATCATTTTTGGTGATGGAGTAGTTGCCAATGTTGTGCTCAACAAAACAAAAGGCAATAATAGCGGCTGGATTGTAATTACATTTGGCTGGGCTATGGGAGTTTTTGTTGGTGTGTATTCTGTCGCGGCAGTCAGTGGTGCACACATTAATCCTGCTGTAACTATTGCATTGGCATTCGCTCATAAAGTTTCATGGGATATTGTGCCGATGTATATTCTTGCACAAATGCTTGGTGCAATGTTTGGTGCTTTTATTGTATGGCTTTCGTACAAACAACATTTTGATGCAACGGAAAACAAAGATTTAAAATTAGCCGTGTTCTGTACCGCTCCTGAAATTCGCAGTTCATTGTATAATTTTGCAACAGAAGTGATCGGAACTTTTGTTTTGATCTCTGGAGTATTACACATTGTTGCACCGCAAAGCAGTTTAGGTGCGTTGGATGCACTTCCTGTTTCATTGTTGGTACTTGGAATCGGATTATCGCTTGGCGGTCCAACTGGATATGCAATTAATCCGGCGAGAGATTTAGGTCCGCGTATCATGCATTTTATTTTACCGATTGCAAACAAGAGAGATAGCGATTGG
>CAYHZL010000213.1:0-5784 GCA_964361075.1 uncultured Chitinophagaceae bacterium
TTTTTTAATTTGATTGCTCAAATCCTTTAAAACACCATCGTGAAGACTGTAAATCCATCCATGCACATGTAATTCTTGATTTCGTTCTAATGCTTTTTGAACAATGGTGGTGTTGCAAACATTGCGGACTTGTTCAATAACATTAAGTTCGCAGAGTCTATCAATTTTTTTTTCATCAAGAATACCACACAATTCAGTTTCATATTTTGTTGAAACTTCTTTTATATGCCGAAGCCAATTATCAATTAAACCGAATTGACTATTTCCGAGCGATGCTTGCACACCGCCGCAACCATAATGTCCGCAGACAATAATATGTTTCACTTTGAGAACTTCAACAGCGTATTCGATGACAGAAAGACAATTAAAATCTGTGTGAACAACTACATTGCCAACATTGCGATGAACAAACAGTTCGCCGGGCAAAAGTCCGACGATTTCGTTTGCTGGAACACGGCTGTCGGAACATCCGATCCAGAGATATTCCGGTGATTGTTGACGAGATAAATTTTGAAAAAAATCCGGTGTACTGGATCTTATTTTTTCAGACCAAACTTTATTGTTTTGGAAAAGATGTAGTAAATGCTTCATACGTTATTTTATCTTCCCACAATAACCATAAGAAAAACTGAGAATCCCAAGACAATATTTATTTTGAAGAACGCTAAATCAACATCATCAACTTTTTTCTGTTCCAGATACAAGAGAAATCCACTTAACAATAAAAAAGGGACAGCGATAATTGCATGTAAGGAGTAATAGAAGAGTGCAATTAAAATAGTAAATGCGACACCATGCAAAAGTCCAGAAATTTTTAACGCCTTCTCTTTTCCAAAGCGAGAAGGAAATGAATATAAATTTGCTTGTTTATCAAAATGCTCATCTAAGGTTGAGTAAATGATATCGAATCCGGTTGCCCAGAAAATATTGAAGAGAGGCAAGAGCATGGCAATGCCGAAATTTTCGAATGAGCCTGTTACAGCAAACCAGCCGCCAAGTGGTCCCATTGCCAATCCAAATCCGACACCAAAGTGCGCCAACGGAGTGAAGCGTTTTAAATATGGATAAATAATAAAAACAATCAACGGGATTGGTGAGAGTCGCAGACAGAAATCAGAAATAAAATATGCCGATGCGAGATACAAAATAAATCCGAGTATCAAGACGCCGTATCCTTGCCAGAGAGTCATTTTTCCGCTGGCAAGCTCGCGATGTACGGTTCGTGGATTGTGTTTATCAATTTCACGATCAATGATTCGGTTAAGTGTCATTGCAATAATGCGCGCACCGATTGCCGCTGTAAGTACGAGAATGAGAAGTTGAACAGGCGGAAAATTTTTGGAAGCAAGAAACACCCCGCTGTAAATCATCGGAAGAGAAAAGAGAGAGTGTTCTATTTTGAGAAAATTAAAATATTTTTTCACGTTACGTTGAAATTTGCTCTAAAAAAATAGTGCCACAGAGTGCACAGAGTAGTTTTTTGGCTCTGTAAATTCTGTGGCGTAACATTTACTGTGTAAATTTACCCAAAAGTTGCTGTAAAAACAAGAAATAGAGTCAGAAGTTTGGAACTGCTTTTGGCTTTCATTATATTAAAAAAAGATTTTATTTTTACATTCAGGATAGCGATGCACACAATTACACTTATTCCGGGAGATGGTATTGGTCCCGATATTACTAATGCTGCCGTTCGCGTTATTGAAGCGACCAGTGTCGATATTCAATGGGAAATTTTTCCTGCTGGTCTTTCTGCTATTGAAAAATATAAAGATCCAATTCCTGAAGATACTATCGCTTCCATTCAAAAAAATAAAGTTGCATTAAAAGGACCTTTAACAACGCAATTAGGAAAAGGTTTTCGCAGTGTGAATGTTGCGTTGCGCAAAGAATTTGATTTGTATGTCAATCTTCGTCCAGCAAAATCTTTTGAAGGTGTTAAATCACGTTATGAAAATATTGACTTGGTTGTCTTCCGCGAGAACATCGAAGAATTTTATTCCGGTATTGAGCATTACATTGATGCGCAAAAAAGTGCTGCAGAAACAATTGGCATTATTACGCGCTTCGGCTCGGAGCGTATTGTGCGCGCTTCGTTTGATTTTGCACGAAAGCATGGTCGGAAAAAAATTGCTCTTGTTCACAAAGCGAATATCATGAAATATACCGGCGGATTGTTTCTTGACGTTGGCAGAGAAGTTGCAGCGGAATTTCCGGACATTCATTTTTCGGATGTCATTATTGACAACATGGCAATGCAGTTGGTTATTAATCCAAATCAGTTTGATGTTATTGTGACGACAAATTTATTCGGTGATATTCTTTCGGATTTGTGCTCGGGTTTAGTGGGCGGACTTGGAGTTGCGCCGGGTGCAAACATTGGAAAAGATGTTGCAATTTTTGAAGCTGTTCACGGAAGCGCGCCGGATATTGCCGGAAAAAATATTGCCAATCCAACAGCAATTATTTTAGGAGGCGCCATGATGTTGGATCATATTGGTGAAACTGCTGCTTCCGAAAAAATTTATAATGCAATACGCGACACATTGAAAAATCCGGACGAAGTAACGAAAGACTTAAATCCGAATTCAAAAATAGGAACAAAGGAATTTGCCGATGCATTAGTAAAACGCATCAGAAACAATTAAATGAATTCATCGCACACATTGGAAGACCAATTCCGCCTTGCGGGACTGCGGTACGCTTTCGGGCTTGGTGTGTTTACAGTGTTGTACAACATTGTTGAAGGTCTTGTGTCCGTATATTTTGGTATTGGCGATGATACAATTTCACTGTTTGGTTTTGGATTGGACAGCTTTATTGAAGCAATCTCTGCTGTCGGCATTTGTGTTATGGTGTATCGGATGAAATACAATCCGCATGTTGAAAAAAGTGAATTCGAAATTCTTGCTCTCAAAATTACCGGGTGGTGTTTTTATATTTTATCTGTCGGACTTTCTGTTTCGATTATTGTTAATGTATTTCTTGGTCATAAACCAACATCAACTATTGCAGGCGTTATTATTGCATTAGTTTCTATTGTAGCAATGTTAGTTTTAATTCGAGAAAAGAAAAAAATAGGACGAGCGTTACATTCAGAACCAATGATTGCCGATGCAAATTGTAATGTTGTCTGTGTGTATATGTCGTTGGTATTATTAGCATCAAGCTTGTTGTTTGAAATTTTTCAGTTCGGATTTATTGACCTTGTTGGAACAGCGGGCATAATATATTTTTCCGTAAAAGAAGGAAAAGAAGCGTTCGGAAAGGCAAAAGGAATTTATGAATGCAATTGCAACGAAAAAGCAGTTGCGTTGTGAAAATTAATATAGAGTACGGTGCCCAAAATTAAGTTTTTTTCACCGCAAAGACACCCCGCCAAAGAACGCGGGATGCAAAGAACGCACAAAGGCGCGAAGAAAAAATATAAACAAATGATAATAAATACTTTGCGTCTTAGTCCCGTCACAGGCGGGAGTAAAATTTCTTTTTTTGAATTTTTAGAACTGCCCTATAGTAAAACAGCCATGAAAAAATATCTTATTGTTGTTGAAGAAACCCCCACAGGTTTTTCTGCATACTCCCCGGATTTGGATGGATGTGTCGCTACCGGTGCGACCCGCGAAGATGTAGAAAAAAATATTCATGATGCTATAGAGTTTCATTTGGATGGAATGAAAGAGGAAGGATTTAATCGAAAGAATTCCTCGACGCTTGCGTCGGGGTCAAAAACTTTTCACTGTCATTCCTGCGAAAGCCGAAATCCAGAAAAATGGATGCCAGCTTTCGCTGGCATGACAACAAGATACCTCGACGCTTGCGTCGGGGTGCTTCATTATTCCAGAACATCATAGTTATTCTCAATACATCGAAGTTGCTGCATAAATGAAAATTGGAAATATAAATATTGATAAACCGCTTATCCTTGCGCCGATGGAAGATGTAACGGACATTTCGTTTCGTCTTATTTGCAAACGGTTCGGTGCGGATATTATGTACACGGAGTTTGTCAATTCTGACGGCTTGGTGCGTAATTCTGAAAAAACAAAAAAGAAAATGTTTTTTTTGGAAGAAGAGCGGGTTTTCGGAATTCAAATTTACGGCGGCTTCGAGGAATCTATGCAAGGAGCTGCGCACATTGCGGAAGAGATGAATCCCGATTTGATTGATATTAATGCCGGGTGCTGGGTAAAAAATGTTGTAGGGCATGGCGCCGGCGCCGGTTTATTAAAAGATTTACCGAAGATGGAACGTATTGTTTCGTTAGTCGTTAACGCAACAAAAATACCCATTACAGTGAAGACACGTCTTGGTTGGGATGAAAATAATATTCGTATTGTAGAAGTTGCGAAAATGCTTGAAGCTGTTGGTGTGCAAGGACTGACTGTGCATTGCCGAACCCGTTCACAAGGACATAGCGGCACACCGGATTATGCATGGATTCAAAAAATTAAAAAAGCAGTTTCAATTCCAATTTTTATCAATGGCAGTTTAACATCACCCGAACAAATAAAAAATGTGTTCGTAGAAACCGGCTGCGACGGTGTTATGATTGGTCGCGCGGCAATTGATAATCCATGGATTTTTTCTGAAACAAAAAAATATATACAAACCGGCGAGTTGCCGCGCGAACGCACAATTGAAGAACGCATTGCTGTTTGTATTGAGCAATTACAATCTTCCGTAAAATACAAAGGTGAAAAACGCGGCGTGATGGAAATGCGAAAACATTATTCAGGATATTTGCGCGGCGTACCAAATATTTCAAAACTCCGTGCAGAACTGATGCAATATGCCGAAGCAAATCAGGTTATTGAAAAGCTACTTGCGTATCAAGAACTGGAAGCTGTTGAGTAAATTTTTTTATTTAAGAACATCTCTAAAAACCTTCAAGGTTTATTGAGCGAAGCCATCACTTCGTGACTTGACCAAATTTTGTGGTATATCGCAAAAATAAAACCTTGAAGGTTTCGTCACTAGTTTATAGAAGCACCCTAATTTTTTTTTATTCTATTAACAAGATGATCGGAAGTTGACCGTCACCTTCTGACATCTTATAACTATTCAAAAAATGATTGCATTTATACTTGGTCTTATTATCGGTTATCTTACTGCAATTCCTGTTGGACCAATTAATCTTGCGGTAATAATGAAGGGGCTTTCCAATAAAACGGGGCAAGGCGTAATGATTGGCGCCGGCTCTGCATTTATGGATATTATTTATTGCAGTGCAGCGATGTTTGGTATTTCAATGTTGGTTTCGGATTCGCAACTGCAGTTTATTTTTCAAGTAGCCACATTTGTTATCTTTTTTTTCTTCGGAATTAAAACAACATTTTTCAAAATTCACGAAGCAAAATTACAACGCAATGAAGATGCGCCCGGTTTTAAACGGTATTTTTTGTTAGGTATGGCTTTATATCTTCCCAACATTCCTATTATTGGCTATTGGATTACCGTCGCCGGTATTGTTCATAGTTATCGTCTTATAGATCCCTCACCTCTTAACAATTTACTTTTTTCTCTCGGCACCGGTTTAGGTACGGTGATGTGGTTCTTTACGCTTGTGGAATTGGTGGAACGACATAAAATGAAATTCGATGTTTCGACACTGCAAAAAATTACACGACTCTTCGGAATTATCTTAATTATTATTTCTTCGGTGATGGGATGGAATTTGGTGAAAGAGCTGATGGTGAGGTAAATTCAGTTCTCTGCAAACAATATAAAATCGTAACTGCTCAGCATATTTTTTTTCTAATTTCAGTATTTCCAAAAAAAAACGAA
>CAYHZL010000214.1:0-5691 GCA_964361075.1 uncultured Chitinophagaceae bacterium
CACCTTCGGCATCGTTCTTTATTTGTAACTCATTCGCCGCGGCGAATGAGTTACTTAGGAGTTACGAGAGTATGAGAGTAGCTTTCCATTTTATTTTTTAACACATTCAATACAAAAAATTAAAGGTACACTTATGAAAATATTAATTGCGGAAGATGATGCGGTTTCTCGCATGGTGTTGGTGTCGAAGCTAAAAAAACTTTCTCATCAAGTAATAATATCAGAAAATGGCGAACAAGCGTGGACACTGTTTCAGCAAGACCATCCGAGTGTTGTCATTACAGATTGGATGATGCCGAACATGGACGGACTGCAACTCATCCACAAAATTCGTGAAGAAAATCATTCCACGTATACATACACCATTTTATTAACTGCACGCGGCGGAAAAGAAAGTTTTCTGGAAGGCATGCACGCCGGTGCAGATGATTTTATGACGAAGCCATTTGATATGGATGAGTTAAGAGCGCGCATCATTGTTGCAGAACGGATTCTCACTCTGCAAACGGAAGTAAAACAATTGGAAGGATTGCTTTCAGTCTGCTCGTACTGCAAAAAAATACGTGATGAAAAAAACACATGGCAGCAAATGGAACACTACATTGCAGCGAAAACGGATACATCTTTTTCTCACGGTATTTGTCCGGAGTGTTTCGAAAACCACGTGAGACCACAATTGGATAAGATGAGACATAAACAATAAACGCAACTACTCAACGAAAGTTTTTTTATGTTACAGATTTTTTTAACAGAACTTATTTTGATTGAGTAAAAACATTAACCACAGATGACACAGAAAAAACACGGATTCACACAGAGAATTTAAATAATGTAATCCGTGAACATCAGTGTAGAAAATCATTTGAAATCTGTATTGCGCTGAGTAGTTATCAATACACACAAAAAATATTCATTCAGTACTCTACTTACACTATGGCAGCAATCAACATAGAACATATTCAGCCGGACATGGTTCTTTCCGGCGATGTGAAAGACCGACACGGCAGAGTGCTGCTACCTTCGGGAACTGCGCTTACCGAAAAACATATCGGTATTTTAAAAACGTGGGGAATAAACGAAGCATCAATCGAAAATGTTTCTCGCGAAGATATTGAAGCACAAGCAATGGGGCAGATTGATTCCGGTGCGCTGGAAGAAGCACAAACGCGCGTCAACAATTTATTTCGACTCAATTCGAAAGAAGATGAATTTATTGACGAACTGATGCGCAACTCTGTGTATCGTATCGCCCGCAAGATCGAAAAAGAAAGGGCGCGAAAATGAATTCATTGTTAGATGGTTATATAGAAATATCTTCGCTGCCAATGATGTTCACGCGCTTGAATGAAGCAATCAATAATCCAAAAACTTCAGTGCAAGAAATCAGTTCCATTCTTTCAGAAGATCCCGGACTGACAGCGCGTTTGCTGCGTGTTGTAAACAGCGCATTTTATAATTTTCCCGGAAAGATTGATACAATTTCGCGTGCCATCTCCATTGTTGGTACGCAGCAACTTCGCGATTTGGCGCTTGCAACATCAGTGCTTCGTTTATTTACCGGTATTCCAAAAGAGCTTGTTGATATGGATTCGTTTTGGCAGCATAGTATTGCATGCGGAGTAACAGCGCGTATTATTGCCACAATGCGCCGCGAACCGAATGTTGAACGACATTTCGTCGCCGGAATTCTGCATGATGTCGGACGCCTGATTATGTACAGCAAAGCACCGGAGAAAGCAAAAATTGCGCTCAAGCAATCAATTGATTATGGTGAGCCGTTGTTTAAATCGGAAAAAGATGTATTGGGTTTTGATCATGCTACACTTGGAAAGCAATTGTTGCAGTTGTGGAAAATTCCTACTTCAATTGTAGAAGTTGTCGCATTTCATCACAGACCGATTAGCGCAAACGCTTTTCCTGTTGAAACCGCTATTGTGCATGTTGCCGATGTGATTGTACACGCAATGGAATTAGGAACGAGCGGCGAGCGGCTTGTTCCACCCTCTTTCCATACCGCGTGGGAACGTGCAGGCATTCGTCCGAGCATGCTTACTTCAATTACACAACAAGTAGAACGTCAATACACCGACGCTGTCAATGTAATTCTTTCTGTGTAATAAGAATGGTACTCTCGTAACGATGGATGCAAACAACAACATAGTGCAGTCAGGAAAATTACGAACTGAAGATGTGGGAATCCCATCTCCCGAAGGTCACGAAGTGATGGCTTCGCCAGATCCTTTGGGACACTTCGGGACAAGTTTTTCCCTTCAACATCTTATTGATGTAATTTCTTCGCTGGGTGATTTTCAGAATTATATTTCGTCGGGCGATGCGTCGGCAAATCTTTTTTCTACCGTGCGTTCGTACCTTACACGTGTGCTGCCGTTTCGCGCAATCGGATTCATGCTGGTCAATGAGAATGATTTTACTTTTACGTTATCAGAATGTGACGAGCAGACCGACACAGCATGGCTTCAACGAGAAATTAATACGCTGATTGCCAATGGAACATTTGCATGGGTACTGAATCAGAGTCATGCAATTTTAATTCCGGCACAACAAGAAGCGCACAGCATGGTGCTCTACTCGATGTCCACACGCATGAACACCATCGGCATGTTTACCGGAATTATTGCCAACGATGATGTTACACTGAACGAAATCTCTCTTCATTTAATTTCGATTATTCTTTCACAAGGCACGTTCGCTTTAGAGAATTCTGATTTGTACTCACGGATTCAAGAGTATAACAGACAATTAGAAAGCATGATTCAGAAACGCACCATGGAATTGCATACTGCACTGCACGAAGCAGAACATGCTACTCTTGCCAAGAGTCAGTTTCTCGCCAATATGAGTCATGAAATTCGTACACCAATGAACGCAATCATCGGCTTATCGGATTTACTTTCAACATCGCCGCTGAATACTATTCAGCGAGACAATGTTGAAATCATTCGTACGAGCTGTGAGAGTTTGCTCACAATTATAGATGATATTTTAGATTTTTCGAAAATAGAAGCCGGCAAACTTATTCTAGAAAAAATCAATGTCAATATTGAATCGTTAGTAAAAGAATCTCTGGCAATCTTCCATCCGAAAGCACAGCAAAAAAATATTTCATTAACCGGCACTATTCAACCCGGCATTTCCGAAACCATACTGGGCGACAAGGTTCGCATCCGGCAAATTTTGGTGAACCTCGTAAGCAATGCGATGAAATTTACTAAGCACGGTGAAATTTCAATTCGAATTTTTCAAGTGCGTCAGACAAAAAAAAATATTCTTGTTCGTTTTGAAATACGCGATACCGGCATTGGCATCAGCGCCGCTCTACAAAAAGAATTATTTAAACCCTTTGCCCAAGCAGATGGTTCGACCACACGTAAATTTGGGGGAACGGGTTTAGGACTTGTTATTTGCAAACAGCTTGCCGAAATGATGGGTGGCGAAATCGGTGTGGAAAGCAAACCCGAACAGGGTTCGATGTTTTGGTTTACAATTTGTTTTGAAAAAACAACATCGCAAGATATTGTACAGCCGGTGCAGACAGAACATAAGTTCACGCCGGCAACCGGTGTTCTTACTGCAACATCATCGCTGCACATTCTGATTGTTGAAGACAACAAGATAAATCAGAAAGTAGCGGTACAAATTTTAGATGTGGTTGGTATACAAGCTGATGTTGCAGAAAATGGCGAGAGGGCACTTGCTGCTCTTGCTGAAAAAAAATATGCTATCGTTTTTATGGATTGCCAAATGCCGGTGATGGATGGCTTTGAGGCAACAGCGCACATCAGAAAAAACGAAGAGGGAAAAAAGCGAACGGTAATTATTGCGCTCACAGCCAACGCACTGCAGGGCGAAAAAGAAAAATGTTTGTTGGCAGGGATGGATGATTATCTTGCTAAACCTGTTCGTCCGAATGATGTGTATGCAATGATTGAAAAATGGAAGCCCGGCACCTTCGCACAAACAAAACAGGACGCTGCACCTTTATCTGATGTTGCTGATGTACATATTCAAGAAGAAATTGCATCATTACCGTCAGTTGACCATAATATACTGAAGCAATTGCAAAAGATCAGCAAGAGTAACAATCCTGATTTTGTACCGTCACTCATTAAAATATTTTTTGAATCAATACCGCAAAACATTATTTTAATGACAGGATACATTCAATCTGTTGATACTACACCATTAGTAGAACTTGCACATGCGACAAAAGGTATGTGTGCCAGTTTGGGAATTATGCACATGTTTGGTATGGCACATGAAGTAGAAATGAGAGCACACGCCGGCTCTGTAGAAGGATGTTCGCAAGTACTACACCGGCTGCAAAAAGAATTTGATGCAGTAAAAATAATTTTAGATAATAATTATATGCATCAATAAAAGTAACGGAGAGGAAGCGTTATGAAAATTTTGGTTGTTGATGACGATAATGTTGTGAGACTTTTTTTGCGCCGGTTGTGTGCAAAAAAATTTTCAATCGAAATTCTCGAGGGAATAAACGGCGCTGAAGGATTAGCTATTGCCGAGAAGGAACATCCTGATATTGTATTGCTTGATGTAACCATGCCGGTAATGGATGGCGTAGAGTTTTTAGAAAAGTTTCGCGCACAGCCGGCGTTTCAAAAAACTCCTGTGCTTGTAATGACGGCTGTGAGCGAAAAAAGCATCGTCGGCAAATTAGTAGCACTTGGTATTTCGGGATATGTGCTGAAGCCGTTAATGTTGGATGTTACCCAAAAACGTATCGGCGAACTTCTTGAAAAAATCACACCTCAGCAAAAAGTAAGTGCAACTATCGCAGCGCCGCCTAAAAAACAAAAACTGCTCATTATCGAAAAAGACGCACATTTTCGATCGGTTATTCGCACTGCACTTAGCGCTCACTATACAGTGTTAGAAGCTGAAAATGGTACGGACGGTGTGCAACAATACATTGCAGAAATACCCGCACTAATTTTTTTGGGCGAGGGACTGACACATCTCAATGAAAAATTAGTAGCGCAAAAAATACGAAGTATGTATAAAGAAAACTTGAGAGGGATTTTTCTTTTTTCCGATAAGGTGTTGGATGATGCAGAAAAAAAAATGTACAGCGGCACCATAAAAAAACAATTTATCTCCGAACACTTTTTAAAAACATTCACTCTCAAAATTTTTGGTGATGAAACACTCTCCGAACGTCTGCTGCATCTTATAGCAAATCAATTAACACCGGAATTTCCCCCCATAGTCTGCCATATCATGGAAGCGCTGACAAAAGAAAATGTGGTCGTCGTGAACGATGGCGATGTGGGCGAAATTCCTTTAGAGCTTTCAGTAATTATAGAAATGTGTGAGCCGGAAAAAAATGTATGCATTGCTATCGGCATGTACGGGACAAAAAAAACGTTATCAGCATTTGCAGGTAAAGAAACAGAGAAAATGGAAGAGAAAGAACACAATGCCGATGCAGTGTTGAGTAAAATAATAACATCCATTACCGATGCACTATGTATTGTGTTAGAAAAAAATGAAATTAAACTTCAACGAAAAGCTCCTGTTGTGTACTCTGTGCCGGCGCAGATACCATCGTTAGCATGGAAACTTCAGCGTATTTTTCAATGCAGCAACACCGAGAAGTTTGTTGTTGGCATCGCAGTGCAATAGTACATACAATGTAACTGCTCAGCGAAA
>CAYHZL010000215.1:0-5686 GCA_964361075.1 uncultured Chitinophagaceae bacterium
CTTGAAAAGGGGGTTAGGCTGTAAGTCCGCCGGCTTTTTGGCGGAGGGATTTTTTAAATCAACAATAACGCTGAACAATTACTTCTTTTCTTACTAATTCAGCACTTACAGAAAAAGTTATTTCGAAGAGATATGCTGAGAATGTGCGGACGAGTTCTTCAGAGTTGAATGAGATGCTACGAAAGGAATAAGTGAAGGCTCGTGGCAAAAATTTTTGTCACGAGCTTTCACATTATTTTTTGAGACGCAAAACTATTCTTCCCATGTTAACGTTTTTCTATCGACTTGAAATCGCGCTTGTCGGAGCCAATGTAGACTTGCCGCGGTCGCGCAATTTTCTGTTCTGTGTCTAATAACATTTCTTGCCACTGTGCGAGCCAGCCGGAAGTGCGTGCTATTGCAAACAGAACTGTAAACGCATCCGTCGGGAAACCCATCGCTTGATAAATGATGCCCGAATAGAAGTCAACATTCGGATAGAGTTTACGTGTTACAAAATATTCATCTTGCAGCGCAATCCGTTCTAATTCAAGCGCAATATCGAGCAGTGGATTACGACCCGTTACTTCAAAAACTTTATCGGCTGTCTCTTTAATAATTTTTGCTCGCGGATCATAATTTTTGTAGATGCGGTGACCGAATCCCATGAGTTTGACTTCACCATTTTTTACACGTTTAATAAACTCCGGCACTTTGATGCTCGATCCGATCTCGTTCAACATGCGCAACACTTCTTCGTTTGCTCCTCCATGCAACGGTCCATACAATGCAGCGGCTGCGCCTGCCATTGAAACAAACGGATCAGCATGAGAACTTCCGATACTGCGCATTACATTGGCACTGCAATTTTGTTCGTGGTCAGCATGCAGAATAAAAAGAATATCGAGTGCACGTTCCAACACCGGATCCGGTTTGTATTTTAATTCTGTCATCTTGTACATCATGCTAAGGAAATTTCCAGCGTAACTGAGTTCGTTATCCGGATAGACATACGGAAGTCCTAAGCGATGACGAAAACAATACGCTGCCATTGTCGGCATCTTTCCGATGAGTCGATATGTTTGAAGTGTACGCGACCCTGCATCAAAAATATCGCGGGAGTCAGGATATAATGTTGAAAGTGCGCCAATGGTACTTACCATCATGCCCATCGGATGTGCATCATGGTTGAAGCCTTCCATGAATTTTTTTGTGTTCTCGTGCAGCATGGTGTGATGTGTGATGTTATATTTCCATTCATTCAACTGGGATTTTGTTGGCAACTCGCCGTTGATAACAAGATACGTTACTTCAAGGTAATTGCTTTTATCGGCAAGTTGTTCGATTGGATAACCCCGATAGCGGAGTATTCCTTTCTCTCCATCAATAAAAGTAATTTTGCTTTTGCACGAAGCGGTATTCATAAACGCAGGATCGTACGCCATCAGACCAAAGTCATCACTGGAAGTTTTCAACTGTCGAAGATCCATTGTCTTAAGTGTTCCGTGATCAATGGGAATGGCATATTCTCTTTCTGTTCTGCTATCAATGATGGTGAGATTGTCCGGCATAACAATCTCTTTGGGAATTTCAAATTGTTTCCCCGTGCGGTTGTCGGTAACAACAATGTTCTCTGTCATATAGATCTCCTTTCACTAATGTGAAAAATGATGGAACAATATGTAATTGGTAACTTGATACAGTGAGGTAATACCTTCAGGCAACAATGAATCGTTCACCGAACGAGCGGATAAAATAATACGGGAAATTTGGACAGAGCTTGTGCGGGCTTTGGAGTGTAAGAGCAAATATGTGAACTGTTTGATTGCTTGGGGAAAGTTCGCAAACAATTCGTGTGCTAAGCACGACATGTGAAGCTCCCGAGAAAGTTTCAGGAACGATTCGTACTATATAACTATACAAATGTACGGTGTTATTGCAGTAAATGTCAACAGAAAAAAAATATAAATTTGACAATTACAGTTTAACTTCTTAACATTCCACCTAGAAATTTTGCGTTCCAGAATAATTACCATTCACTGTTAAGGAGTTGTCATGTCTCGTACTGTCAGAAGTGGTCTCATTCAATGTTCTATCGCTACATCGAATGACCAGCCAATCCCAAAAATTAAAAAAGCAATGATCGACAAACACATTCCGCTGATTGAAAAAGCAGGAAGAGATGGTGTGCAGATTTTGTGTTTGCAGGAAGTATTTAGCGGCCCGTATTTTTGTGCTGAACAAAAAACAAAATGGTACGAAATGACGGAAAGAATTCCCGACGGACCGACAATAAAATTAATGCAGAAGTATGCAAAGAAATATAAGATGGTGATGATTGTCCCCATTTATGAAGAAGAGATGGCGGGTGTCTATTATAATACTGCCGCCGTACTTGATGCTGATGGTTCATATCTCGGAAAATATCGCAAGCACCATATTCCACAAGTTGAGCCGGGGTTCTGGGAAAAATTTTATTTTAAACCGGGCAATGTCGGATTTCCTGTTTTTAAAACTAAGTACGCCGATATTGGTGTGTACATTTGCTACGACAGACATTTCCCGGAAGGTGCGCGCATTCTCGGATTGAACGGTGCAGAAATTGTTTTTAATCCTTCTGCAACAGTTGCCGGACTTTCAGAATATTTATGGGAATTGGAACAACCTGCTCACGCTGTAGCAAACGGATATTTTGTCGGTGCAATCAATCGTGTTGGCGTCGAAGCGCCGTGGAATATCGGAGAATTTTACGGCAAGAGTTATTTTTGCACTCCTCGCGGAAAAATTATTGCGCAGGCAAGCCGTGACAAAACGGAATTGCTTGTTGCTGATCTTGATATGAACATAATTCAAGAAGTTCGTTCCGTGTGGCAATTCTACCGCGATCGTCGCCCTGAAGCGTACGGAAAAATTGTTGAATTGAAAGACTAAATGAGTTTTGAGTTTCGCGTTTCGAGTTTTGATATTATGATTTTAATAGTGTAGGCGAGAAATGGAGAAAGGACATAAGAAATTAGAGATTTATCAAATGTCTCATCGTCTTGCAGTTAGAGTTCACGAAATGTCTTTAAAACTTCCTTCCTTCGAACGATTTGAGGAGGGGAGTCAAATTCGAAGATCATCAAAATCAATTTCCGCAAACATCGTTGAAGGATTTGCATTACGCAGATATAAAAATGAATTCCTTCATTATTTGTTTCGTTCATACGGTTCAGCGGAAGAGACGATAGAACATCTTGAATTATTGTTTGAAACCAAATCATTGACAGACAAAGTATTATTTGAACAGCTCTTTCAAGAGTATAATTTTCTTTGTGGAAAAATAATGCGTTTTATCCAGTATGTTGACAAAGAATTCGAAACGCCAAATTTTATCAAAGAACCCGAAGTAAAATATGAATCAAAGATAGAATACTCAAAACCCAAAACTCGAAACACGAAACAAAAAAAGTAAATCATAAACACAAAAACTAACAACAAAAAATCATGTCTGAAAAACTCTCTTCACAAGAAGTTGTAGAAATCACCGCCAAGTACACATTTGGCACATGGCGCTTTCAAAAAAACTGGAAACCAATTCACGTTGTTGATGCCGAGGGCGTTCGTTTCACCGATGCTTCGGGAAAACAGTATCTCGATTTTTCATCGCAGTTAATGTGCGTAACGCTTGGCTACAAAAATCAGGCGGTCATTAAAGCAATTGAAGAACAAGCGCGAACGCTTCCATACATTGCGCCGGGTTTTGCGACAACGGTGCGTGCAGAGCTAAGTACATTATTGCTCGAGGTGCTTCCGCAAGGATTAGAGAAATTTTTCTTTACCACCTCCGGCACTGATGCAAATGAAGCAGCATTTAAAATAGCGCGGATGGTTACAGGAAAAACAAAAATTATTTCACGCTATCATTCGTATCACGGTTCAACGATGGGCTCGATTGCTGCAACGGGCGATCCGCGGCGATGGGCGATGGAACCGGCAGGAAAAATTCCCGGAGTAATTTTTGGACCGGAAGTGCATTGCTATCAATGTCCAATTCATCATACATATCCTGAATGTAATGTTGCGTGTGCGGATTACATCGAACACATGATTGAAAATGAAGGCGATGTTGCAGCCGTTCTTGTTGAACCGGTTGTCGGCACAAATGGCGTTCTTGTTCCGCCGAAAGAATATTTGCCGAGACTTCGTGAAATCTGCGATCGTCATGATGTTCTGCTCATTGCCGATGAGGTGATGACAGGATGGGGACGAACGGGAAAATGGTTTGCGGTTGATCATTGGAATGTGAAGCCCGATATTCTTACCACCGCAAAAGGAATTACAACCGCATATATGCCGCTTGGATTATGTGCGACCACGAAAAAAATTGCCGATTTTTTTGACGATCATTATTTCTCACACGGGCACACGTACGAAGCTCACCCATTAACGCTCGCGCCTGCAATTGCTTCAATTAAAGAAATGAAACGGCTCGACCTGATGAATCGTGCGACTGAAGTTGGTGCCTATCTCGGAAAAAAACTTCACGAATTAAAACCAAAACATAAATCCATTGGCGATGTGCGGGGTATAGGAATGTTTTGGGCAGTCGAGCTTGTAAAAAATCAAAAAACAAAAGAGCCGTTCAATTCCTATAAAGATAAAATTTCCGGTACGCCGCTGCTTGTTGATAAAGTTACCGCCGAAATGATGAAGAACGGTGTCTTTCTGCAAGCGTGGGTCAGCCATTTTGTAATTGCGCCTCCGCTTATTATTTCGAAAGAAGATATCGATCTCGGTGTTGCAGCGCTGGATGCTGCGTTGGTGATTGCGGACGCAGAGGCAGAAGGTTAGAGATTAGTTGCAATTACCATTCACTATTTCACGAATGCGCCTAAGGCGCACGAAAGGAGAAACACATGAAAAACATTTTCCGATTCCTCTTTGTGGTGTTTTATCTCTTCACCACTACGAATCCATTGCATGCCCAATGGATACAGACCAACGGACCCTACGGGGGTCAAGTATATAGCTTTGCCGTCTCCGGTACGAATCTTTTTGCCGGGACTGATGGCGGCGTCATTCTTTCCACTAACAACGGTACAAGCTGGACTGCGGCGAGTACCGGCTTGACGAGCACTGATGTCCATGCCTTTGCCGTGAGCGGCGCTAATCTCTTTGCCGGGACTTATAGCGGTGTTTTTCTCTCCACCAACAATGGCACGAATTGGACAGCAATTAATTCCGGCTTAACGCACAATGACATACGCGCTCTTGCATTAAGCGGCACGAATCTCTTTGCCGGGACTGCTGGCGGCGGCGTCTATGTTTCCACCAACAACGGCACAAGCTGGACTGTAGTCAATACGGGATTGACGAATACTTATGTCTATGCCCTTGCTGTCTCCGGTACGAATCTCTTTGCCGGGACTTATGTCGGCGTTTTTTTTTCCACCAATAACGGCACAAGCTGGCGTGCGGCGAGTGCCGGCTTGCCGAATACTATTGTCTATGGCCTTGCGGTCTCGGGCACGTATCTCTTTGCCGGAACTCGTGGCGGCGGCGTCTTTCTTTCCACCAACAACGGCACAAGCTGGTCTGTGGCCAATACCGGATTGACGAACATTGATGTCTATGCCCTTGCCGTCTCGGGTTCGAATCTCTTTGCCGGGACTGAGGTCGGCGTCTTTCTTTCCGCCAACAACGGCACAAGCTGGACTGCGGCGCG
>CAYHZL010000216.1:0-5677 GCA_964361075.1 uncultured Chitinophagaceae bacterium
TTATTTGTTTTCTTTGTGCCTTTGTGTCTTCGTGGCGAAAAAAACTTAATTTTTGTCCGAAGGACTCCTTTGGAGGAATCGCCCTTATTTCACATTACTTTGTATTGCCATCAGTTTAAAATATACTGCAACGGTGTGGTTTCAATTTTTTCATTTTGATTATCGTAACATTTTTTTCTATATTTTTGCGCAGTAAGTAACTCTGGAACACCCACCATTTACAAAGGATGTCATTATGAAAATAAAATCGTTACTCATTTGGGGAATTGTTGGCATTACGTTGTCATCCATGGTCATTACCGGATTTCAATGTTCATCAGCCGAAGTAACAAGTGCAAAACTGTATATTACCCGCAAAGAATTTCAAAGTGCAGAAGCTGCATTGATGAAAGAGACGCAGAAGAATGCAAAGAATGAAGAAGCATGGTTGTTGCTCGGCAAGGTTCGTTTGGAATTGAAAAATTATAAAGGGATGAAAGATGCGTTTGTGGAAGTATTGAAAATTGCACCTACCCACAAAAAAGAAATTGATGCAATTACAATTTCAATATGGGGTGGATTATTTAATAAAGGCGTAGATTACATTAATAAAGCAGTTGACACATTGGAATATTATGACAATGCAATTGATGCGTTCACGATGGCAATGTATGTTATACCCGACAGCTTGATCAATCAACGTAATCTTGGTTTGGCGTACTATCGCAAATCCGACGCGCTGAGAGCAAAGATGCGACCACAAGAAGCAGAAGAAGCATTGCAGATGAGTGTTGAGCCGCTCACCATCTCGTTTGAAAAAGCAAAAGATGTGATGGCGTGCCGCCTTGTCAGTGAAATTTATTCGGTGAAGGCGAGTGATTTAAAATCAAAATTTATGGAAGTAAACCACGATGCGTTTGCCGCCGTAAAAAATATCGAAAGCATTCACGAAAAGATGAAAGCTATTGATGTGAAATTGTATCTTGGTCAACCTACAACGGTGAACAAACCCGAACCGCCGAAAGGAAAAAAGAAAAGCGATAAAGAAGAGTGGATATACAGCCAATATAATTTAACTGTGAGTGTGGAAAACGATCTTGTTGTTTCGGTAACATCAAATTACAAGGCGAATATTGATTCTACGTTGTTTCATGAAGCTGTGGCACAGTACAACAAAGCAATTGAAATTTTGAAAAAAGGACAAGCCGCATTTCCGGAAGACCCGCTGATCTCTGAAAACTTAATGAACTCGTACATTGGTGCGGAACGGAATGCAGAAGCACACACATTGCTTGAAGAGCGTGTAAAAAAATATCCGGAAAGTAAATTTGATCATTATAATTTAGGTGTGTTTCAATTGAAAGATTTAAAATATGAAAATGCTGTCGAACAATTTCATGCGGCATTGAAAATTGATTCTGCTTTTAGCGCTGCTCGCTATAATCTTGCTGCAACGTATGTCAATTGGGGTGTGGCAGAACAAGAGCGAATTAAAAAATCGGGCAAAGAGGATGATGTATCGTACAAAGAAAAATATAAATCGGCAGTGCCGTATCTCGAACAAGTGATCGCGTCTAAACCGGACGACATACAAATGCTGGAACTGCTCGGGCAAGTATATGCCAATCTCGGTCAAGCTGATAAAGCAACAGAGATGTACAAAAAAGCGGATGATATTCGCAGCGGAAAAAAATAAATGATAATGTAATGATAGCAACCTCACAGGATGTACTATCCAGTGAGGTTTTTTACTTTTCTAAAAAAGGATGAACCATGAGCGACCAACAGCCGCCACAAAGCCAACAGATCAATATCGAATTAGGCGAAAAAGAAGCGGAAGGAATTTATTCGAACTTGGCAATTATTACGCATTCGCCGGCAGAATTTATTGTTGATTTCACCAGAATACTTCCCGGTGTTCCGAAAGCAAGAGTGCATGCGCGTATTGTGATGACACCGCAACATTCTAAATTATTGTTGAATGCACTTGCGGACAATATCCAAAAGTATGAAGAGAAATTTGGTGAAATAAAAATTTCCGGCGAGGGAATGTCTCCGACAGGTTTTAATTTTCCAATGCCGGCGAAAGAAGAAAAAATTCATTAATGAGTTCTCACTGAAATACTCATTGCACGTCATTGCGAGACGTTTTTTGTCGAAGCAATCTTCTAGATTTAAAGAAAAGATTGCTTCGCTCATAAAAAACATTTGCTCGCAATGACTTTATACCGCAATGAGACCTGCGTCAACATCGCCGAAAAGGCATTGCGTTTCACTTCGTTGAGTTGTATCTTTCTAAAGATTAGTTTGTTACACAATCACTTTTTTCTTTTCTTATGCGGAGGGTTATTATGAAATATGCTACTTCAAAGAAAGCAATGATGCAGCATGTGTTATTGCTTTTGCTGCTTGCAGCATTGTTGCCATTATCGTATCAGTGCGTAAAAATGCCTTCCGAACCGGTTGCACCATCATGGCTCACTCAGCTTACCGTTCCACTTGTTGATAAAACATTTTACTTCGCAGATTTAATTAATAAAGACTCTAAGTTTGATACAACTGGCGGCACAATTCTTTATAAGCCAACCAGCGATCAATTTGGTTATCGCGATAGCATTCCCAGTGATGTTTTTATCATGCCAACCGTGCAAGGCAGCACCATTAATCAAGAAATTAATGTTGTTCCGTTTGCGGTTCCTTCGCCTAAGCCGGTTTCATTAACCGTGGCAGATCTTTTCCCTGGGCTTCCTACCGGTGTTCCATTGGTTGGTGTAACCGATCAAACAGTCAATATTAGTCAGCCAATTGATGTCTCACCAGACGGATCTTCAATTTGGTTAAAGTTTGATGCCGGAACTATGACGCTCACCATTCAAAATACTTTTCCATTTGCAATTCAGTTTACTGATGCCAATGGTATTGTTACAAATAAACTTGATTTAGTAAATGATACGTTGGCAACAACAACGATTGCCACATTTGCGTTTACCGGTTCCATTCCTGCGAACCAACAAGCGACATCTTCACCTGCCTCATCGTTAATCGGCAAAACGATGTATAAGAAAGTGCGAATGAAGGGAACAATTAAAACTATCGGTATTGCTGGGACGACATTAAAATCTACCGATGGAATTGTTTCTACTTTAAATATTGTCGGCGCAACAATTGAATCGGCGCTTGCAAAATTAACAGCAGATTTTTCTGGACTAACTGTAACTGATACTTCGGGCAATGTTCTTCTCGACGACTCTATTCGGGTGCAGATTGCACAGTTCCAGAGCGGTTTTATGAGAGTGAAAATTGTGAACAATGTTGCACTTGGCATTAAAGTTATTTTCCGTATGTCGCAATTGCGCGATCGGTTGACGGGAAAACAATTAGTTATTGATCAGTCAAAATTGGTTGGGCAAGAAGTGAGTGCAGATAAGAAAGATACAAGCAACATTTATCTCATCCCTGCACAGGGAGCGATGGACAAAGTTATTTCTTTGAAAGATGTACTTGTTGTTGGAAAGCAAAATGGTGCAACACTTACTGCTGACAATATGATGGATTATACGCTTGGCATTCGAACGTTTGTTCAGGCAACCAGCTACCAGCAAGTGAGTAAAAAAGATTTCGTACAGGCAGATGTTCAACCGTGTGATAAAAATGGAAACACTGTAACTCCACCACCATATATTTTACAATCTGTAACCGGACAAATTCCGCCGAAATCAATTTCCGTGAATCAGGAATTTAATATTGGCAGTAGTGACCTGAACAGTAAATTTACACTGCAAGGATTTAAGAGCGCCATCAGTTTAAAGATGAATATGCTCATATCCGGTGCATTTCCAACGAACCTTACATTGTGGGTAGTAGCGTTAAATGCTAATAATAAGTTAGGCGATTCGGTAGAAGTGAGGACAAGTTATTCTGATCCAGCATTTCCAAACTTGAAGAATCTTATTGAACCAAAGAAAAATACCGTCATTAATTTTACGGCTGATAATATTAATACGTTGATGAATAGCTTCCTCAAAGTTTCCGTTCCTTCTGCTGAACGTGCGCTTCCTGCAAAATTAGTTGTTCGCGGTGAAGCGTTGATGAGCCCGAAGGATGTGTATAATAACAAAACAGACAAAGGTTTGGGCAGTGTTGCGCAGGGCGATACATTGCGTATCACACTCGATTATGCAATTCCGGTTTCGATCGGTATTAAAGAAGGTTCAATGAAGGACACATCATCGTTTGCACAAAATAGTATTGACACAGTAAAGGTAGAATTAATTAAAGAGGGAAAAATTTATCTTAATGTTGAAAATACATTTCCGCTGGATATTAATTTAGCAATGAAGCTTCTTCGTGGAAAAAAGAATGCGAAGGATAGTTTAATTGTTGATAAAACAGCGCTGCCAGTGCTTACACTCCCACAAACGCCGGCGATCCCCGCAGACTCTGTAAATTATCCACCAATTCGTGTTGTGGCAGATACAACAACAGCTCGCACCGGACAAAAATCGTACACATGGATTAACCTAACACCGGAAGATGCAAAAAAACTTGGTGATGCTTCCTTTACCGCATTGGATTTGAAATTGAATACTGCAGGAAATGGAAGCACAGCAAAAGAGTTCCGAAAAACTGATAAGATTCGTGTAAAAGCTTTTGCAAATATTATCTTTAACGTAAATTTTGAGAAACTAAAATAATAACCACACTTTCAAAAGAAAATAGTAGGAGCGTACTATGATTCATGAAAAATATACTTCAAACATCATTACCATAGTAATGGTATTTGTTCTGCTGGGTGTGGTTGGTTCTAACACATCTTTTGCCGGCGGCGATAGATATTCGCCGCGCATTATTGGTATGGGAAGAACCTATACTGCACATTCCCGCGGGCTTGATGCAGTCGGACTTAATCCGGCAAATCTTGCTCTCGATGATAGAAATGCAACAGTGACAATAAATTTTGTTCCGTTTGGTTTATCGGCAGGCAGTGATTTTATTAATTACAAAATTTATAATGATTTTTTTACCGGTGATCCGAATTTACCGCTAACTGTTGATGGAAAAAAACAAGGCAAGCAACTGAGTGCGCAAGATAAGAATGATATTCTCGGATTATTTCCGGGCGGTATTGCACACACACAAGCTTCATTTGAAACCTCGCCGATTGGCTTTTCATTGCAAGCAGGCAATTTTGGTTTAGCAATCGTCCCTTCTGTCCGAGCTGCGGTGAATTTTGATTTGGTTGAAGATTATTTGAAGTTTGCATTTAACACTTTTGGAATTGAAGGCAATAAATATTCGTTTAACAATACCGCTGTGAATGCTTCTATCGTTGCTGAAATGAATGTCTCAGCAGCGTACATACTGCCGCTCACACTTCCGGCTGTAACTGATATTTCTTTTGGCATCGGTGTAAAATATTTAGCAGGATTAGCGAGTATAACTACAGAGCGTTATAAAGCTTCAATTGAAAATATTGTTTATAAATCAGACATTAATGGACAATCAATAATTGATTCAATGCATGTAAATGGAAAGTTCGATTTTCTGCAACGCACCGCGCAGATGGATCCTGACAATTCACAACCTGTTGGCTCCGGAATGGGATACGATGTTGGTATTTCATTTAAATTGGCTGACATTATATTGTGTGGCATAAGCGTTACAGATATTGGTTCGATGACGTGGGATAAACAAACGA
>CAYHZL010000217.1:0-3358 GCA_964361075.1 uncultured Chitinophagaceae bacterium
ATTCGCCGCGGCGAATCTGACACGTTTTTTGTGTCTGACGTTTTGCCTATTTACAAGATGTCAGACGGTTGAGAAACATCGTCAGACATCATTCCAATGATTCAGTTTCGATGGTTGAGTAGTTACGAATTTTTTTCATAATTGATTACTCAACTTGATTTATATCCAGTAACTTCTTACCATTATACAAAAAAGAGGCGGTAAATGGAGCATGCAAAACCATACAATCGAATAACAATTGTTTCAGGATTATGTGGAGGAAAACCGACAATCCGTGGAATGAGAGTTACTGTCGCAAGTGTGTTAGAAATGTTAGCCGGTGGAATGAGTAAAAAAGAAATTTTGATTGATTTCCCGTATTTGGAAGAAGCCGATATTGATGCATGTCTGGCATTTGCATCACAATTAGCTTCGTATTCCTCTGATGCATTCGGTGTTCATCCTGTATGAAATGGATTGTTGATGCACAATTGCCGCCAAGACTGAAAACTTGGCTAACTCAGAAGGGTGAAGATGCTGTTCATGTTTTTGAATTAGAAAACGGATTGCAATTGTTGGATTCACAGATATGGCAATACGCTAAAAATAATCAATGTATTGTAATAACTAAAGACAAAGACTTTTTCGATTTTTCAAATTTATTCGGTGCCCCGCCTCAAACAGTATTTATTTCTGTAGGAAATTGTTCGAACGATCTTTTGATTTCCCTGATTGAAAAATACTTTGCCGATATACTTTACAATCTTAAAAACAGCTCCCCACTCATTGTTGTAACACAAAACAATATTTATTCGTACTAAAACCTGCTTGCGTCTCTTCCGAACAACATTGTTTTAGTTCAATCGGACACAACTAAAAATTTATTTTTTCTTCCCGCCAGACAATCCGCCAAAAAACCGGCGGACTTGCAGCAGGCGGATTTTCAATCTGTTTTTTACAGGAAACCATTTGAAACATTTATTACAGGGCGGTTCCAAAAATTAAGTTTTTTTTCGCCACTAATCCCAAAAGGATCCCTTCGGGAGACACAAAGGCACGAAGAAAACAAATAATAATAAGCATTTTGCAACTTCGCGTCTTTGCGGTAAAGTCTTTTTTTGAATTTATAGAACCGCCCTACACTGAATAATTACAAATAAAAGATTGTGCCGCTCCTCGCAATGACTTTTTCAGTAAGAACTAATTTTGTTCACCATCAATTACATCCACTAATTGCTTCACAAAAAAAGCAGTCGCGCCCCATACTACTTCACTGCCAACATCAAAAAAATATACTTGGCGTGTCATTCCGTTCAGCGTACGAATTTCACTGCGGCATTTTGATACATCAAAAAATTCTTCAAATGGAAGAAGAAAAATCTCTGCCACCTCATTATCGTTTTTCATTAACCGAGGAAGATGTTTGATGTACCCGACGATTGGTGTAACAACAAATTCACTCGGTGTTTGTAAATCATCGAGCATACCGAAAATTTCAACGGCACTTTTTTCTAATCCAATTTCTTCAAACGATTCGCGGAGCGCTGTTTCAATAAGCGATGCATCACCATCATCCACCGCACCACCGGGAAAAGAAATTTGTCCTTTATGATGTTCTACTGAATCCGTGCGTTTAGTAAATAAAAGATGCAAACCTGTTTCTTGCTCCACAAGAGGAACGAGCACTGCGGCTTTTTTGTACTGCGAATTGGTAATACTCTTTGGTTGATGCTGCGAAATGATAGAACGAATATGCTGTATAGTTGTCATTTTTTTCTCTATCCCAAAGATACAAACACTCGTTGAAACTACAAACATGCGTAATGTCTTAATTTGAGGAGAAACGTCATGCCGATTCGCCGCGGCGAATCAGCATCTTTGCCTGCTTTAAGATGCCGAATCAAGTCCCGAAGGGATCACCTTGTGATTCGATACGACGAAATTATTAAATTTCAAATTAAGACACTACTATTTTTTCAGTAAAAAGGATTTAAAACAGGTATTGGTGAACCAACATGACGTTTTTTCCCAAATTAAGACACTACACATCCTTGCTATCCATTCAGCTTTCCATTATATTTTCCACATCACACACAAAGATAGTACCATGAAAAATATTTTCAAAGGCACTGCACATTTTATGAAACTGATGAAGCCGAGAGAAGTGCGGATTCTTGCACTTGCAGTATTTTTCCTCTTCGGCACAATCGGTCCGTTAACCATGTTGATGAGACCAAATATTTTTCCCGGTACGTGGTTTCAATTTCTGCTTGTTACTACACTCAGCGGCATGTTTTCAGCGTGTATTATTTTGTTGATGGTAAAACCGCTGCGGCTTGTTATTGCTCTTGTGATAATACAAGCAGCAATGTTTTCAACAAAACAAATTGAAGAATTTATTGTCGGAGCGCCGCCTTCCCAACGCATTATTGTTTCCGATCATTTTATAAAATTTTCTCAAAATGAATTAGACACTATTGAAACAAAGCGCACGGTGTTTGGTGTAACAGCTATTTCCTTCATCGCGATCGGATATACACTTTTTATTCTTGTTATCACGTCGGAGAACAAACGACGCGCACGATTGGAAGCCGAATTTGCCATTGCACAATCAATTCAAAATTCACTTCTTCCAACATCGGTGTGTAAAACAGATTGGTGCGAAATTGCAGGTGCAACATCGCCGGCAACAGAAGTCGCCGGTGATTATTTTGACGTGCTGCAGCTTTCTGAAAATGAAATTGTTGTAGCCGTTGCCGATGTATCGGGACACGGCGTTGGCGCTGGAATTATTTCTGCAATGACAAAAAGCGCACTGCGTGCCGAACTGCAACATTCATCGCAGCCATCAAGCGTACTACAGCATTTGAATACATCTGTCTTTCAAGTAACAGACAAAAAAATGTTTGTTACGTTTGCGTATATCTTGCTGAACAAACAGACACACACAGCACATCTTGCAACCGCAGGACATCCACCATTGCTGCTTCACAAATCAGATAACTCAATTCAGGAAATCCGTACACCAAATCTTGCACTCGGCATGCAAGAGCACACAACATTTAATGACACGCTTGTTCACTTTGAACGCGGCGATGCATTGTATTTATTTACCGACGGCATCACCGAAGCAACAAACACACAGAAGGAACAATTCAGTCTTGATAAATTGAGAGAGCTATTGCAAGATGTGCAGCGTCCGTCTGCCGAAAAATTGAGCGCGTCAGTTGTTGCATCAGTACGATCATTCACCGAAACAAATGGACTACCGGATGACGCCACAATGGTTGTTGTTCGAATAACTTCGTAACACAAATGGATCATTCATCATTGAACTACAGACCAATTTCCTGTTCCGTGTATGATGTTCTTGAACTTG
>CAYHZL010000217.1:3458-5604 GCA_964361075.1 uncultured Chitinophagaceae bacterium
TCATCATTGAACTACAGACCAATTTCCTGTTCCGTGTATGATGTTCTTGAACTTGCTGCAATGCGGAAAAAGCAATTGCATCTTGTTCTTGCTGATAAAGAGTTGGATGTTATCGTGCAGGATGTTTTCGCAAAAGAAAATGCTGAATATTTACAATACGCGGAAACACCAGATGGAACGATACAAACCATTCGTTTAGATGAAATTCAGAGCATTTTTGATCCCTCAGATGGAAAATCATACGTGCCCAATCGATGCGAATGTTCATCCCCAATTATTAAAAATTTCTAATTTGCTTGACTTCTTTTTCAAGATTGAAGACATTATTGCAGTATTTATTGTTAGACATAGTTCACATTTTACGGAGGCGCTACATGAAAACAATGACAAATATATTTGCCCAGATAATACTGCTTGTCTGGTTTTTTGCCGGATGCTCTTCTCCGGAAAGTCCGACTTCGAGCGACCAAAATATTGCCGCTCCAAATCCGGGAAGAACGTACTCACCACGTTTAATTATTGATCCTGCACCTCCGCCGGCACCGTCAACAATTACTGTTTCGGCATCCAAATCTTTTATTTGGCCCCCGAATAAAAAAATGATACCGGTTGTCTTCAGTGGAACAACCGGAAACCCCGGCACAAATGTCATTACGTATACTCTTGTTGATGAATACGGTAAGCTAAACACATCCGGCACTTTGAGCGCAACTCCGAATTATTCTTTTCCATTAAATCTTCAAGCGGCACGAAAAGGAAAAGATAAAGACGGAAGAACATATACTGTTACGGTACAACTTGGTACTGCGAGCGCTACAGCAACTGTCGTTGTTCCTCACGATATGGGAAAGGATGATGATGACGATGACCACGGCGATGATGACCATGACGGCAACGAACACGGAAATTAATTGCCGTTGTTGATATTACGTAGAAAGGCGAAATACAAAATTTGTGTTTCGCTTTTTTCTTTTTCTTCCTATTATTACAGAAATAATATTCATCAACTCCGCCAAAGGCGGATCAGCCTCCGGCTGAATTTCTTGATATTCTTTATGCCGCAAAAAAAATTTATTGCTGTCGCCGGCAACATTGGCTCCGGAAAATCATCACTGACTACATTACTGGGAAATACATTCGGCTGGAAACCGTACTACGAATCGGTGGAAGACAATCCGTACCTTTCTGATTTCTATGGCGATATGAAACGCTGGTCGTTTCATTTGCAAATTTATTTTCTCTCGCATCGCTTTCACACACACAAAAAAATTTCGGAATCAACAGAGTCCGTCATTCAAGACCGTTCGATTTATGAAGACGCGGAAATCTTTGCACGCAATCTGTACGAAATCGGCAACATGGCACAACGTGATTACGATAATTATGTCGCGCTCTATACAGTAATGACGGATTATTTGCGCGTACCCGATTTAATGATTTATCTTCGTGCTAGCGTGGACACACTGAAAAAACAAATCGAAAAACGGGGACGTGAATATGAACAAAGCATTCCCGCAACATATCTTGAGCAACTCAATGCTCACTACGAAACATGGATTAGCAATTATTCAAAAGGTACACTGTTGGTTATTGAAAGCGATGGAATTGATTTCGTACATAATGGAAAAGATTTTATTGAAGTAGTACGGTTGGTAAAAGAAAATTTATGAATAAAAAATTTGCCACAATCGCCGCGGCGAATGTGGCTTTGAGTTTTATTTACAACACTTCGACAGTTTTTTATATGCCGCATCATTCCGCTTCTTCTTATTAGCATCGTATCCCGCATTCACAATCGTATCTTCCAAGACTGCAAGCTTAGTTTTGGATGAAGTAAACTGCACGGTCGCGATTTTTTCATCAGCATTAGCTTTTGCATCAACTACTCCCTCAACTTTTTTGAGCGCGTTGGTGATTGTTTCTTCACATGTTTCGCATTTTGCGGTTGGAATTTTTATTACTACAGTTTCTGCCTTTGCCTTATTTTGTGCTGCAGCAAAAGATACCGGTAGCACTACTACGAGAAGGATAAAAATTATGTTTTTCATACCATGAACCTTTCATTTTGTTTGTGAGAAATAAAAAAAAATTAGTAACTACTCAGCGGTTAGAAAAAATAGAACATTCGCCGCGGCGAAACACGGAT
>CAYHZL010000218.1:0-5555 GCA_964361075.1 uncultured Chitinophagaceae bacterium
ATGCCAATCACAGCTAACATTCTGCCGGATTTATTACCATCTCTTCTAAATGAATGAAAAATTTCAGGAGTTGAAATAGTGCAGGCAGAATGAACTTCGATATTATTTTCCTGCACACCGGCTTCCAACAACTGTTTCTTATTCGCAGTTTTTATATCAAGCATAAACTTTCCACTGCCTGTTGATTCGCACAGATCAGAAGAAAATTTTTGCGCAACATCATCGCCAACTTCGTAGCAACATTTTCCTGCAGAAGGTCCGATAAATGCGATAATATTTTCCGGTGTAACTCCGCAATGAACAAACATTTTTGCAATTGTTTTCTTTACAATTTTTGAAGCCGTTCCTCGCCATCCCGCATGAATGCCGGCTGTAGTTTTTGTAACAGGATCAAACAACATCACCGGTGTGCAATCTGCAATGCTGACGGCAATAAACAAATTTTTTGTGCCGGTAACAAGTGCATCGCATCGTTCGTAACTTCCTGCGGCGGATACAACATTTACAATATCCGTGTGTTGCTGCTGCGGAAATGCAACTTGTGTCTGTGAAATATTGAGAGAAGAAAAAAATAGCTCACGATTTTTTGTAACTACTTCACGATGATCACCAACATTGTAACTGAGATTAAATCCGAGTGTACCAATATCTAAGCCGCCATTCCGCGTACTCATTCCAAACAGAAGCTGATCGTGGTGTGAAAATATTTCAGAACGAATTATCTTCATCTCAATACATCAACAAGGTGCTATGATTCAAAATACCAACTGCTTTTCCCTTCACTGTTTTTCCATTGAACGGTGAATTTTTTGATTTCGATTTGAATTTTGCTGTCTCAATTTTCCATTCAACATGCGGATCTATGAAAGTCAGATTCGCTTCGCTGCCTTCCAAGATTGAAATACTTTTCCCGATAATTTTTCTCGGGTTTGTTGAAAATTTTTCTATCAGTTGAGAAAAAGACAGTACACCGGTTTCTACCAATTCGGTAATTGAAAGACCAATTGCCGTTTCCAATCCCACGATACCAAACGGAGCTTGTATATAATCAACTTCTTTTTCATCAAGCGAATGCGGCGCGTGGTCTGTTGCGATAACGTCAACAGTTCCATCGCGTAAACCTTCTTTTATCGCATCAATATCTTTTTGTGTGCGTAACGGCGGATTCATTTTTGTATTGGTGTTGAACGAACGTACAGCCTCGTCAGTCATCGCAAAATGATGCGGTGTTACTTCGCTTGTTACTTTAATTCCTTTTTTCTTTCCCTGACGCACAAGTTCAACGGCGTATGCAGTGCTCATGTGTGCAACATGGTACCGCGCATTGGTGAACTCTGTAAGAATTAAATCACGCGCGATCATAATTTCTTCTGCAACATGAGGAATGCCGGGTAAACCCAACTCGGTTGAAACAAAACCTTCATTCATCACGCCGCCGTGCGCAAGAGATTGTTCTTCACAATGTTGAATAAGTGGAACGCCATACATCGTTGCATATTCAAGCGCCAGCCGCATAATCTGCGCATCATACACGGGCGCACCATCATCGCTGAAACCAACTGCACCGGCTTGCACAAGTTCTGCAATCGGCGCAAGTGTTTTTCCTTCCCGCGCTTTTGTTACAGAAGCAATCGGATACACATCAACAACGCCGCCGTTCGCTTTTTTTCCTTGCGACTGAATGAAGTGCACGATCGATTCATCATCAATGGCAGGATTTGTATTCGGCATACAACACACTGCAGTGAAGCCGCCGTATGCAGCAGAACGCGTTCCTGTTTCAATTGTTTCCTTATGTTCGTACCCCGGTTCGCGCAAATGCACATGCATATCAATAAATCCGGGCGCGATAATTTTATTTTGCAGATCAATTACGCGCACATCTTTTTGTGGCACAATGGATGAATGAATCTTTTCAATAATGCCGTCAATAATTAACAGATCAACAACTGCATCTGTGTTTGTTGAAGGATCAATGAGGCGACCGTGTTGTAATAAAAATTTTTGCGACATTTTTTTCCTATTAACTTTTTATGTTAGTAAACCCGTTGAGAGTTCAAAAAATATTGTTGGATGTGCCACGCTATGTTGTTGAACCTTAAAAAGTAACCTTCGAGCAACCCTTCCAGCGTTTGTTTTAATAGCTGTTGCGAAATTGTTGATTTTATCATAGTTATTTTCATAAACGCTGGAAGGGTTTGCATTTTTTAAAGGTCGACTATGATGTTCCCAATAAATACAACACTGCCATTCTTACGGCAACACCGTTTAATACTTGCTCAAGAATTAATGAGTGCGGACCGTCAGCAACATCCGCGGAGAGTTCAACATCACGATTGATTGGACCAGGATGTAAAATCGTAATAGGATGATCAACTTTTTCGAGCCTATCTTTGGTAACGCCAAAGAAACGATGAAATTCTCTGAGCGATGGAAATAATCCGCCCGACTGTCGTTCCATTTGAATGCGCAACACGTTCAGCGCATCAATATTGGGTAACATTTCATCAATGTGATTATAAATTTCTACACCAAGTTTTTCAAGTTCGCGGGGAATAAGTGTTGCAGGTCCGCACACAGAAACTTTTGCACCCATCGTCTGCAAGCCGTAAATATTTGAACGTGCAACGCGGCTATGCAAAATATCTCCGACAATACATACACGCAATCCTTCCAGCGAACCGAATTTTTCTTGTAGTGTGTACATATCTAACAATGCTTGCGTAGGATGTTCGTGGCAACCATCCCCTGCATTAATTACATTCGCTTGCATAATTTGAGTGAGAAAATTTGCAGTACCGGCGGCATTATGGCGCACTACCACCATATCAATTTTCATCGCTTCGATATTGCGTGCGGTATCTTTTAATGTTTCGCCTTTGGTAACACTGGAACCCGCTGCAGAAAAATTTACAACATCTGCTGAAAGCCTACGCTGTGCAAGTTCAAATGAAATACGTGTTCGTGTTGAATTTTCAAAAAACAAATTGACAATTGTTTTGCCTTGTAATGTCGGAACTTTTTTTATCGGACGATTTAATATTTCCTTAAATGAAAGTGCCGTATCAAGTATTAATTGTATATCGCTCTTCGGCGTTCCCTGCAATCCGAGAAGATGTCTGCTTGATAAACCCATTACGCGACCCTCCCTTCTACAGATTCATTTGAAATGAGGTCTACACAATCTTCGCCGTCAATTTCGTTAATTTTTACCTGTACTGTTTGCTCGTATGACGTTGGAATATTTTTACCGACAAAGTCTGCTTTTATCGGAAGCTGGCGATGCCCGCGATCAACAAGCACTGCAAGTTGAATCGAAGCAGGACGACCAATGTCCATTAATGCGTTCAATGCAGAGCGCACAGTTCTGCCTGTAAACAATACATCATCAACAAGAATAATATTTTTTTCTGTAATGTCATACAAAATATCGGTTGTCTTCAACTGCGGTTGCAGCAATCGTCCGCGTAAATCATCGCGATAGAGCGTAATATCCAACGTACCATATGGAAGAGAGACATGTTCCGTTTCAGAAATAAGCGTTGCAATACGCCGCGCAATAACATCGCCACGCGTACGAATACCGACCATGCCGAGTGTCTCTGCTCCTTTATTACGTTCGACTATTTCATGCGCAAGCCGGCGTAACGTGCGAGCAAAACCCTTTGCATCAATAATATGTTGAGTAGTTGCCATAAATTAAAACGCCTCCTGCTCGGAGACGAAAAGGAGGCGTGTGCAATAAAAATAATGCACGATATTCGTTGCTTCCTTTTCTATCTCACCGGATAAAATTAAAGGAAAAAATTAAAAAGAACGTGGTTTGTAAATATTTCTTACACTGTCTTACTACAAAAAATATTTCATAACTGCTCAGCGTGGCAAATTAAAAATTCGTTCGCCGCGGCGAATCACTCACTCTTTGCTTTTCCACTTTTGTAAACACGACCCCCTCTCTTTCTCTCCCCCTGTTAGGGGGAGAGGACATATTCCCTCCCCTAAAAGGGGAGGGACAAAGGGTGGGGTTATTTTCGCTGAGAAGTTACAAAAAATATTTCATAACTCGACTGCTACCAAATTACAAAATTTATCTTCCGAGTTCAACACCTTTAATCTGTCGCATCCAACTTTCATCATGGAGTTCGCTGCGGTGAGTTGAGTGAAGCAAAATATAATCTGAAAAACCGGTTCTATCACCAAACACAAAAATTATGCCGCCTTGAATTGAGTTGAAGTGCCAAATTTCGTACGGCTTCGAATCAAGTTCGTTCGCATGACGTTCAACTTCATCAGGCGCGCCATATAATATATATACTCTGCCTCTGTCAGTTTTCCAGCCAGCTTTGAATCCTGTTTTATATTGTTGATTGGACACTTCAAGACGCTTAACATATTCTTGTTTTTGTTCATTCACCGGAGTCGATTTATCTTCATCGCGAACATTCCAAAAAGTAAATAATGCCTTTCTTTTGGAATCTACGCCTTTGAGTTTTTTATATTGAGCTATTTCATCTGTTGCAGCAATGTAGCGGGCTTGTTCAAATTCTCTATCAAGTTCTGCTTCGGACATGGTTGCATATTCGCTGGCAAGCACTGACGATGAGCCGCCTGTTACTAACGTATCTAATGGTAATGTTGGGTTGTAAATAAAAAATCTTTTCGATGCAGAGTATTTTGTGTTATCAACAGAATCGAAAATAGTATAGGTGAATGTGTACGAACCTTGTTTTAGCGTGTTTACTTTTATTGTACCAATTTCAACGTTCGACTCGTATGACCTGCGTTTAATTTTTTCATGGTTCACGATTTCTTTGCCAACAGCATTCGTGATCACGGCTTTGGTGAAATAATTTTCAGATTTATTCTTATTGAGATTGTACGCTTCTACATAGTAATACAACACCGGCTGATGAATACCAAATAACTTTGCCGGATTCGGTTTGACCTCAAATGTATTTTTATAGAATCGGTTCGTAGAATCTTTTTCACTCTGCAAAATTGAACTGCATAATTCAACATCGCTCAATGCTATTTGGTGTTGTTCAATTTGCCGGAGATCAACCGGAAACGAAAAACTATCTCGTTGTGCCGGTTCGTTTAAATCTTTCGCAACAACGTACATTCGATACACATCCGGTTTCAACGAAAAACCAAACACATCAACATAATTTCGTGACGTTGATAAAAGCATCGTGTCGTTGACACTAAAAGGAATTCGCAATGATTGATATTCGATGATTGAATCATTTGCTGATTTCTTAAACATCACACTAAAAGCAAGATCACCTTGGAACCCAGCAGCCTTCGGGATAAATTTCAACGATGAAACATCAAAAGAGTAATACAATTCTAAATACAGAGTAGTGCTATCATGCCGAAATCTTGCCATATCAACGCTTACTTTTAACGGGATTCTCGATACGGATGGTAATGCAAATACGAATACATTAATGCAGCACAGTAAAAAAATAATCTTTCTCATAGTTTTCCTTTATACAATACACAACTAAAATTTTTCGTAACTACTCAACGTTATTGTTAATTCAAAAAATCCC
>CAYHZL010000219.1:0-5517 GCA_964361075.1 uncultured Chitinophagaceae bacterium
AAAGGGCATCTCTAAAAATCAATAAAATAATCCGTGAAAATCTGTTTCATCCGTGCCATCCGTGTTCTATTATTAAGTCAGCATCTACTGAGTAGTTACAAAAACTATTTAGTAATCAGATGAATTGATATTCAGAAAGAACCTCGAATCACCCACACCGTAACCATCATTGCGCTCATAAGAATAACTCCGATGACGGCGTATGTTGCCGAATTTCCCATACCCATCATACCCATCATTCCATCCATCTTCATCTCTTTTGCAGCATTTCGCTTTGCTTCAATGAGCAATGGGGGAGAAAGCAGTTGCCCATCAACTTCTATTATGCGAAATGTAATTGTATGGATGCCTGATTGATGAGGCTTCAATGAAAACGAGTACGTTCCGGGCGTTGACGATTCGTCTACTTCTTGTTGAAATTCAATGCCGTGTTGTTCTTCTTTTTTCATTGCGTGCGAAGTGTCTTCCATTGTCGAATGATCCATTTTACCGTGCATGGACATGGACGTATCTTTTGCTCCGTGCATGTTATGCATTTCATCCATCATTGCCATGTGGTTCATCCCTTGATGAGCGTCGGGTGAATGTTCGAATTCTACATGTGAGTACACCTTCGCCCGGCGAATTGGCTCTCCGGTCTTGCTGTTCGAAAGCTTCAGTGTAAACACTGCCTCTTTTCCAATCTCGATGGCTGGAAAAACGACAACAGCTTTTAACTCTCCGACTGTTACTTCTTTTTCCAATGTTGCTTCTGTCGCAGAGTGACCTTCAGATTGAGAACCGTGACCTCCCATTCCACCCATCATCACTGCGTGCATACATGAAGACAACGGAAGCAATAAGACTGCAGCGGCAATAATTGCTGAAGTGTATATGTTATGTTTGTATTTCATAATTCTCCTTTATTTATATGAATGGTTTTTAAAATGTAGTACGATTAAAAATTTGCGCTTATTCCGATTACCGGAAGAAACGGGATAATTGTCATCCGTTCTTTCGATGAATACGTTTCATCCCATATATAGTGAACGATATTCTTTTGATTATAGACGTTAAGGATTTCGAGATAGACTTCGAGATCAAAAGAAGTGAATTGATAATGCCGAGTTGCACGAACATCAAGCCGACTGTATGCAGGATAACGGTCAGAATTGTGAACAGCGGGAATTGGAAACCAGCGTTTTTCGTTCAGATCATACAAAGCAGAAGCGACAGGTGTGTACGGTCTGCCGCTTCCGTACCGAAAACGTATTCCCGATTGCCAGTGTTCGGCGAATTTGTAGTTTGCAACGAGACTGATCAAATGAGGTCTGTCATAATCGAAAAAGTGTAGATCGTTATTGGCACCTTCTTTTCTTTTTGAGATAGAATACGTGTACGATAACCAGCCAAAGAATCCGTGAGGGTCTTTTATCTGAATATAGAACTCCGCACCGCGCGAATATCCAAAACCAATATTTGAAAGATTCCAAAGTGAATCAATAGTGATCAGTTGCGAAAGATTCTTATTATAGAGTTCGAGACTGATAACTATTTCATCTCCTACTTCGTGTTTTATTCCTACACCGTAACTTTCTGCCCGTTTGGATTTTAGATTTTTATTCATTTCCAATTCAAAAGACCTTGGAGTTTGATAATACAATCCATAATCCGCCGAAAGACTCATATGCTCGTTCCACGCATACGAAATATTGAATCGCGGTGAGATCGTACTTTCTCCGCTTTTATCAACGTAGTCGTAGCGAACTCCAACGCTGGCATTGAACGTTGAAGAGATTGTCCACTTATCATCAACATAGAGGGAAGGTTTGAGTAAAGTTCCACTCCCTCGAAGTTTACGTTCTTCAAAATTTACAGCAATCTCAAGTGGGAGATCTATGATAATATCTTCCTTTTCTCTGACCAACCAACCGCCAACATGGAATTCATTTTCGGGAAAGATGACGGTAAAATCCTGTTTCAGCGCCAACTCTTGCGTATCATAATTTTCTATCGCGTTACGAGGTTGAAGATTGGAACTCGTTGCCGCACTCAGCGACAATATAAAGTCGGAAAGGAAAAAATCGCTCAACATCGAACGAAGGCGTGTTGTTAATACTGTGCTTTTGTTTTCCCACGTAAAATTTCCCGTATAATTTGGTTTGTTGAAATATCCGTACATTTTTTCCTGCGAGTATAATCCGGAGAAGGTAAGCGTATGAACTTGTGAAAGATGAAAATCGAACTTAGAATTGATATCAAAGAAATACGGAAGCACGCTGTAATCGGCTGCAAGGTCTGTGTATTTAAGCAATGCATCAAAATAACTGCGGCGGAACGAAACAAGAGCGGCGCCGTCAGCAAATGGCAGAGGCGCTTCCAGAGTTCCGCTCGCATCAGACATGCTGATTGATCCTTCGCCTTTCATTTTTTCCTTACTGCCGGTCCGGTTTTCAATTAACAGAACGGATGAAAGTCTATCGCCGTAACGAGCAGGAAATCCGCCGGCATAGAATTCAACTTTTTCCACTAATCGTGAATTAAAAATACTCCAATAACCGCCTCCCATCATATCGAAGTGGAAAGGATTGCGGATTGTGGCTCCATCATAGAGCACAAGATTTTCATCCGGACTTCCTCCTCTTACATAAAGTTTCGAATTATCTCCATCTGATGCGATGCCCGGCAATGTTTGAATAACCCAGAAAATATCTTGAGCAGAACCCGGTGTACTCGAAACCATTTGTTTTCCGAGACGGGCAGTAATTCCGCTTGCGTCGTAGCGTTCGGGTTTTGGTGTAACGACAACTTCATCCGCTTGAATCAAGGTTTCTTCCAGAACGGCATTGAGCACGTTCTTCCCGGACTTGATTTGAACATTTAAAAGCCTTCGTTCCTTATATCCGATGATCGACATGCGAACTGTATAAACACCAATAGGGATGTTTTGAATGTTGTAACGACCTCTTGAATCGGTTGCCGCGCCGATAGTTGTTCCTTCGACCAACACATTCACCAACTCGATGGTCTGTTTCGTGCTCTTGTCGAATACCGTTCCTTCGAGGCTTCCCGTTGTCTGCTGTGCTTGAAGAGTTGGAAGAGTCCCAGCCAAGAGGAGGAACGCCAGAGAACAGTTAAGGTTTTTCATATACGGTCATTTCTTGTTGATTAACTCTACTTAATCGTGATTTATGTTTTTTTGTCAATTAGAATTTTCTACCGCCATATTTCAATTCAACATCAGGGCATCTCTAAAAACCTTCAAGTCACGAAGTGATAGCTTCGCTCAGTTTATCTTGATCAAATTTTGTGATGTTAAAATTTTATGTACATCGCAAAAATAAAAACCTTGAAGGTTTCGTAATCCCGAAGGGATCCCTTCGGGACTAGTTTTTAGAGATGCCCATCATTTATCACTTGGGCTACAATGTATTTCCTTTCAGCGATTTTTGCATCCACAAACGCTTTTACTTCCTTTGCCCTGCGCGGATGGGCACAACTGCAATATTCCGCGTGCAAATGTTACCCCACAAATTTTCTGACCTTTTTCTGAACTACCATCGCTCAGCGAATCGGAATAGCCAAGGAGAAACCAAGCGATTGGCTTCGTTTGTCATACCCAAGGGAGAGTTGGGCGTTCTGCCGCTCCACTGAGTAGCCGGCGTCAAGCGCACTAATCAACTTCACCAGAAAATAGCCGCCCACAAGGTAATAAAATCTATTGCGCTCAGCGTCTGTCCACGTTCTCCGGTTGGCATCAGCGTAATAGTATGAATCGTAGCGATGATGTCCCCAGTTGGAATTCTGTGAGATCAACACTACAATCGGGATAAACAGTGCAATTTCAGCCGTGGTGTAAATGGCGCCTCGTTCCCAATTGCCGGCATAGAAGCTCCCTAAGTCCATTGGAAGCGGTTGGAGCGATAAGGCTGCGGCAATCGCCGGACTTTTCCTTGACGATGACCATTGATCACCGTGGTGATGCTGAGCCAGCACATTGTCCGCCGTTACCATAAAAACCATTGCGGTCAGAAATACCTTAAGATTTTTCATGTTCGATCCTTTCTTATCGGTTAGTTCTGTGTAACCGTGATTTATGTTTTTTTGTCAATTAGAATTTTCTACCGCCATATTTCAATTCAACATCATTTACCACTTGGGCTACAGTGTATTTCCTTTCAGCGATTTTTGCATCCACAAACGCTTTTACTTCCTTTGCCCCGCGGGGATGGGTACAACCGCAATCTTTCAACTCATCAATACCGCATTGACCGCACGGGCATTTGAAGTGAAAAAAGATTTCGACCAGATCGGAGGTTGTCGCTATCTTTGCCGTCCCGGATTCCGATTGTGGAAACTTCATAAATCCGACTTCGTTTTCCGACGGTAGCTTTGGTTTTGTAGATCCCGTAACTCTTGCCGATAGAGTCGATGATGATTGACCATTCCTACGCGTTGTGGAATCGTGCTTCGCGGCGTATTGCGGCTTCATCCAACCGAATGTCTTATTCACTGCAAGGACAATTTGATCCGGGCTTTGTCCTGACTGCAAAGAAGTTCGAATAAATTGGCGTTCTTGCACAGCCGTATTACATTCACATGTTTCCAACGGAAGCTCGCCACATGTACCGCAGGAACATATAAACTTTGAGGCGATTGCTGTGACTTGTATTTCCATCCCCTGGTCAGAGCTTCTTGCCTCAGTAATGACAGGCGCTTTTCTATTCTCCTGTGGAGAGAACAAATACATGCTGCCGATGAGAAGGAGCGTGCCGGCAATTATCACAATCCCGACCATTCCTGTCCGCCAGTTGGAGATCCATTCCTTCGGGAGAAGTTTAGTATCGTCGTCTCCTTTTTTCTTTTTACTCTGTGTCGGCTTGCCAGAGTGTTGAGATGAAGGAGGATGATGTTGTTGTGCCTCTGCGCCGCAGTGTGCACAGAATCGCGCATCCTTCGGATTTTCAAAGTCGCAGAACGGACATCTTCTCCTATGATGTCTGTCCAGTTGCTGGTGAAGTTCCGCACCACATGCTCTGCAAAACTTTGCATCATCATTATTTGGTACACCACATTTTCTGCAATTCATTTCTTATCCTTTCGCTAGCGTAATCAATATTCTTGTCAGGACTACTCTTCCAGTTTGTCTGCATGGGCACCATTTTCAATTGTGCCTGAAAGAACTTTCACTCTGGCGTAGGTCTCATTGAGCACTTCGATGATTTCCACTTTTCCAATTTCTTCCCGCATTGTATGAGAGCCGCCACCGTGTCCACCACCATGTTGATGTCCACCTGCATTGGTGTTTGGAGACGATATTGTTCGCGTACGGTAGACAACAAACTTGTTTCCTGGTTTTGCATTTGCGCTTTTGGAAAAAATTAGGAATACGTCATTTGTGGAATCCTCGTTAGTTCGTATTGTGTACGTTGATGCACACCCCGCAGCCAAAAAGAGAAGGGATAGAATGATAATTGTTTTTTTCATAAGGATATTTTTTATTTATGAAGCATTAGGACATCTCTAAAAACCTTCAAG
>CAYHZL010000220.1:0-5488 GCA_964361075.1 uncultured Chitinophagaceae bacterium
CAACCGCACCCGATGCATTCGTGAGCGGGTAGTCCATCAAATACTTTGTTGCCGAATTCCATTGCAATGAAACAATTGCCAGCGGCGACGCATACGCACCTGTAATAAGTCCCGTTTGCAGCGACGTTACAACATCGGTAATGGAAAGTTGTATCGGATTGATACCGATAGTTTTAAATGTGATGTCGGCAACCGGATCGCCTTCCCATTCCCACATTTTAATATTGCGGAGATCGTTAATTTTTGCAACGGGAGCTTTTGAAATAATATAGACAGAACCAACTTCCGCCCAGCCAAGCAGAATGAATCCGTTGTTCTCAAATTCTTTTCGAAGTTCGCCATCGAATTGTTCAACGACATGATCAATCTCAGCAGTAGTTTTAAAAAGGAATGGTGCATCAAGCACGCGGGCAGATTTTGCAATTTCGCCAATGCCGAAACCTGTTACGCCTGCACTATGAAATTGTCCGAGCCGAATTTTTCGTACAACATCTTTTTCATCGCCGGCAACACCTCCCGGATAAATGCGAAAGCCAAGACGTCCGCCGCTTTCTTTCCGCACGGCAGCATCGTATTCTTTCATGACGTTAATCCACGTGCTTCCTTCGGGAGCGAGCGTGGCAAACTTAATTGTAAATTCTTGAGACAATGCACCGAAAGTGAAAAGTAAAAAGTAAAAAGTGAAAAGTAATTTTTTCATTTATGATTCTTTGTTTTTGTGATTAAAATATATTAAAAAAAGAGGTCATCAATTTTTTCTGCCAGCTTTTTTGCTTTGCGCTTTGCAATGGCATTGATCAAACGCTGTTCAGGAAGTACATCAAGCGGAGTTTCTTCGACGGTCTGAAGTAATTTTAAAAATAATTCTTTATCCTGAATCTGTACACAATAACTCTTCGCCATAAAAACATACGGCAGTAAAAATTTATTTTGTCCTAATTGGAGACAACGATCGAAATGTATTTTTGCACTATCCGGTTTGCCGCCGAGATTTTTCGGCGTTGTTGCAAGAATAGTTGCAACATATAAATGGGCGCTGCCGTAAAAAAATTTTTCGTCATGTTGAAGTATATAATCCATCAGCGCATTCACTTTCGGTAAATCACCGAGTACGCTAGGATCCGAAATGCTGACGTTGATAAGATTGCCCCATGCATTTGCTGTCCAAAAAATAATCGGCACATCATCACGAGAAAATGATTCCAGACTTTGTCTGAACGAAACCGGGTCTTCATCAAACGCGGCGGCAAATTTTTTATTCTTCTTTAAAACTTTTAATCCATAGTCGCGGGCACGGGCATACAATATTTTTGCACGTTCCGGATCTTTGTCTTCAACAAAACCAAGCGTGTAGCCGGTGTATGCTTGTGTTAACAACAATGCGAGGTGATCATCATCTTTATTTTTTGCGCGATATAATGCTTCAAGCAACGTGATGTTTCCGGGAATTGCCTGCTCGGCAAGTTCAAGGTCGGACTCTTCAAAAATTGCACCGAGTCCATAATCAACAATGCCTGTTGTGGCATTTACTGCTACTGTCTGCACAACGCCGCACGACCAACTGTGCATTGCAAGAATAACGACTACTATTATAGAGAATGTATTTTTCATGGCGCTATCAATATAAGAAAAATCGCTGTTGTTTTCCAAAGATGCGTTGCGCGCTATTGATTAAAAAACACCTGACTAACGTCATCGCGAGGAGGTACGCTGAAAGCGTGCCGACGTGGCGATCTTATTCTTAATATAAAAAACATTAAGATTGCTTCGACAAAAAACGTCTCGCAATGACTATTAGTCATTTTTTTGAAACGGCTTCTAGTTGAATCTAAATAAACAGAAAGATTTCTGAAGTTTTTCATCCAACAAATTAAGATGCAGCAATTTTCATCGCTTGCATCATTCTTTCATAACTAATAACTTGAATAACAATTGTTCTCTTTACATTACTTGAAAAGGATTGTTATGAAAAAGTTTTTCCTTCTTATCTTCGCCGTAATCGGCATATCGCTTTACGCACAAAATTCTTTACTCAATTCAGGTCCAATGGTTGGCTACGGACAAATGACGGAAGTAATGCTCTGGGTGCAGACAACAAAACCTGCCGCGGTATACTATCGTTATTGGGAAAGCGGCGATCCAAAAAATAAAATGGCGAGCACCGTTGAAAACACAAAAGAAGAAAACGCGTTTACGGCGCACACACTTATTCAAGGATTAAAGCCCGGAAAACAATTTGAATATGAAATTCTTGTGAACGGCAAAATAGAAAAGCGCAGCTATCCATTGCGATTCCAAACACAACCGCTGTGGCAATGGCGAACTGACCCGCCCGCATTTGCAGTTGCATTCGGTTCGTGTGCGTATATCAATGAACCGGAAGCTGACCGTCCGGGAAAATCGTACGGAGCTGATTTCGAAATTTTTTCCTCCATTGCAAGTAAAAATCCTGATTTGATGTTGTGGCTTGGTGATAATGTGTACTACCGTGAACTTGATTACAATACCGTGGGCGGGCTACGTCATCGCATGACGCATGACAGAGCTTTGCCTGAATTGCAGGCGCTGTTTGGCGCAACGCACAACTATGCAATGTGGGATGATCACGATTTCGGTCCGAATGATGCCGACAGAAGTTACCGTTTGAAAGAAGCATCGCTCGAAACCTTTAAAATGTTTTGGGCAAACCAAACATACGGAACTGCGAAACTGCCGGGAGTGTTTCAACGATTTGAATGGGGCGATGTAGAATTTTTTATGCTCGATGATCGTTACCATCGTTCACCGAATGAATCGCCCGATGATTCGAACAAAACAATGTTTGGCAAAGCGCAAGTGCAATGGCTGAAAGATGTGCTGGTAAACAGCACAGCAACATTCAAAATTATTGCAAACGGAAATCAGATGCTGAACCTTGCCGGTGATAAGTACGAGTCGCTTGCGGAATTTCCTTTTGAACATCGCGATCTCTTGCACTACATTAAGCAGCAGAAAATTTCCGGCATTCTTTTTCTTTCGGGCGACAGGCACATGACGGAGCTTCTGCAAGTTCCTGATTCGAGTTTTTACACACTGTATGATTATACAAGTTCTTCTCTCACTGCCGGCATTGCAAATTTCACGAATGAAGCTGAATTAAAAATGCGTGTGCCCGGAACATTTATCGCCGAACATAATTTCGGCATGTTGCGATTCAGCGGTCCACGAAAAGATCGCAAACTCACTCTCGAATGTTATGATGTAAAAGGAATTCTTCGCTGGTCGAAAGACATCAGAGCGAGTGAATTAAAAAGTAAATAAAGTAACTACTACTCAGTAGTTTCAAAAATAGAACACAGATGACACTGATATAACGGATTCGAACTGATACAAATGGAACTTTTACATCAAGATATCACAGATAAAATTACCAAGACATTTTACAAAGTATATAATGAACTTGGGTTTGGTTTTTTAGAGAAAGCGTATGAAAATGCTTTTTTTCTTGAACTGAAAGCAACAAAAGTAGAGGTTGGATTACTTTTGAATTTTGGTAAAACGCCGCAATTCAAAAGAAAACTATTTACGAATGATAAAAAGAAAATTGAATCTGTGTAAACCCGTTTCATCTGTATCATCCGTGTTCTATGGACAAATCAGCATGTGCTGAGGAGTTAGCAAATAACAAATGAAAGAATCTAAACAGGCAGCAAAAATTCTTCTCGTCGAAGATGAAAAAAAAGTTTCCGCCTTTATCAAAAGAGGATTGGAAGAAGAACGCTACTCCATTGAAGTTGCACACGACGGTGAAAAAGGTGCAGAGTTGTGGAAGCAGCATAGTTACGACCTTGTGTTGCTTGATATTATGATGCCCAAGAAAGACGGGCTGACGCTTCTTCATGAAATGCGTTCTGCCGGAGACATGACTCCGGTGCTGATGTTAACTGCAAAAGGAACCATTGAAGATAAAGTTGCCGGGCTCGATACCGGCGCCGACGATTACCTGGCTAAACCATTTGCCTTTGCAGAATTGCTCGCGCGCGTGCGCTCTATGCTGCGGCGAAAAATTGCCGACAAGCAAACGCTTATTTCTATTCTTGATTTATCTCTCGATTTGGTAACGCACAAAGCAATACGCTACGGCAAAGAAATTGAACTTACCGTAAAAGAGTATGCGCTGCTCGAGTATTTTATTCGAAATAAAAACAAAGTCCTCAGCCGCAGCGTTATTTCTGAACACATTTGGAATTACAATTTCGATACGGGAACGAATATTATTGATGTGTATATCAATCATCTTCGTTCAAAGATTGATGACGGTTTTGAAAAAAAATTATTCCACACTGTGCGCGGTGTCGGTTACACAATGAAAGATATGTAAGATGAAGTTCCTTTCTTCTATTCGTACAAAATTAACAGTGTGGTATACTCTGATCGTTGGCGCAACGTTATTCGGTTTTGGTGTAACGTCGTACTATTACATGGAAGAAAAACTTCTCACCAGTCTCGACTATTCTCTTCGCAATGAGGTTGTTTGGTTGAAAAATTTTATCGAGCCGCAAGCGCGTAAGGTGAAGCTGAAAAAACATCGCACGATAAAACCGGCGCCGGTTGAAAAGAAAAATGATGTAAAAAAAATTCGGCGCAAGAACGAAGTTGATGTTGTGGAAAGTGATTCGACTGAATCTGAAGAAGTTGATAAAATATGGAATCAGATTTATGAACACGCACTGATAAGCCCAAAAAAACAAATCATTCAAATCCGCGACCGTAACGGAGATATACTTTACAAACTCAACAGTCTCGAAAAAGAAGATTTGGTCTTCGACGATATTCCGTATAACACCACCAAACTCGTTACTATTTATGATTCGCAAGGTCAACCTCTTCGTCTCGCGGTAACGCAAAATGCAATTGCAAAAATTTACGTTGCGTACCCCGAATCAGAAGTGTACGAAGTGCTCGGCAATCTTTTTTTCTTATTCCTGTATCTTTTTCCAATCGCACTGCTAGTTTCAATTCTCGGCGGATGGTTTCTTGCTAACCGTTCCTTACAACCGGTTGATAGTATCACCAACACAGCGCGTGCAATTACGGCACAACATCTCGATCAGCGCATCAACCACAGCGGTGTTGATGATGAACTCGGCAGATTGGTTTCAACATTTAACGAAATGATCAGCCGCTTGCAAAGTTCGTTCACGCAAATTCAGCAGTTCTCCATTGATGCATCGCATGAACTTCGAACACCGCTCACAATTATGCGCGGTGAAATTGAACTTGCACTTCGTTCAAAACAAACAAGTGAAGAATATCGTCGTGTCCTTACCAGCGCAATCGAAGAAATTCTTCGCATGACATCAATCATCGAAAATCTTCTTATGCTTGCCAAAGCTGATGTTGGCAGAGCATCGCTTCATTTTGAAAAAGTGAATCTTACTTCACTTGTAAGAGAATTGTATGAAGACAGCGTAATGCTTGCGGAACGAAAACGGATACACGTTTCGCT
>CAYHZL010000221.1:0-5466 GCA_964361075.1 uncultured Chitinophagaceae bacterium
AATTCCTTAAGTTGACAGCATTGGGGATAAAGGGTGGGGTTGTTTTCGCTGAGCAGTTACATTTATTTTTAGAAACGGCACTAGAGACTTGGTCGAAAAGCCTTACTCATACTACGTCACCCCGAAATGTCACGAAGTGATCCCTTCGGGACTTTTATTCGGGGTCTCATTAGATGCCGAATAGGAGCGTTTCGGCATGACGTTTTTAAGGTTCTTCACTTTTCGACCAAGTTCCTAGCAAACAACAGAATACGTTATAGCAAAGGGTACGATGAAAGAAATAACTCCGCTTTCGAGAGCGCGGATTTTAGTTGTCGAAGATGAAACTGCATACGCGGAAGTTATTCGAGAACTTTTAACAATGCGCGGTTATGATGTTGTAGCAACGGCAAGTTCCGGCGCTGAAGCAATTCAAAAAGCTTTTTCGTTGAAGCCGGACATTGTGTTGATGGACATGAAGCTTGACGGCGAGATGGATGGAGCAGAAGCTGCGCAAGAAATTCATTCGTTCCTCGATGCGCCGATAGTGTACGTAACGGGGTACGCAGATACCGATATACTTCAACGCGCAAAAGTTACCGAGCCGTTCGGATATATTCTTAAGCCGTTTCATGAGCGAGAACTGATTGTGGTCATTGAAATGGCGCTTCACAATCACCGGAACAAAAACAAACTGCGCGAAAGCGAGGAACGCAACCGCATTATTGTTGAAACATCGCCTGACGTAATCTGCGAAATTGACGCGTCGGATGGCACGTTGAAGTCTCTCAACCCCGCGTTTGAGAAAATAACAGGCTGGCAGTGCGCGGAATGGATAGGAAAATCATTCCACGGACTTGTGCACGCCGAAGACCTTCCCATTATTATTTCGATATTAACAAAAATCATCTTAGCGAAAGAGCCGCGTCTATTTAAAATGCGGTTTGTTACAAAATCGGGCGGTTGTATTGTGGGCGAGGTGGTGAGTATGCCTCAGGTGAAAGACGGCAAGGTTGTGTCGGTATTTTGCTTCGTTCGCGATATTAGCGAGCGCAAACAGATACTAGAATCTCTGGAAAGAAGCCACCGCCGTTTGCAAAGCTTGTTTGATAATGCGTTGGATGGAATCTACTTTCTTGATAATGACGCCCGCATTGTTGAGGTGAACCCTTCCCTCTGCACATTGTTAGGATATACGCGCGAAGAATTGCTGGGCACGTCGTTGTGGAATATTCTTTCGTTCTCTAACACGAAGCAGAAAGAAAATAAGTGGGCAGCTTTTCTCTCTAATGGCACACTCAACGGCGAAAGTACCTTATTGTGCAAAGACCAAAACATTGTGAGTGTCGAGTGCAGCTCGGCAACAAACGTGCTGCCCGGTTTGCATCTCATGCTGGTGCACAACATTACTGAACGGAAAAGAATAGAAGAAGAATTAGAAAATCAAAATGAAGAACTGCAAGCGGCAAAAAACATGTCTGAAAAACAAGCGAAGCTTCTTGAAGAACAAACAAAAGGTTTGCACGAAGCGCGAGACATCGCGATTGAAGCTTCTCGCATGAAATCTGAATTTGTCGCAAGCATGAGCCACGAAATTCGCACTCCGCTCAACGGCGTTATCGGCATGGCAAGTCTGTTGATGGAGACGCCGCTGTCGAAAGACCAACAGAGGTATGTTGAGACCATCAAAACCGGCGGCGACAGCTTGTTGAATATCATCAATGATATTCTCGACTTCTCGAAGATCGAAGCAGGCAAGTTGAACTTCGAAGTCATCAATTTCGATTTACGCTCGCTTGTTGAAGAGACGATAGATTTCTTTGGCGAAAAAGCTCGCTCCAAAAAACTTGAGCTGCTTTCAATCGTCTATCGCAATGTTCCGACTGCATTACGAGGCGACCCGCTGCGCGTGCGTCAAATTCTCACCAACCTTATTGATAATGCTCTCAAGTTCACAAAACAAGGGGAAGTGATTCTTCGCGCAACACTTGAGAGCGAAGACTCGAAGAATGCCGTCGTGCATTTCGCTGTGGCAGATACGGGAATTGGAATTAACCCGGAGGTTCTGTCCAAACTTTTTCATGTCTTTACCCAAGCCGATGGTGCAACAACTCGAAACTACGGCGGCACAGGTTTAGGTTTGGCAATTTCAAAACGCCTTGCTGAAATAATGGGTGGTAATATTTTCGTTGAATGTGAGCCGGGTAAAGGCAGCACGTTCTGTGTAACAATTCCGTTTGAGAAGCAGCCGTACGACACACTTTCCGTATCAGACCAGCCGATGTTTAACGGCGTGAAAGTGCTTGTTGTAGATGATAACGAGTCGAGCAGAAACATGCTTCAACAAATTGTTGCGTCGTGGGGTATGAGCTGCGAAGTTGCCGTGAGCGGTAACGAGGCGTTGCAAAAACTTCATGAAGCTGCTGAAGTCGGCGAGCCATTCACTATTGCCTTGCTGGATGTATGGATGCCGGAGATGGACGGCGTTACTTTAGCTTACACTATAAAAAGAGACCCCGGCATTTTTGCCGTTAAGGTAGCTTTGCTCGGCTCTAAAATTGTAAAAGAGAGTTCTGATTTCGATAACAGTGGCGCTTCAAGCGCCACAGTGTATGTAGCAAAGCCGATAAGACAGTCGGTGCTTTTCAATACATGTGTGGAGTTGCTGCACTCATCGCAACGTGGCGCCTCTGGCGCCATTAAACGCAGCGATGCTTCTGTTGATGTGGACGAAATGGAACATCCTTCGCCTTCGGCGGAGTCGTCGACCTTTGGGAAAGACAAAATCTCCCATGCCGTACGTGGCGCCGAAGGCGACAGCGTACAGTGCCACGTTCTTGTTGCGGAAGATAATGCTCTCAACCAAACGGTTACCGATTCTATGCTGCAAAAACTCAACTGCCGGTTCGATATTGTTGCGAATGGGCGGGAAGCGGTTGACGCACTGCGGCAGCGGCGTTACGATGTCGTTTTGATGGATTGCCAGATGTCGGAGATGGATGGATTCGAGGCAACGGCTGAAATCAGAAAACACGAGGGACCCGAACAGCACACCATAATCATTGCCATGACCGCGAACGCGCTGAAAGGCGATCGTGAAAAATGTATTATCCATGGCATGGACGATTATATCCCTAAGCCTGTACGATTGAATGAGCTTCGCAAGATGCTTGAGAAATGGAAGCCGTCTTTTCGTTCGACACAAATGGAACATCCTCCGTCTTCGGCGGAGTCTTCGACCTTTGAGACGGAAATTCAGATTATCGCCGGAGAGACAGTCTCTCTTATGGAACATCCTTTTGGGAAAAAATGTTATATTAACCGGGCAGCGATTCAAGAAATTGTAGATCTTGACGATGGAAATAAAGGAGCGTTGCTGAAAAAACTTATCAATCTTTTTTTAGAAAATGTGCCGTCGCGCCTTACCCAACTTCAGTTCGCCATCCAGACAGAGAACCACGACTCTGTGATGAGATTAGCGCATCAGGTAAAAGGGAATGCAGCGCAGTTGGGCATTCATAAGATGAGAGATCTTGCTGAAGTGCTTGAAGAAAAAGGACGAGCAGGTGCGCTCGATGGAGCGAACGAAATTTTCAACGATCTTGTAAAACTTTATCCGTTGATAAAAGAAGAACTCGGCGACATCTTAGAAAAGGTAGTAACAGGGCACCTCGAATAACGAATACTGAACAAGGAATATCGAATGATGAAGTTGAAATCCACTTCGAAATTCATCATTCCTTGTTCGATATTCAATATTCAGTAGTTACTAAAATTTACTATATGATTTTTCGCTGAGTAGCGCATTCAGTACGCCTACGGCCTATTTTTTTCAAATAGAGTAACTCACGATTATGAGTTACAAATAAAGAACGATGCCGAAGGCATCATACGTTTATAGAAAGAGAATTGAAAAACATATACGACCCGTTCGGGTCGAACAACAAAACGAGAACCATTTGCTATAAACGTTACATCCCTTCGGGATGAATAAAGGGTAGTTCCAAAAACTCACTCAACAAGAGTAACTCACGATTATGAGTTACTTAGGAGTTACAAAAATATTTATATTATGTCGAGGGGAAAACCCTTGAAGGGTTTCTTGAAAATCAGTTTTTCAGTGAACCCTACTTAGCATTTTCAAAAAAGGAATACTGTAATGAACATTCTTGTAATTGATGATGATGAGGCTTCGCGATTGCTGTTAAGCCGCATCTTGTCCAAAAAATTATCGTGTGAAGTCTATGAAGCAAAAAATGGACTTGAAGGTCTCTCCATTCTCGACAAACTTTCTCCAGACCTTGTTATCCTGGACGTTCTTATGCCCCTCATGGACGGCAACGAAGTGCTGGAATTAATTCGTTCAGATTCGGTGCATGCAGCGATGCCGGTTGTAATCATGTCGGCGCTGTCGGACAAAGTAAAAATTTTCAACATCATGAAACTTGGCGTTGCAGATTATTTGCTCAAACCTCTACAATCCGATGCTGTACAAAAGAGGCTTTCAAACGTGATTGCGAAAATTCAGACGCACCGTCAAGCAAAGGCGAAACACGGTAGCGCCTTTGGCGCCATGGATTCAGGAAAACCTCGTCTGCTTCTTGTGGACAACGACATCAATTTCAGAACATTCTTCTTCACCCTTTTTGACGGACGGTTTGAAATTATTGATTCAGAAACCAGCGCAGAAGGGTTGCAATTGTTCATCAACCATCAGCCCACTATTGTGTGTGTAAGCGAAAAACTCAGATTTATGAGCGAACATAAGTTGGCTGAAAAAATACGCTCGATGGATAAAGACAACAAAGTGAACATCTTTCTTTTTTCTTCCCATAATGATTCGGGCAGTCCGGAGTCGGAAATTTTCAACGGCGTTGTGAAAAAATCATTTGTGCCGGACGTTTTTCTTAAAGAGTTTGCTCGCGTTGTTTTAGGTGAGGAAAACCTGTTTGACACCGTTCTTGAACTCATTCAAAGCCAGCTTCGACCGGAAGTCGTCACTGCAATCCAGCAAACAGTGGGCGTGCTAACGATGCAGGAAATTGAGTTGGTAGAGAACGCAAACGCAGCAAGCGTTGCACATGAAGTTCTTGCCAGCGTACACTTAATTGAAAAAAGCGGGAAATTGGATGTTGCGTTGTATCTGCTCGGTGCGCAAAAAGATGTGTTGAGCATTGCGCAAAAAATTCTCGGTTCGCCGTGCGGGCTTAAAGAAGGTGCAGCCGATGCGTTTGGAGAAATTCTCAGCATCATTGGCGGAAGAGTTTGCTCGTCTATTGAAAAGCGCGGTGTGAAAGTGCAGCAAGGTCCGCCTTTTGTTGCAACAGACATTGACGTGCACGAAAATTACGATTGGCGCTTGAATCTCACGTTTCGAACCGATGGGGGAGAACAATTTGTCGTCGGGATTGATATTAGTTGAGGATCAAGATATGGGCATCTCTAAAAACTCACGAATGAATAAAAATAGAACACTGATGACACGGA
>CAYHZL010000222.1:0-5442 GCA_964361075.1 uncultured Chitinophagaceae bacterium
CGGTCGCTTCGCTCCCTCGCAATGACGACGATGTTTTTAGAGATGCCCATTAGTTATTTACTAAATTTTTGTTCAATCTCAGTAATTTTATCAACACGGCGTTTATGTCTTCCACCGCCAAACCTCGTTTCGAGCCACACCTTAACAATTGATTTTATCAACTCTGTACCAAGCGATTTTGCACCAAGTGTGAGTACGTTGGCATCGTTATGTTCGCGGCTGCTCTGCGCCACAAATTCGTTGTAACATGCAGCAGCACGAACGCCAGGAATTTTATTGCACACAATTGAAGAAGCAACGCCGGTTGCTTCAATCATAATGCCTCGCCACGCTTCTCCTTTTGCAACAATACGAGCAACAGCATACGCAAAATCAGGATAATCACATGCCTCTTCAGAATTAGTTCCGATATCTAAAGTTTTAAAACCAAGTTCGGTAAGATATTTTTTGAGCATCTCTTTTGTTTGATACCCACCATGATCACTTCCAATAACAATTACGTTGGAACCGACATGCATTGGTTCAATGAGAGATTTTGCGTACGATGTCGTTACTGTGTGTGCCGGGATTGGTTGAGAAGTTTTTCCTTGATCTTCTTTTTTATCAGTAAAAATAATTTTTAAATCGCGCGCTTTATCTAAAGCTGCCGGCGTAATCACCATATTCGTATCGGCAAAAATATTTTTCTTGCCAGCCTTCGCGGTATCAAGCACCGTACGTTCTGTAATTACTGTTTTTGCCATACGCATTGTAGTTTAGTATTGACCATTACTTAGTCGTCCCTTAAAAAGTAGAAACCCTTCGGGAGTTGAATAAACAATGACTTTTTAAGTGACGACTACTTAACATATTCGTCGTCTCCCCATTCGACAACTTCAAGCCGAACATGCGCTGTCCCTTTTTTAAGCATATCAAGTTGTGTTGCAGCGCCAAGCGACACATCCATGATACGGTTTAGTACAAATGGACCTCTGTCATTTACGCGAATCACTACCGACTTGTTGTTGTCCAGATTTGTTACTTTAACTTTTGTGCCGAATGGAAAGGAACGATGTGCAGCCGTTAGTTGATACATATCGTACGTTTCACCATTCGCTGTTTTCTTGCCGTTGAAATCATGTGCATAGTACGAAGCGAGACCTTCATAGCTTTGTACCTTATTCGCTGTCGTTGAACTTCCGCTTGCAGATGTTGTGTTCTTTGGCTCCGCAGTTCGTGCTCGTGTAAAACGAGGCGATGAAGCACATCCGCCAACACATATTGCAAAAATAATTAACAACGTTCCTTCTCGGCGGAAATATGCTGCAGTATTAAATAAGAAACATGTCATCACATTTACAAATATTCGTATCTACTCAGTCATGCCATGAGTTTGTCTAATGTTTTTGTGAAAGTTGTATTTTTTATTCGCCGCGGCGAATCAAAAAGTAACTCATGGCATGACTTCAAGGGCACGCTGAGGAGTTACAAATATTCATTCATTTGCTTTCTGCGCAAATGGTCCACGACTTCTTTCACATCCTGCGATACACCACGCTTGCAAATAAGCAGCGCGTCATCGGTTTCAATAACAATTAAATCGTCAACACCAACTGTTGCCACCAATTTGTTTGGTGAATGAACATACGTATTTTTCGAATTAATGGAAATAACTTTGCCTTGTGAAATATTTCCTTGTTCATCGGATTGCGAAACTCTACATACTTCATCCCAAGAGCCAACATCATTCCAACCGAAATTTCCTTTAATAACGTACACACTTTCCGCTTTTTCCATCACTCCATAATCAATGGAGATGCCTCGTATCATTCCGTACGAACGCTCCAGCGTTTGCTCAAAAAGATTTGTGCCGAGTGTCGGTTCTACTGCTTGCAGTTGATCAAACATTTCCGGTAATGATTTTTTTATTTCATTGAGAATAACATCGGCACGCCAAATAAACATACCGCTGTTCCAAAAAAAATCGCCGCTTGCTAAAAATTGTTGTGCCGTTGCAAGATTAGGTTTTTCAGCGAATGTTTTTACTTCGTACACATCTTTTTCCGTATTATTGTTTTGTTCTTGTACTTGAATGTAACCGTATCCGGTTTCCGGATGTGTCGGCTGAATACCAATCGTTACAAGCGATGATGTTGTATCCGCAACATCCGCCCCAAGTTGCAGTACGCGCAAAAATTCTTTTTCATCGCGGATTAAATGATCGGCGGGAAGCACAACCATAACACCCTGCGGATCAAGTCGGTGCACAAACATTGCAGCAAGCCCGACACACGGCGCAGTATTCCGTCCAATTGGCTCCACGATAATATTTTCTACAGGAATATTTGATAATTGTTTGATGATTGCATTTCGTTGTAATTTATTAGTAACAATGAAAATATTTTTCCCTTCCACAAAACCATTCAACCTTCGAATTGTATTCTGAATCATTGTTCCTTCGCCGACAACTTCCAACAATTGTTTCGGATTTTTTTCTCTGCTGCGAGGCCAGAATCTTGAGCCAACGCCGCCAGCCATAATCACGGCATACACGTTTTTCTTTTCATTCATAGAATCATTTTCCTAAAATGTCTTTTGGATGTACTAAATATTTTTTGATGTTATCGAGATGTTTCATTCCGTTTGCAGTATCGTTCAATGCAATAGTGATGCGGTCGCCAATATCGTGCAATACTTCCGAAGTTTTATCGTCTTTCGCGATGCCGGCTTTTTCAGAATATTCTATGAAGGCGATAACGGACAGAAAAAATTCTGCGACACCAATTTTGTTATGCGCGCGAGCCATATCTACCGAACTCTTCGAAATCATTTTTAATACTGAAATTGAAATGCCTCGTTCAATCGGAGCTTTTTCTGATAACGATATTGCCGATTCTGCAAATCGTTGAACACCCAGCACCATATTTTGATCTAAGATATTTTTTAATGATGGAGAAACTTCTGGGCGAGTTTCGATTGGCGTACTGTATGAAGAAGATTCGGTTTCGATTAAAGACGATTGCACAGTTGTATTCCAATCAGGCTCAGATAAACTTGAACCTAAAATATTTTCCTGTGTTGAAATTGGTTCATGCGTAACCGGTTCTTCAATTGTTTGCGGAAGAACAAATTCTTCTTGTGTGGTTTGCTCCTGCCTCATTTCTTCTTGCGGCGTTTCTTCTTGTGAAATTTGAGGAGCGTCAAATGGCTCACCAAGAAAAGATTCAAATAATTTTTCGTTGAGCAATTGTACATCGCTTTCAAAAGTATCAGACGATGTACTGCTCTTTGAAGTTTTTTCTTCCCGCAGCAATATCCACTCCATAGATAAAGCAGACTTCATAAATCCGTTCACAGAACGAAGATGAATAAGCTCGCCGGATAATGACTGTGCTGATTCGAGTTTATCAATTAATTTGGAAAGTTTTTCCGAATGGAATGGAATTAGGCTGTCTTGTAGACCTAATTGCGCGCGACGGACAGCTTGCAATAAATATTCTTCAGATTTATTCATAGATGTATTTTCTTGGAACACGTTCTGTAATTGCACAACAAATTTCGTACGGTATTGTTTCTAATTTCGCAGCAACATCCCACGCTGTAATGCAGGACGCTCCTTGGCTTCCAATTAACACAACTTCTTCACCAACAGCAACGTCCGGTGAACGACCAAGATCAATCATCAATTGGTCCATGCAAATTGTGCCGGCAATAATTCTTTTTTTTCCGCCGACAATTGCTTGCGCTTTTCCGGTTAATCGTCTGCTCACACCATCAGCATAACCAACAGGAACGCTGGCAATCTGTATTGACATTGAAGTGATGTAACGCCGTGAATAACTAATGGATGTATTTTTTTTTACTTTTTTAAGAAATGATATTTTGGATTTAAGCGACATCGCTTGTGCGAGCGGAATTGTATTGCGTGTTTCAAGTGAAGGAGTATATCCATACATCATAATTCCGGGGCGCACCATATCGAAGTATGAATCTTTCATTTGCATGATTGCGCCGCTGTTTGCGCAATGTTTAAGTGGAATTGAAATATGTGCGACATCCAATGCTTGAACGAGTGATTGAAATTCCGAAAGTTGTTTTTTTGCGAATGATGTTTCTCGCTCATCGGATGTGGCAAAGTGTGTGTAGATTCCCTTGATAAAGATATTTTTCAACGCAGACACTTCTCGAATAAAATTCATTGCATCGTGTGGTGCAATGCCGATTCTTCCCATTCCTGTATCAACTTTAATATGAACGCTTGTTATTCTTCCGGCTTTCTCCGCAAGGTGATTCAATTTTTTTGCAATATCTATTGAACACAATGTTGCTTCAAGATTATTCTGCACGTACGAATTAAGTTGTTCAACAAACGGCGCTGTAAATACCATTGTTGGCGCAGTGATCCGTGCTTGACGCAATGCGATTCCTTCTTCAACAATTGCTACGCCAAGATATTCTGCAGTGTTATGTTTCAGTACTGACTTTGCAACGGGTATCATACCATGTCCGTATGCATTTGCCTTTACAACTGCCATTACCTTCGTTGCTTTGCCAACTCGTTTCTTCACCTGGCGAAGATTTTCGTTGATAGCGTGCAAATTTATTTCAGCAAAAGTTGGTCTCATGAAATATTTTTGAAAAATATACCGCTTTACGAAGGAAGAATCAAATGTACCATTTCATCCTAAAAGATAAAGCCACATTCGCCGCGGCGAATCACAGATTTTGAATAATATTCTAAAAAAATTTTAATCTGTGAATTTATGGTTTTTGATTTTTCTTGCCAAAACATAAAAATGCCCACAAAAAAATAAATTTTTGCGGGCAAGTATTCATTCGGGATTAAGGGCATCTCTAAAATATAAAAAGATGGTCATTGCGAGGCGTTGTTTGCCGAAGCAATCTTCAAAAGATTAGGGGATTGCTTCGCTCGTAAAGAACACTTGCTCGCAATGACAATGTTTTTAGAGATGCCCTTCACTAATTTCACTGATGTGTAATCTTCAGACGATTTAATGCTCTGGCAAGAGCGGCATGTGCACGCTCTTGATCAATGAGTTCATTGTTGTTACTTTTTTTCTGTAACAGTTCCTGTGCTCGTTGCTTTGCACTTTCGGCTCGTGCAACATCAATCTCCGCAGAATGTTCGGCTGTTTCTGCGAGAACAATTACCTTGTTGTTTTTTACTTCAACAAAGCCGCCGCTGGTTGCATAGAAATCTGTTTTGCCATCAGCATCAGTAATTTTTATTGCACCAATTCCAATGGAAGAAAGAAACGGCGCGTGATTATGCAACACTTGAAATCCACCTTCAACTCCGGGTGCGCTCACACTTTGCACGTCGCCGGAAAAAACAGTTCTTGTTGGTGTAACAATATCTACTATGAAATTTTTATTTGCCATTTTACGTAACTACTCAGCGCAATATAGACGCAGATTTTTGTAATAAAAAATAATCTTTAA
>CAYHZL010000223.1:0-5432 GCA_964361075.1 uncultured Chitinophagaceae bacterium
GTATTTCGATGTTGAGCACATGTGTGAGCCGATGTTTTAAAACAAGTCCGAGCAAACCATTGACACCGCGGCCAAAACAGGAATGCACCACAATGCGCGGATCGCCGATTTCATCACGGAATCCTTCAACAACAATGGCGCGGTGTGTCGGCACAACCTTGGTCGCTGATTTTTGTTCTTCAACATAATTGAGAATGTTGCGAATGGAATGGAAGTCAATGGGAAAGGTATTCAGAAAATTATTTCTCTCCGACTCTTCACTTGCAGGAATGAGGTTGGAAATATTTTCTAAAAATTCTCCCACCTTAACACCAAGTTCATAACTTCGCCCGATACCTTCGCCGCGCCAGAATGGCATTCGTGCCGGCTGCCCCGGCGCAGATTCCACAATAATATTGTTTGCATTAATTTCCGACATGCGCCAAACATTTGAACCGAGAATAAATGTATCGCCGACGCGGCTTTCGTAAATAAATTCTTCATCTACTTCGCCGATTTTTATTTTTTTATCCCCAAGATACACTGCATAATATCCGCGGTCGGGGATAGTGCCGGCGTTAGAAATTGCAAGATGTGATGAACCCGGCAATGCAGAAAGTGTGTTGTTGATTTTGTCGTACGCAATCCGCGCACGAAGTTCGCGGAACATTCCACTCGAATATCGTCCGGCAAGCATTTCAATGGTCTGGACGAAAATATTTTTTGTAAGCGTGCGGTAGCAATACGAACTACGCACGAGCACAAAAAGATCGTCAATATTCCATTCATCAACACTGGCGCAGGAAACGATATGTTGTGCGAGAACATCGAGACAGTTTTCGGGAACGTGAGTTGATTCGATGTTATAGTCGTTCATTTCTTTTGCGACAACGGCGCACTCAATGAGATCGTCGCGGTGTGTTGGAAAAATTTTTCCTTTGCTGATTTCATTAACGCGGTGTCCTGAACGACCGACGCGCTGCAGCCCGCGTGCAATTCCTTTTGGTGATTGCAATTGAATGACCAATTCGACAGTGCCAATATCAATGCCGAGTTCGAGCGATGATGTTGCAACCAAGACGCGCAAACTGCCGGCTTTCAAATCAGTTTCCATTTGTTCGCGTGCTGTGCGGGACATACTGCTGTGATATGCTTGAACAAAGATGTCGCTTTTTGAACTTGGTGCAGCTGAATATATTTTTCCCAGAGGTACTGCGTAATTGTTAAATGTATTGCTCTGTCCGGAAAGTATTTCATTCAACTTTGCAGCGATGCGTTCAGCAAGTCGGCGATTGTTAACAAAAATAAGTGTCGTGCGATGATGAGAAATTTCCTTCAACAATTCAGGATAGATGAGAGTCCATACGCTGTCCGATCCCACATCGGAAAAATCTGCGGGGAGGCAACGCACATGCAATTCCATTTTTTTTGCGAAGCCCGCATCAACAATAGTTACTTCACGCGAAAAAAATTTATTATGTTCAAATTTTTGACCGCCGAGGAAACGTGCAATAACTTCCAACGGTTTTTGTGTTGCGGAAAGTCCGATGCGAATAAAATCTTTTGTCGCGAAATGTTGCAAGCGTTCCAGTGAAAGAGAAAGGTGCACGCCTCGTTTGTTATTAGAGATGGAATGTATTTCGTCCACAATAACATACTGCACTGTAGCCAATACATGCCGCGCTTTTGGAGACGAGAGCATCAAATAGAGAGACTCCGGTGTTGTAATTAAAATATCGGGCGGAGTTTTAAGAATTGATTGCCGTTCTTTTTGTGTTGTGTCGCCGGTGCGAACGGCTGAACGAATTTTCGGAAAAGAAAAACCTTGTGCAGTTGCTTCGTTAAAAATTCCTTCCAGTGGTTCTTCGAGATTGCGATGAATGTCGTTGTTCAGTGCCTTCAGAGGAGAAATGTAGAGAACTCGCACCCCCTCTGTCCTTCGGACATCTCTTCCTCCATGGGAGGGAGAAACGGCGAAGCCGAGAGGGGGTCGGTTTAAATGTTCTTCCACCAAATGATTGATGCACCATAGAAATGCAGCAAGTGTTTTCCCCGAACCGGTTGGAGCAACAATAAGCGTATTTTTGCCTTCAGAAATTGGCTGCCAGCCAAGTTGCTGCGGTCGTGATGGCGTGCCAAATGTTTTTTCAAACCATGTGCGAACGATCGGATGAAATGTAGCAAGCGAATTTTCGTCTTTCATAGCAAGAAGATACGCAAGTATGCTGCGTTGGGCAAGTCTGCGGAAACGGCAAGATGAAAAGAAGGCGATTGAAAATGAGGCAAGGATTCATTATCCTTGTGAAGAAAAAGCAAACATTTTTTTGTTTTTTCCGTAGTAAATGGAAAGACTTCTATGGGTATCAACATCTCAAATCATCCGAACATATTTCGCGCGTTGTTTATTTTGCTAACGCTTGTGTTGGTTGAATTCGCCGTCGTATCAATTTATACAACAGCCAGTTCGCCCAGCGATGAAAATTACTTCCGCAACATACCATCGCAGGTGTACGTTGTGAAGGCATTTCACGCGCAGTTGCTGAAGAAATCAGAACAGCCGGACAGCATTTTGGTTGGCGATCTCATTGTGAGCGTGAATAACAAAACGACGCGAACAAAAACAGAAGCGCAGGAAAAAATTAATGCAATTGCTTCGTCAGATGAAGTGACGTTAGTTGTTTTTCGTCCATCGTTGAATACAAATTTTACCTATTCAGTTTTACGTGCCGCACTCGCAGAAGAAATGTTGGAGGATATTCCTTTTTCTGTTCATGTGTTTGCAGTATTGCCTAATGGTGCTTCAGATCGTGCCGGCATGCAGACTGGTGATTTGATATATCGGATTAACAAAAAAACATTTTCTGATGCGTTGGAAGCTGATAGTATTTTGGTAAAAGGACAAATTGGAAAATCACTCGAGTACGATATTATTCGCAACAATACAAAAACGGTATTGCATGTGCAGCTTGCACGTTTTGGAATCAGCATTGGTGCAATAGCAATGTTCATTGTAGGATTTTTTTATATGGGTACCGGAACATTTCTCGCGTTGAAACGACCCGCCATTGTTGCAGCGCGATTTCTCGGTTCGGCGTTTCTTGCGATCGGATTTTACATCATTAGTGTTAATGCGCTTCGCAGAGATTATGATCTCACGACGTGGTTGTATGTCCGAAATTTTTTTACTGCGTTCAGCGTTTCTGCGGGAATCGTGTTGTGGTTCCATAGTTCATTATATTTTCCTAAAGAAAAGATATCGTTGCTTAAGCACAAAAAACATTATGTCGCTTTGTACGGAGTTTCTTTTTTTGCGAGTGTTGCTCTTGCATATTTTCAATTACGAAATATAATTTTTTTGGCTGTTTTTATGATGCTCTACGGGGGGATATTGAAGTTCGTTTTCCGCAAAACAATAGAACCCGCAGAAAAAAAAATAATGCTGTTAACAAAATGGACTGTGGTTGGTGTTGTTGCTGTTTTAACTCTGCTGAACATTGCTGCCTCGTATTTAAAACCTGATCAGAATACCGTACAAATTGTAGTAAGCGTGTTAATCGCAATGATTCCACTTTCATATCTGTATACAATCGGACGATATCGGTTACTTGATTTATCGCTTCGTATCAGAAGAAATTTTCAATACACCATTATCACCGTTGTGTGGATTATTATTCTCTGGAAATTTTTCCTCGATCTCTTTTTTGCTATTCCTCAGTTCAATATTCCTATCCCGAATATTACATATACCGGCACCTCCTTGGAATTTTCTGACGCGCCGGCAAGTGCTGCGCAATTGCAGTTTAGTCAGCAAATTGTATTAATGGGACTTGCCATTCTTGCGGTATTTCTTTTTTTGAAAGTAAAACGTATCGGACAAAAGTTTATAGACAAAAAATATTATCGGACACAGTACGATTACAAACGTGCGGCGATAGAACTTGCGGATGTGCTTGGAACAAAATTGGGAATGGATGATCTTGCGCGCGGCATTGTTGAAAAACTTGCCGACTTGATGAAGTTGAAACGCGCCGGCGTCATTTTCTTCCGCAATGAAAAAGAGTGCTGCTGTGAAGAGGTCTTTGGTTTTGACGGAACGGAGTGGAAAAATTTTTGCCTTACCGAACATGCCGTTCTCGTTCACACAGTACAAAATTTGAAAAGCGAAATGCGTGTGGAATATTTACCTTCTGGCGTGAAAGAAAATTTTTATGCTAATGGATTTCAATTTATCGTTCCGATCCGTTCAAAAAATCACATGCTCGGTGCATTACTGGTTGGCGAAAAACGCGCTGAAACTTCGTTTCACGAAGAAGATATTTCGTTTCTCAATTCTGCGGCAACACAGGCGAGCGTGGCAATTGAAAATGCGTTTCTCTACGAAGAGCTGACGGAAAAAGAACGGATGAAGCATGAGCTGGAAATAGCGCGCAAAATTCAACTTGCATCGTTGCCGCAGACGACACCGCAGATTCCCGGATTGGAAATTTCCGGCGCGTCGCTTCCGGCGATGGAAGTGGGCGGCGATTTTTTTGATTACCTTGAAACGAATGAGAAAAAAATTACTATTATTATCGGCGATGTGAGCGGCAAAGGAACTTCGGCGGCATTGTATATGTCGAAAGTGCAAGGCATTCTCCGTTCGCTGCACGGTTTTGCACTTGCGCCGCGCGCATTGTTTGAACGCGCCAATAAACTTCTCTGGAAGGATTTAGAAAAACATTCGTTCATTACTGTGCTTGGCGCTCAGTTTGATATGACACAGAAAACAGTACACATTGCCCGGGCAGGACATTTACCGCTTTATTATTTCAATGCCGAAACAAAGAGCGTTGAAAAACTTACTCCCAAAGGACTTGGACTGGGTTTAAATGATACCGACATCATCTTTTCACAATCAGATGAAAAAGAAATTCACTTTTACTCAAACGATATTTTTCTTTTTGTTACTGATGGTATTACTGAAGCGCGCACACTTACCGGAAAAGATTTTGGCGATGAACAACTGTTTCACATCATCGAACAGTCTGCCGACGAAAGCGCCGCACAGTTGAAAGAAAAAATATTTTTTGAAGTGAAAAAATTTATTGGCGACGCACAGCCGCATGATGACCAAACCGTTGTTGTCGTAAAGATCGTATAAAAATATCACGCCCATGATTTGAGCCTGTTTGTCTTCTGAAAGATAAACAGGCTTTTTTATTTCAGCATTATTTTTTTCAGGAGAGAGGAAAAAAATGAAGAGAACCGTCGAAATTTCAGTAGCGCGTACGGGAATCGAACCCGTATTTAAGCCTTGAGAGGGCTCCGTCCTAACCGTTAGACGAACGCGCCGGTTAATAACCTTTGAAATTTTTCTAATTCGATAGTTAGAATTTGGTACAGAATTCATTTCTATCAAAAATTTTGCTTTCCAGTCACCTTTTGGTCACCTGTTAGTAACCTTTAAAAAGTAG
>CAYHZL010000224.1:0-5398 GCA_964361075.1 uncultured Chitinophagaceae bacterium
ACTTCGGCAAAAAACGCCTCGCAATGACGCGCAAAGAGTATTTCAGTGAGAACTAAATAAATTCCAAAATATGCGTGCTATCATTCCTGTTGCCGGTGTTGGAAGCAGACTTCGTCCTCATACCTATACCGTTCCAAAAGTTTTATTGAATGTTGCCGGCAAGCCAATCATTGGCCACATCATGGATAAAATTATTGCTGAAGGTTTTGATTCGGCAACAATTGTGGTCGGGTATCTCGGCGATTTAATTAAAGAATATATTCTTGCAAACTATTCTATCAAAGTTGATTTTGTTGAGCAGGAAGAACGTCTCGGACTTGGGCACGCAATTTATCTTTCGCGTCATACGATTTCGAAAGATCCAGTTCTGATTATTCTCGGCGATACGGTGTTTGATGTAAATCTTGGCGAGATGATTAAGAGTGAATATTCTACCATTGGTGTGAAAGAAGTTGCCGATCCGCGCAGGTTTGGCGTTGCTGAAACTGAAAGCGGTTTTGTTTCCCGCTTAATAGAAAAACCTGAAAACCCTACGAGCAATCTTGCACTCGTCGGATTGTATTACATCAAACATCCGGATATTCTTTTGGATTGTTTGAAAGAAATGATGAAGCGCGATATTCGTACAAAAAATGAATATCAATTAACCGACGGTTTGCAATTGATGATTGAGCGCGGAGAAAAATTAAAAACTTTTGCTATTGAGGGCTGGTACGATTGCGGAAAACCCGAAACACTTCTCGAAACAAACAGACACTTACTTCATACAACTGCAACGGTCAATGGCATTGACGAATCAGTTGTTGTTATTCCGCCGGTTTTTATTTCACCAAAAGCATCAGTGAAACGTTCGGTCATTGGTCCGTTTGCAACCATTGCGGCTGGTGCAATTGTTGAAGATTCAATTATCAGAAATTCAATTATTAGTGAAGATGCAAAAGCTATTTCCACATTGCTGGAAAATTCCATTATTGGTACCAACGCAATAGTGAAAGGCGGATTCAAACGCATCAACATTGGTGATTCATCAGAGTTGGAATATTATTAATTCGTAATTGCTCAGCGTTATTTGTAATTTCAGTATTTCCAAAGAACAAAAACGAATCCCCCGTCCCGATTAAAAAGTCCCGCTGTACGGGATGCCGTACAGCGGCACAAATCGGGACGTCCCCCTTTTCAAGGGGGATTTAAAGCAAGAATTCCCCCTTGAAAAGGGGGTTAGGCTGTAAGTCCGCCGGCTTTTTGGCGGAGGGATTAGTTGAATCAATAATAACGCTGAGCAGTTACATTAATTCAATTATTCAATTATTCATTCATTCATTCATAAAGGAGAACAACAGTAATGCGTTACTTATTTACTTCGGAATCTGTTTCAGAAGGACATCCCGATAAAGTGTGCGATGCAATTTCAGATTCAATACTTGATGCAATTCTTGCTCAAGATAAATATTCGCGTGTCGCCTGCGAAACATTGGTTACTACCGGACTTGTTGCTATTGCCGGTGAAGTTACAACAAAAGCGTATGTTGATGTGCAAAGTGTGATTCGTGAAACCATTCGCGAAATTGGTTACACGAAAGCAGAATATAAATTTGATGCAGAGTCGTGCGGAATTATAAACAGTCTTCACTCGCAATCACCTGATATTGCAATGGGCGTGAATACCGGCGGCGCTGGTGATCAAGGAATGATGTTCGGGTATGCAAATAATGAAACACCGGAATTTATGCCGGCACCGATTATGTATGCGCATCAGCTTGTAAAAAAATTAGCAGATATCAGAAAGAAAAATTTGAAACTCATGCCGTATCTTCGTCCGGATGCAAAATCGCAAGTAACGATTGAGTATGACGGACGCACACCTGTTCGTGTTGACGCCGTTGTTATTTCCACGCAACACGATCCGGATGTTTCGCAGAAAAAAATTCGTGAAGATGTTATCAACCATGTTATTAAAAAAATTATTCCTGCACGCTTTCTCGATAAAAAAACAAAGTACTATGTTAATCCGACCGGACGTTTTGAAATCGGCGGACCACACGGTGACAGCGGTTTAACAGGACGAAAAATTATTGTTGATACCTACGGCGGACGCGCTCCTCACGGCGGCGGTGCATTCTCCGGAAAAGATCCATCCAAAGTTGATCGCAGTGCAGCGTATGCAACACGTCATCTTGCAAAAAATGTTGTAGCAGCCGGACTTGCGGAAGAATGTCTCATTCAAGTTGCGTATGCAATTGGTGTTGCAGAACCGGTTTCAATTTATGTGAACACCTACGGCACAGGCGTTGTGTCTGATGCAGAAATTTCAAACATCTTGAAAAAAGAAGTTGATATGACACCGCGCGGTATTATCAAACGTCTCGATCTGCTTCGTCCAATTTACAGAAAGACTGCTGCGTACGGACACTTCGGACGCAACGATAAAGATTTTACGTGGGAACATTTGGATCTCGTTCCATTGTTGAAGAAAGCAGCGAAGTAAATATTATTTAACAATTCCGTTGAGGCTGATAGTCTTGACGGAATTTTTTTTGAACTGAATACAATTTTTGGAGAAATAATTATGTCAGAAGTAGCAGAAAAAAAATTAGCATATAAAGTAAAAGATATTTCCCTTGCACCGTGGGGAAGAAAAGAAATTCATCTTGCAGAAACAGAAATGCCGGGCTTGATGTCGCTTCGCGAAGAATTTCGCGGAAAGAAGCCGCTTGCCGGTGCGCGTATTGCCGGATGTTTGCACATGACAATTCAAACAGCAGTGTTAATTGAAACACTTGCTGATCTTGGCGCAGAAGTTTCGTGGTCTTCATGCAATATTTTTTCAACACAAGATCACGCGGCGGCGGCAATTGCTGCGGCAGGTATTCCGGTCTTCGCATGGAAAGAAATGACTGCGGAAGAATTTGATTGGTGTATCGAACAAACATTGTTTGCATTTAAAGGCGGCAAACCGCTCAACATGATTCTTGATGACGGCGGCGATTTGACGAACATGGTATTCGATAAATTTTCTGAACTCGCCGCAGGCATTAAAGGACTTTCGGAAGAAACAACAACCGGTGTGCATCGCTTATACGAGCGTATGAAGAACGGCACATTGCTTATGCCGGCATTCAACGTCAACGATTCGGTAACCAAATCGAAATTTGATAACAAGTACGGCTGCCGCGAATCGCTCGTTGATGCAATTCGCCGTGCAACTGATTTAATGCTTGCAGGAAAAATTGCCGTGGTTGCCGGTTTCGGTGATGTTGGTAAAGGTTCTGCAGAATCATTAAGCAGTGCAGGTGTTCGCGTTATTGTAACAGAAGTCGATCCGATCTGTGCGCTGCAAGCAGCGATGGAAGGATACGAAGTGAAGAAGATGGAAACTGCAGTTGTTGAAGCAGATATTATTGTAACGACCACCGGCAATAAAAATATTGTTACGGAAAAACATTTCCGCAAAATGAAAGATAAAGCGATCGTCTGCAACATCGGTCATTTCGATATCGAAATTGATATGGCGTGGCTGAACAAAAATTACGGACAGACAAAAGATACGATCAAGCCGCAAGTAGATAAATATACAATTGATGGTAAAGATGTTATTGTGCTTGCCGAAGGTCGTTTGGTAAATCTTGGTTGCGCAATGGGGCATCCGTCGTTTGTCATGAGCAACTCGTTCACCAATCAAGTGCTTGCGCAACTTGAATTGTGGAACAACAGTGACCATTACGAAAAGAAAGTGTACATGTTACCGAAACATCTCGATGAAAAAGTAGCGCGCTTGCATTTGGCAAAACTTGGCGTCGAGTTAGATGTGTTGACGAAAGAGCAAGCTGAGTACATCGGCGTGCCGGTGGAAGGTCCATTCAAACCGGAATATTATCGCTACTAATAAGTATTTTAGTAGTTGAGTAAAAAGTAAAAAACTCCCGAAGCGTGCGAACGCTATCGGGAGTTTTTATTCGATCAGTATTGAAGGGAGAATTAATAATGAGTAATCTTGTTTTGAAATCGGAAAACATCGCGGCTCAAATTTATTTTATTCGCGGTGAAAAAGTGTAACTGCTCAGTGAAAAACAACCCCACCCTTTTTCCCTCCCCTTTTAGGGGAGGGAATTTTCTCCCCCAGAAAGGGGGAGAAGCAAAGAGGGGGTGATTCGCCGCGGCGAACGAATTTTTAATTTGCCACGCTGAGTAGTTACGAAAAAGTAATATTAGATTTTGATCTTGCTTTATTGTATGAAGTTGAGACCAGAGTTTTGAAACAAGCAGTCAGAAGAAACATTGATCGTTTTCCTGACGATTTTATGTTTCAGTTAACACCGGAGGAATACATTTCTTTAAGATCACAATTTGTGATGTTAAAGAAATTGGATGGGAAAAATGGAAAAAATTCAAGACGTGGAAAACACTCAAAATTTTTACCGTTTGCTTTCACTGAGCAAGGCGTTGCAATGCTTTCTGGAATTTTAAATAGCAAGCGTGCCATTGAAGTGAATATTGCTATTATGAGAACTTTTGTTCAATTGCGGAAGTTAATGCAAGGCAATATTGAGCTAACGAAAAAGATAGAAGCGTTGGAAAAGAAGTATCAATATCACGACAAGCAATTTCAACTTGTCTTTGAAGCAATTAAACAATTGATAAAAGAAGAAAAGAAACCACGACGACAAATGGGATTTAGATGAAAAAATTGCATCCGTGCGTTGGTGCAAAGTAAGTTCAAACCGGAATATTACCGCTACTAATAAGTATTTTAGTAGTTGAGTAAAGGGCGGTTCTATTAATTCAAAAAAAACTTTACCGCAAAGACGCGAAGCCGCAAAATGTTTATTATTATTTGTTTTCTTTGTGCCTTTGTGTCTTCGTGGCGAAAAAAACTTAATTTTTGGAACCGCCCTAAAAAGTAAAAAACTCCCGAAGTGTGTGAATGCTTCGGGAGTTTTTGTTCTACGCTTCTTCTTTTCCTAGCGGAACGGTAAACGTAAATGCGCTTCCTTTACCCAACTCGCTCTGCACACGAATTGTCCCGCCATTTTTTTCTATATATTCTTTTGAAAGTACTAATCCGACGCCGGTGCCTGTTTCATAGTCAGTTCCTGTTGTTGAAAGAGTTTGCATGCTAAACAATGCTTGTTGCTGTTGCATACTCATTCCGCGGCCGGAATCTCGTACGGTTATGTGTGCAAAATTATTGTGCACACTTCCTTGCAACGTAATGGCGCCGTTCTGCGGCGTAAATTTTATTGCGTTGGAAATAAGATTGCGCAATACCATGTCAATCATATTTAGGTCAGCGTGAATTTCAAGTTCTTCCGGAATAGTATTCTCAATTGTAATGTGTTTATGTTGTATTGCTGTAGAAGACAAATAAATTTTTTCAGCAGCAAGCGCGAAGATACTAAAT
>CAYHZL010000225.1:0-5383 GCA_964361075.1 uncultured Chitinophagaceae bacterium
ATCCTTCATCCTTCATCCTTCATCCTTCATCCTTCATCCTTCATCCTTCATCCTTTCTACTCTACCCCATCCATAAATTTCTGTCTAAACTTCTGTACTGAATCGCTTCGCTTAAATGTTCTGTACGAATTTCGGCACTGGCATTTAAATCGGCAATGGTGCGCGCTACTTTTAAAATGCGGTCGTATGCGCGTGCGGAAAGTCCGAGTTTTGTCATTGCCATCTTCAGCAGTTCTTCACCGGTCGAATCAATTTTGCAGTACTCGCGAATATCTTTCGATTGCATATCAGCATTTGAAAACATCTGCGAACGATTTTCAAATCGCTTCGTCTGAAGTGCGCGAGCAGCAACTACACGTGCACGAATGGTTGAAGAAGATTCGCCCGATTTTTTTTGCGCAAGTTCCGTTACCTTCACCGCCGGCACTTCAATATGAATATCAATTCGATCTAGCAGCGGACCGGAAATTTTCGCCATATATTTTTGAATCTGCATTGGCGAACATGTGCATTCATGATTCTGATTTCCGAAATTGCCGCACGGACAAGGATTCATAGCGCACACCAACATAAAATTTGCAGGAAAATCGAGCGACATTTTTGAACGACTGATTGTTACTTTTCCATCTTCTAACGGTTGACGCAACACTTCTAACACATTGCGTGCAAATTCCGGAAGCTCATCCAAAAATAAAACACCATGATGCGAAAGAGAAATTTCTCCCGGTCGCGGAATTGTTCCTCCGCCAACAAGCGCGCTATCGGAAATGGTATGATGCGGCGAACGAAACGGACGCGCTGAAACAAGCGGAGTGTTCGGCGGCAACATTCCTGCAACAGAATGTATTTTTGTTGTTTCAATTGCTTCATCAAATGTCATCGGCGGAAGAATACCGGAAAGGCGGCGCGCCAGCATTGTTTTTCCGGAACCGGGCGGACCAATCATAATAATATTGTGTCCGCCTGCTGCTGCAACTTCCAATGCACGTTTCACATTTTCCTGTCCCTTCACATCGGAGACATCTGCGATGTGATGTTGTTCCGCAGAAAAAATTTCATGCATATCAATGCGCATTGGCTCAACATTTGAATTTCGCTTGCCGATGACTTCCACTGCTTGCTGCAACGAATCAATTCCGTACACGTCAATGCCTTCAACCATCGCTGCTTCTTTTGCATTTTCTTTCGGCAGAATTATTCCACGTATATTTTTTTTCTTTGCTTCAAGCGCAATCGGCAGCACACCATGCACCGGACGCAATGCACCATCTAATGCCAATTCACCAAGCACAATAAATTCTTTTAAAAACTCTTCGCTCACCTGTCCGCTTGATGCAAGCATGCCAATGGCGATCGGTAGATCGTATGCAGAACCTTCCTTCTTCACATCGGCAGGCGCAAGATTTATTGTTACGCGTTTATTTGGATAGACAAATCCGGCATTTTTTATTGCGGTAGCTACACGCTCGCGGGATTCTTTCACGGCGTTGTCGGGCAAGCCGACCATAAAAAAATTCGGAACAGTGTTTTCGATATTGGTTTCTATTTCGATGAGATACGCATTGATGCCATACGTGGCTGCGCTTAAAACGACGGTAAGCATATCAACCCCATTAATTGTAACATGATGTGTTCAGTGAATGCAATTTTTTTGTAACTACTCAACGTGATAAATATTTCAAATAATTTCTTATCCCAACGGGATGGCTTCGCCATAAAAGCACTAAGAGAAAACATAACCACATTCGCCGCGGCGAATGTGGCTTACATTTTTTTATAACAAAAAAGCCATTGCGGAAAACTCTTCGGCAATGGCAATGTAAAGTAAATTACTTCATAATTATCTATTCTGTTTTAGAAAATCCAAACGCGGACGCATCTCTTCAATCGATTTCAATAATTTATCTTTTCCAAAAATTGATTCTTGCTGATTTGAAAATGCAAGCTCATATTCATTACTCATGATGATTGCTTCTTCAGGACACACTTCCTCACAGAAGCCACAGAAAATACATCGCGTCATGTTTATTTCAAATCGTTCAGGATAACGTTCTTTACCAAGCTGTGTTTCGCCGGCTTGTACTTCAATTGCAAGCGCAGGGCACACACGACTGCATAATCCGCACGCAACACAACGTTCCACACCGTTTTCTTCCACTAACACCGGACGTCCGCGGAACGAAGGATTAGGTTTAAATTTTACTTCCGGATATTGTTGTGTGAATTTCGGTTTCCACATCTGGCTGACAGCAAGCGCCATCCCCTTGAAAATTTCCGGTAGATAAATTTTTTGCCAAAATGTTAAATCTTTCTTTCGAATAATTTCACTTCGTTGAAGATATTTTTCCTGCATACTCAATGTTTTTATTTTATGTGATAAAGAATTGCTACTCCGGTGAGAAGAATATTCAGTAAAGAAAGCGGAAGCATTATTTTCCAACCGATATTCATCAACTGGTCATATCTGAACCGTGGTAACGACCAGCGGACAACAATAAAGAAGAACAGCACCATTCCGGTTTTTACTGCAAACGCACCGAGTTGAAACAATGTTAGAGTCAGCGGTGAGAAACCGAACATTTCAACAAATGGAAATTGCCAGCCGCCAAGATACAATGTTACAATTACTGCGGATGACGTAATCATGTTCGCATATTCGGCAAGAAAGAACAGACCGAATTTCATTCCTGAATATTCCGTATGGTAGCCGGCAACAAGTTCCGGTTCTGCTTCAGGAAGATCGAACGGCAAACGATTTGTTTCTGCAAATGAAGCAACAACAAACGTGATGAAACCAAGCGGCTGAAGAATCATATTCCACTTCGGAATAAATCCAAATAAATAACCGCCTTGATGCACAACAATTTTATCTAACTGCAACGAACCCGCAATCATAATCACGCCGATGATGGATAAGCCCATCGAAAGTTCATAACTGATCATTTGTGCCGATGAACGAAGTCCGCCGAGCAGCGAATATTTGTTATTCGAAGACCATCCGCTTAACGTAATACCGTACACACCAAGCGATGTAAGTGCAAGGATATAGAGAATACCAATATTCACATCGGCAATCATCAACTTGTATTCATGTCCGTTGATGACAATTGGACTACCGAAAGGAATAACGGCGAATGTTGTAACCGCAACGGTGAGAGAAATAAGCGGCGCCAAACTGTGGACAAATTTATTTGCAGCCGTCGGCACAATATCTTCTTTCAAAAATAATTTCACAATGTCTGCAACAGGTTGAAGCAAGCCATACGGTCCAACGCGGTTCGGTCCAATTCTGTTTTGCATATACGCACTTACTTTGCGCTCTGCCAACACCAGATATGCAACAAGTGTAAGGTTAATACCAAAAACGATTCCAATTTTTACGAGCGGTTCAACAACAAACATTACATCCATAACGATAGATAATTTAAATTAATTTTTTTACGCAGCGACTTCAGTTTTCTTTTTTTTTAACTGCGCACCTTTTTTTCCGATTTTCAGATATGAAAGACCTTTGAAGCTTTCAACCTTTTGTGCTATTTCATTGAACACTTCATCCGCAGCATTGTACTTAAATTTTGCGCCCATAACGCCGGCAATGCTTGCAATAATTTTCCACGATGGTCGTGCATCGCGTTTCGGACCTTTGCCCCACTTATCATTGTGCGATGCAAATTTATCCCAGCGACTCATTTCAAATCCGTCCAATGCTCGATCTTGTTCCAATGTTGCCACTGCAGAACGAATTCGCTGTACACGATTTTGAAAATTTGTAACAGTACCATTTTTTTCTGCGAAGGTAGAACATGCCAACACTACATCGGCAAGTTCAGTGCTCTTGGTATGATTCGTTGCATGAATGACAAAAAATTCTAATCGCGACAATACTTTTTCCATTTCGGGAATTGCCGCAATGTCATCTTCCAAACAATACAGCGCTTTTATCTTGCCTTCTTTTATGGCATGAATAATTTCAGCAAAATGCAGACCACCATCGCGCGGAACAACACCAACTTCTTCGGCACCGGTAGTGTTCGGCGTTTTATCTGCGCGAATAAGAATTGCATCTTCGTCACCTTCAACACGATGACGAGCAAAATCAATTGTATGAACACCAAGAACATCCTTCGCAAATTTTGCAAAAAGATAATTATCTTCGTTGGTTGCAAACGCGGAACCAAGCAATGCAATTTCATTTTTGTGGAATGTTTTTAATTCCGATGCAACTTTAGCAATCGCTTCATCCCAACCGACTTCAGCAAGCTGCCCTTCTTTGCGAATCTTCGGAGATTTTATTCGCGTCTCGGCATTGACATGTTTCCACGTATTCAATCTGCCGCTATCACACATCCACGCGCTGTTCACATCATCATTCGTGCGCGGTGTAAGACGAAGAATTTCATTGTTGCGCACTCCGATTTCGATATTACATCCGCGAGCACATCCTTGGCAGACACTTTCCGTGAATGACATTTCCCATACGCGGGATTTAAATCGGAAATCTTTATTCGTCAACGCACCAACAGGACAAATATCAACAACATTCATCGAGTACGGATTGTCGAGTGATGTACCGGGGAAAGTTTGAATTGTTGTAAAATCTCCGCGCTGAACAAATTCCAATTGATGCACGCCGGCAATTTCATCGCAGAAACGAATACAACGCGAACACGAAATACACCGTTCCGCATCGAACATCACGCGCGGACCAATCTCTACACGTTTTTCTTTGTGAACTTTATTTTCTACGAATCGGCTTTGACCGGAAGAATACTTGTAGGAATAATCTTGAAGTTTACATTCGCCTGCTTCATCGCAGATAGGACAATCGAGAGGATGATTGATGAGAATAAATTCGTTAACAGCTGTACGTGCAGCAATTGCTCTTTCACTTTGTGTATGAACAACCATGCCGTCGGCAACTTGTGTCATACACGCAATGGGAAGTTTCGGCATTTTTTCAACTTCCACCAAACACATGCGGCAATTTCCGGCAGGAGAAAGTTTATTGTGCCAACAAAAATGCGGAATGTGAACATTGTTTTCTTCCGCAACTTCGATAATTGTTTTCTTGTTATCCGCTTCGTATTGAATTCCGTCTATCGTTACTTTTACTGGTGGCATGTTCAACAAATTATAAAGTGTAATTACTATTTTTCTTTGTAACTCCTAAGTAACTCGTTGTAACCTCAAATAAATCAAGAGGTTAAAAATTGAAAATTTCGAGTTACTTTCTTTGAAAAAAATTCGCCGAAGGCGTACTGAACGCGCTACTCAGCGTGGCAAATTATAAATTCGTTCGCCGCGGCGAATCACCCCCTCTTTGCTTCTCCCCCTTTTCCCGAAGGGATGTTCCAAGGGAATGGCGTTGCCACCTTCGGCACTG
>CAYHZL010000226.1:0-5357 GCA_964361075.1 uncultured Chitinophagaceae bacterium
TAAAGAGTGCTACTGCAATTGTCAAGTGTTCTTGCAATAAAAATACATTTTTTTTAAATTGGTTTAGTGAAAAAATAGTCGTCCCTTAAAAAGTCGTTATTTTGATTACGCCTTCCAGGATTTTGGGCGATTAAAAGATGTCCACTACTTTTCTGTCGGCGTGAAGTTCTAATAAAAACCATCAAGGTTTTTGAAACCTTGATGGTCTCATTTTTTTTATTTCGGTATCTTTCTTCCAAACTCGTTCGAGTTTGCTTTCCGCTCGAAATAATTGTATGCCAACCGTGAAATGAGCGAGATGATGCGCGAGCCGTCTTCGTCGTTCATCAGCAATTTCGTCATCACGCAAATGATGTACGGATTGTTTTCGAGATAGACAATTCCAACACCGCATCGCACGCCGTCCAACTTACCACCTTTGTCAGCAACCTTCACTGTACTCGGTACGCCATTGTGCAGAGGCGTTTTCTTTTCTTTGCTCATTATTAAAATCATATCATCGCATGCCTGCTTGTTCACAAGCGTGCCGTTGTACAATTTTTCCAGCACCACTATTGCTTCGTGCGACGTGCTGATGTTCTCTCGTCCGGCGGCGGACGCTTTCGTATCCATCATTACGCGCTGGAGTTTTGTTTGCGTTGCACCAAGAGATTGCAGAGACGCATTTACGTTGTTCATTCCGACGACATCAATCAGAAGATTGGTAGCCGCGTTGTCGCTTACCACCATCATGCACACGGCGTAATCGCGTAAGCTCATTGAGACTGTGTTGTCTCCAAGTTCACTCAAGATGCCTCCGCCGCCAACTTTCATCGAAGGCGGTAATGTTTTCATGTCTGATAGAGAAATCTTTTTCGTAGCAGCTTGGCGGTACAGTTCTGCAAGGATGTGAATCTTTATGGAACTTGCTTGCGGAAAAATTTCATTCTCGTTGATCAAAAACTCTTCGCCGGATTTCAAATCTTTAATCGCAACGCCGACAACGCAGTCGGAAGTGTCGGCGATTGCGTGAAGGCGATTCAAGAATTTATTATGAAGCACATTGTCTGCCGCCAGCGCTGTTGCATAAACGGTGACGGCAAGGATGAAAAAGAGCACAGTGTTTTTCATGGTATGCAAGGTAAGGTTAACGGTTGTTTTTAGTGTAAGTAAAAGGAAAGGAAATGTATGACCTTCAATGCTTGGAAACCTTATTGAAATTCCGGTCTCGAACACAGTCTGCATCGTCTTCTCCTTTGAACGCACTTTTGCGTTAGCAAAATATTTGAAGTGAGAATTGCGGGCTGTCTCTTCACGGCGTTGGTAATGTTGCTGCCTGCATGCCTCATCACTTGAATTGATTTCATACTTTCTTCAAAAAAAATACAGATCACGTCTGGGATGCTTCGACTTCGCTCAGCGTAACTATTACTTTTATTTCAACAACTTCATCACTCCTATGCCGGGGTTGTCTGTCAGCGTTACTTTGCCGTCAATGACCTTCGTTCCGTCGAACACATCGTTGCTGATGAGAAGCGCGCCGTCCAGATCTGCCCAGTCCGCCATCGGCGAAAGATGCGATGCGGCGGAAATGGCGCACGATGTCTCAGACATGCAACCGATCATTACTTTCATTCCCAGCGAACGAGCGAGAAGAATCATTTTGTGTGCTTCCCGCATGCCTGTACTTTTCATCAATTTGATGTTGATGCCGGAGTACGCGCCGTGCGCTTTCTTCACGTCAGCCAAACGCTGCACGGCTTCATCGCCGATAATCGGCAGCGGACTGCGTTCGGTGAGCCACGCATGCTCGTCGTACGCTGTTTTCGCCATCGGCTGCTCGACAAACACGACACCTTTTTCTTTGAGCCAGTGAATCATCTCGAGCGCAAACTGCTTGTCCTTCCAACCTTGATTCACATCCACACACAACGGATTGTCGGTTACAGAGCGAATTGTTTCGATCATTTCTTTGTCGGTATCGCGGCCCAGTTTTACTTTCAGACTTTTAAACTCCGCAGCTTCTTTCACTTTCTGCCGGACAACATCAGGCTTATCAATGCCAATCGTGTAAAATGTGTACGGCGTTTTGTCTTTCGGTAATCCCCAGATGTTGTACCACGGCTGGTTCATAATTTTTCCGACAAGGTCGTGGAGCGCAATATCGATAGATGCTTTCGCCGCGGGATTTTCCGGCGCGAGTGCATCTACATCCGCAAGAATTGTTTCAAGCTCAAACGGATTTTCGTACTTGCTCAAATCAATTTTCGACAGAAACGCCGCGACGCTTTCTTGCGACTCGCCGAGGTACGGCGGCATAGACGCTTCGCCGTAACCAATAACGTCGCCGTATTCGATTTGCGTCAACATCACCGGCGTTGTTGTGCGCGAACTTGTTGCAATGGTGAAGACGTGCTTCAGTTTCAACGTGTACGGTTTGAACGTCAACTTGAGCCGCGCGGATTTTGTGTTACCGAGATATGTCTTTGCCAATGCTTCCGATGAATTGCCGGCGAACATCGCCGAGCCTGCAACAAGCGCTGATGTTTTAATGAATTCTCTTCTTTTTTGATTCATGGGTTTTTCACTCATAAACCCGAGATCTTAAAGATCTCGGGTTTCTATTTAGGGCAGTTCTAAAAATACAGTTTTCATAATTCTCCATCATCTTAAGGGCATCTCTAAAAACCTTCAAGGTTTATTTTGACCAAATTTTGTGATGTTAAAATTTTATGGTACATCACAAAAATAAAAACCTTGAAGGTTTCGTAATCCCGAAGGGATCCCTTCGGGACTAGTTTTTAGAGATGCCCTTTAACTAATAACTCTGAATTAAAATCCGAGCTTAACTGAAAAAATTGAATTCGAACCGAAGTTCTTGACACTACGGTAGGCAAAATCAATTGTTATATCAACATCACTTGCATCATAAAATAATCCAGCGCCTAGTGATGGAGTATTGAAGATACTTGTCTCACCACTGAACTGATCAGAAAATTGTGGAATAAAGGACATTCCAGCACGACCAAACAATCGTATCGTCTCAAGTGATACACCAACTTCCCCGCCTACTTTATATTCATCTAAGTAGAGGTTGTCATTGGCAAACACACTGTTCACATTGAAATCGAGCATGTCATCGATCTTCCGAGAATATGAAACACCAATTTCCATTAAAGAGGGAAGTTCAAAACTTGCCGCTTCACTTTTATACCGCTGCTGAGGTCTGCTGCCGTCATTTGCTGTTGCAGTACGGAGTAAACCCGAACCGTCATATTTCATTTGTGGTCCTATATTTTTAATGGCAACACCAACGGCTAAACCGCTGATGTTTGCCACGTTGCTATATTGAACACCAAAATCTATTGCAAGTCCGTTCGCAGCTACTCGGTCTATTTGTTCGGTAATTAATTTAAACGTAGTGCCGACCGAGATGGAATTTGTGAGGGCGCGTCCGTATGATAAGCCAACAGTAACAAATGTTGGCGTAAATATCCTTCCACCATCACCGTCCGGATCGTCTGTAGTTGTTATAAGAATGTTACCAATATTTAATGACTTTACGCTTAATGCTAAAACACCAAAGCCTTCAAATGATACACCAACAGATCCATAACTCACTCCAATGTCAGCAATATAATTCATCGAAGAGAACATCGCAGCTGCAGAATATCCCAAATGCCCGATACCCGCTGGATTCCAATGAATAGATTCCAAACCTTGAGATGTTGCAACCGTTGCACCACCCATAGCAATATCGCGAGCTCCAACTGGAATTAACAATTCAGTAGCAGCAGCAGTACCTGCACGTTTATTTTGTGCATATAAGTCTGGTGAACTCACCAAGACACATGCTATAAACATGTTTACTAATATTTTTTTCATAGTATAATCTCCTAGTTCAGTTTCGTTTAGTAAGTATCCAGAACTTCTTGTTCTTGAATGATAGCAATCTTAAGAATTTTTGATTTACCAATCTTTGGCATATCTATGTATGCAACATAGATACCGCTCGCAACAGGTAAACCATACTGATTCTTTAGATCCCAGCGTTCAAATTGAGAACTTGGATTATTTCTGCTGATTACCCGAACAAGCTGACCGCCCAAATTGTAAATACGAATTGTTGCTTCATCGGGCAAATGACTGAATGTTACAAAAGGATTAAAACGATTTGTTTCTGCCGGATTGAATGCATAGTACGGATTTGGAAATACTTGAATACGATCTGCTTCTGCTTTTGCAAGATCGGTTTTACTATACTGTGCAGCCCTTGCAGCCGGTGACCATGTATAGAGATCACCAGAAGTAAATCGTAAACGTGGAGTAATGACGAACCGTCCTGTATCTTGACTCATCACTTTCAGCGTATCGCTCAATTGTAAATCAACCATATAAACGATTTTTGCTTTGGTGCCACCGGTTGCCTCGTTTGGTAATGGTGGTTGTGCAAATTGCGAACCTGTAGAATCATAACTTTGATCATAGATCATAAAAAATTCTACTCCTGATCCACCGGCAACAATATTCCATTTACCATTTCTATTTTGATCGCGGAATGCAACTGTAAGTTGGCGCGGTGCCGATGGATTACTGTAGTCGTATGCTTTGAATGGAACATCAACAAATGGCAGAGTATCTTTGATCACACTTCCACTTGTCCAACCTCGACCAACCATGTAGGTATTATTTGTTAACGTTGTGTTACGAACTAAGCGATATGCTTTCTGAGGTTTCGTGGCATCAAATACAACTACAATTGGATAAATATTGGCTAACGGAAATGACGGACCCATTGCACCAAGGTGTTCTCCGGCTCGGATACCAGGTAAAGCACCATCGTTAAATCCGGCATACGCATCTCCGCCCCAGTTATCGCCTGTACCTTTAAACCAAGACTTTCCTCCTGTCCATTTAGTTTCAGTATTACTAACGCCTGCTGCATCATCCACACGAACAAGCATGCCATCAACTGTAACATAGTCGCCATCTGTTCCGCCATAATCGGCACCGAGACTGCGGCCGCCAGAATACACAACTGTATTTTTTGTAGTATTGGTTACAGAATATGTTTTGGATGTTGCTGTTCCCGTGAATCCCAATTTATACGTATCGGATGTTAAACGTGAAGGATCAACAACTCCAACAACTACACTTCCTTCTGATGTGCCGGTATGCGAAACACCAGTAATTGTATCCCCGATTGAAGCATTGTATTGAGTGCCGGAGTTAGGAAGATGCGGGGTAACTTGAATACGTGCAGGTGCAGATTCTAGAACTTGCGGCAAAAATCCCGGAATAGTGGAACGGTAGTATGAAGTTACCGCCAAATAATATTCCTGCCCGTTGCTGATTGTCGGGAGATCTCGCAAACCATC
>CAYHZL010000227.1:0-5312 GCA_964361075.1 uncultured Chitinophagaceae bacterium
AAAAGCATCCGGCTCGCGCATGTGGGATGAATCTGGCAATGAAGTTATTGATTATGGCGGGTCGTGGGGACCGATGATTTTGGGGCACACACATCCGGAAATAATTGAAGCGATTGTTACAGCGGCGGCTGACGGAACCAGTTTCGGCGCTGCGACAAAACGCGAAATTGAGATGGCAGAACTCATTTCATCCATCGTTCCTTCTATTGAAATGGTGCGGATGGTAAATTCCGGTACTGAAGCGACGATGAGCGCCATTCGTCTTGCACGCGCATACACCGGAAGAGAAAAAATTATTAAGTTCGAAGGGTGCTATCACGGTCATGCAGATTCATTTTTAATTAAAGCCGGTTCCGGTGCGATGACGTTGGGAGTTCCTGATAGTCCGGGTGTTCCTCACTCAATCGGCAGCGCAACATTAACTGCAACATTTAATGATTTGGTTTCTGTGCAGCAATTACTCGAAGCGAATCCGCAACAAGTTGCAGCAATTATTGTTGAACCGGTTGTCGGTAACATGGGCTGCATTCCGCCAGACGAAGGATTTCTTTCTGGATTGCGAACGCTGTGCGATAAATACGGTGTTGTATTTATTTTTGATGAAGTGATGACCGGATTTCGTGTTGCATTGGGCGGCGCGCAAGAACGCTACAACATCAAACCTGATCTGACAACATTAGGAAAAATTATCGGCGGCGGATTGCCGGTTGGCGCGTACGGCGGGAAAAAAGAAATTATGCAAATGGTCGCGCCAGCCGGACCGATGTATCAAGCAGGTACGTTATCAGGAAATCCATTGGCGATGGCATCTGGTCTTGCAATGTTGAAGAAATTAAAAAGCACACCATCCATATATGACATTCTCGAACAACGTTCCGGCTTGTTAGAAAGCAATGTGAAAAAATTGATTGCTCACTATCATCTTCCACTTTCCATCAACAGAGTTGGTTCGATGTTCACACTGTTCTTTACTGCAGAAAAAGTGAAAGAGTACGCTTCAGCAAAACTTTCGGATACAAAAAAATTCGGAAAATATTTTAACGGAATGTTGGAACAAGGAATCTATCTCGCACCATCACAATTTGAAGCAGCGTTTATTTCAACTGCGCACACCGAAGAAGATATTCTCCGCACATCGCAAGCGACAGAAACTGTGCTGAAAAAAATTTTCAACATATAAATAACTTGATTGTAAATTGAAATATTATTTCTATTTTAGACCGTCCCCATCGTCTAGAGGCCTAGGACGCGAGCTTCTCTGGCTCGAAACAGAGGTTCGAATCCTTTTGGGGACACAACTCTTCAGCACACCAAAATAAAAATCGTACTCTATAACACTACCATTGCGTTACCAGAATAGAGAGCAATATTATTTTTTCGTTACTGAAAAATTTAACTTGATTTTTTTACAATGTGTTGCTGCAATGCACACGTAGAATTTGTGGGAAAGAATTGCGCCAGAGGCGCATCAGCTTTGGCTGATACGAGGCGGTCTTGTAAGTGGGACGAGGTAATTGATTATTATTATTCTATTCTACGCACTCTTTGTGGTTATTTTTTTTGAGGTCGGGTACCTGACCGTCTTTCGTTATCGTACAGCAATCCGCACACTTCAACCAGTCTGGTAATTGTTTCTTCATAGTGCACTTCATCGTTGAAAAAGGATTAACTCCTTTTTCATCCTTTCGATCTATTACTTTTCAACGTAATCATCGGTATACTATTTCACAGTTCAGGGGAGATTTTATTCCCTTTATCAAACAAAGGGAATCTTGACTGTTGAACATTTAAAATGAAAGAACGTGCATAATGCTGAAATCATTGTGTATTACATTGAGGTATTCATCTAAATAAAAAGGAATGGTAATGAAAAAGAAAAATATTTTCACATTTAGTATATTCATCGCTCTTTTGGGTATCGCAGTTGGTTGTAAAAATTCAAACGATCCTGTCGCTTCAGATTCAGCTACTTCTGTTGTTACTCTTTCGGTTGGATTTTCTAAGGTAGGTTCAAACACATCGTTTTCAAAAACCGCTGTTATTGATTCGATGCGGATAGACAGCATCGTTGCTGTATTTCAAAGAATAAAATTTGAATCACACATTGAATCAGCAACAATCGATACCGCTGGAAAAGATACAACAGAAACTGAAAATGAATTAAACTACACATTTAAGGGACCGTTTATTATTCATCTTCGAGATTCAAATTCGGTAAGTTTTGCAAACCAGACACTCCCCGCAGGTACATACACAGGTATTAAATTTAAAATTCACACTTTCCATAAAGGTGAAAAATACGAAGATAGCGATGAACACAATCACCGAATGGTTGCTGCAAACAATGATTCAATGATGGGTTATAGTATTGCTGTATGGGGGAAAATAAAACAAAATGGAATATGGGTTCCGTTTGCGTACAAAACAAACATTGAAGTTGAATTTAAATTGAAAGGTAATTTCACAATTGCCGTTTCTACAAATTCTGTAAACATGGCTCTGCGGTTTAATACCGGGGACTGGTTTAAGGATCTCAATACCGGTGCATTGTTGGATCCGACAAATACATCAAAGCAAAACCAAGAACTGATTAACCAAGCAATAAAAAAATCGTTTGAAAAAGGTCGCGGAGGTAAAGATTCTAATAACGATGGACATCCGGATGATTATTAGGGCGGTTCCAAAAATTAAGTTTCCTTTCACCGCGAAGACGCAAAGGCGCAATGAAAGAAAATAATAACCAATAGAAATTTATACTTTGCGTCTCCGCGTCTTTGTGGTATAATTTATTTTTTTGAAATTTTAGAACTGCCCATTAAAGAATAGAATTATTACAAAAGAAAAATCCTACACACTTATGATGTAGGATTTTTTTTGTCTTCACAAAAAACATCTAAGATAAAGTTCTACATCTTCTATAAGAAAAAAAACGGTTGATTCGATAACGTTATCTGTTCTCAAGAATAGAAATCAATCGAAAGAATTACCAACAAATATACAAACCAGACTACAAGGAGTATCTTTATGAAATATTTTAAAATTGCAACTATTGTGTTGTGTCTCTTCTTCTCAGTTCAGATATCCAACGCACAACAGCGAACATTCGGACTTGGCTTGATCATCGGTGAGCCGACGGGAATCAGTGCGAAGTTATGGACATCACCTGTCAATGCTTTCGATTTTGGACTTGGCTGGTCTATGGGAGGAGATTGGATGGGAAATAATTATTATGGCTATTATAATAGAGGTAGCCGTATTCATTTTCACATGGATTACCTGTGGCATTCGTTTTACGCCATCCATTCGTCTGAACGATTTCCACTGTACTATGGTTTAGGTGGACGCATTAACAGCGGCGCCGGTTACGACGGCTCTGTAGCAGTTCGAGGTGTGTTCGGTATTGCATGGCTGCCTCATAATACACCAATTGATGTCTTTCTTGAACTCGTTCCGTCGCTTCAACTTACGTCCTCTACCGGCTTTGGCATTGATGCCGGTTTCGGTGTGAGATATTTCTTTTGATGAAGGTAATTTATTTTCAGTTCAAGTAGAATAACGTAATTTTACTTTTCAATGTACTATTTCGAATACGTCTACTTACTTGGTTGTCCTAAAAATCATCCCTTTGGACTATTGTTTTTCAGATTTATCTATTCGTTATTATTGGGCGGTTCTCAAAATAGGCATAAAAACAATGGATTTAAAAAAATAATTTGAGTAATATAAAATTGGCAAAAATAATACATTTATTACTCAACCATTACAAAAGAATATATGAGAACAAGCAGGAAGCAATTATCCAGGGGATTTTTTGATGAGGTAGAGCAGTTGGAAAAACTGAGCAAACTCAAAGACCCGTTAGAAAAGCTGAATACAGCAATAGATTTTGAGATATTCAGGGAAACGCTCAACACGATGTATGAAAAGACAGATCGCAAGAGCGAGGCGGGAGCAAAAGGGTATGATTACGTATTGATGTTGAAAATAATTATTGTGCAACGGCTGTATAATTTATCGGATGAGCAAATGGAATTTCAACTCAATGACCGATTAACATTCAAGCGTTTTGTAGGATTAGATTTCAGCCACACCGTACCGGATACCAATACGATCTGGAGATTTAAGGAAAAGCTGAAGGAAAACGATAATGAGCGGAAATTATTTGATTTGTTTTACAAACAAGTAGAAGCCCACCACTTAATCGTTCGCCGCGGCGAATTAGTAGATGCAAGTTTTCATGAAGTTCCACGTCAACGCAATACCAGAGAAGAGAACAAAACGCTCAAAGAAGGAGCAATACCAGAGGAATGGGAAGAAGAAAAAAACAAGCACACACTACCTCACAAAGACACCGATGCGCGGTGGACAAAAAAAAATAACCAACTCTATTATGGATATAAGAATCACATCAAAGCTGATTTAGGGAGTAAGTTGATAGACAGTTACACTGTAAGTGGCGCAAGCGTACATGACTCTCAAGCATTAGAAATATTACTGAACGAAAAAGATAAAGGGCAAGCATTATACGCAGACAGCGCGTACACAGGGGAAGTGCAAGAAACAACGATTTCCAACGTGGCAATGGTAAATAAAGTACACGAGAAGGGATACAAAAACAAACCGCTTACCGAAGAACAAAAGGAAAGCAACCGAATCAAATCTAAAGTGCGCGCACGCGTTGAACATATTTTTGGATTCGTAGAAAACAGTATGAATGGTTCTTTTATCCGAACCATTGGCATTAAGCGAGCCACTGCTGTTGTGGGACTGATGAATTTAACCTACAATATGTTTCGTTACCTACAATTGATTTCACTACATTCAGGACAAGTATAGAAGAAGTGTCTCCTAACAGCAATAAAAAATAAAAAACAGAAAAAATGATTAAAAAATAAAAATATAAACAACTCAAATACTATCTTTTCTCAGTAGGAAGTTGCTTTATCGCTCCCCCCAGCATTGATTTCTCAAATGCGAATATATTTTTTCGCTAACACTAATTTTTAGAGATACCCACTCGTAAGAAAAACAAAAACATATCCGGAGATAAAATATCATGAAGAAAAAAGAAGCACAATCTCAACGCAATGTCCTTCCAAAATCCCCCACAAGTATTCAAGGCTTGGACGAAATTACCGGTGGCGGTTTACCGAAAGGGAGACCGACACTTGTATGCGGCGGTGCGGGTTGCGGAAAGACACTTTTTGCGATGGAGTTTCTCGTCCGTGGCGCAACGCTGTACAATGAACCGGGCGTTTTTATATCGTTCGAGGAAACAGAGAAAGAACTCACAGCAAACGTTGCTTCGTTGG
>CAYHZL010000228.1:0-5285 GCA_964361075.1 uncultured Chitinophagaceae bacterium
TGCTGAAGAAGGGTGATAAATTCTTTTTCGCTCAGAGTTCTAATGCCGAGTTCAACTGCCTTTTGAAATTTTGACCCTGCATCGGTTCCGACAACCACAAAATCCGTTTTCTTGCTGACACTCGAAGAAACTTTTCCTCCTAACAATTCTATTTTCTCTTTTGCATTATCGCGAGACATTGATTCCAATCCGCCGGTCAGCACAAATGTTTTTCCTGAAATTGCAGAATGGTTTTGTTTTCGTATTTCGCCACACAATGTGATGCCTGCACTATCGAGTGTGCGAAGAAGCTGCTTCGAATGGTTATCATGGAAAAATCGTACAACACTTTCTGCAATACGCGGACCGATGCCCTCAACATTTTCCAGCTCTTCTTCCGTTGCTTGTTGTAATTGTCCAATAGAAGGAAACGCATCAGCTAAAAGTTTTGCTACACCTGCGCCAACGTATCGGATTCCCAATCCGAATAACACTTTGTGAAACGGTTTCTTTTTACTTGATTCAATTGCGTCAAGTAAATTTTGTGCGCTTTTTTCTCCCATGCGCTCTAATTGTGAAACCGATTCTTTTTTAAGCGAATAGATATCTGCAATATTGTGAATGAGATTTTCTTTCACGAGCAAATCAATAACCGCTTCACCAAGTCCTTCAATATCCATTGCGCCGCGATGAGCAAAATGTTCGATGCGGCCACGTACTTGCGCGGGACATTCAAAATTTTCACAGTAATATGCTGCCTCACCTTCGGGACGGAAAATTTTTGAATTACATTCGGGGCACGTTTTCGGCATTGTAAATGGCGCTGATTTTTTTTCGCGCAGTGAAAGATTTACGCCGCTCACTTTCGGAATTACATCGCCGCCTTTTTCAACTTGCACGATGTCGCCGATGCGAATATCAAGTTCCTTGATGTAATCTTCGTTATGCAATGTTGCACGGCTTACCGTAGAGCCGCCGACAAACACAGGCGTTAATTCGGCAACAGGTGTTATTGTGCCAACGCGCCCGACCTGAAGTGTAATAGCGTTGAGTTTTGTTTCAACTTTTTGCGCAGGAAATTTATAGGCAATTGCCCAGCGCGGACTTTTAGCAACTGCACCGAGTATCTCCTGATGTTGAAGAGAATTTACTTTTATCACTACACCGTCAATATCGTATGGAAGTTGTGCGCGACGGTGTTCCCACTCGTTGCAAAAAGCAATCACATCGTGCATTGTTGCACATGCGCGGGTATGTTCGTTGACAACAAAATTAAGTTTTTTCAGCAACCGGAGGTTCTCAAAATGACTTTTTGTTTTGCTTCCTTCCGAACGAAGAAAATAGGAACACATGCTTAGTTTCCGCGAGGCAACAATTTTTGGATCTTGTAATTTCAATGTACCGGAAGCGGAATTACGTGCATTGACAAAAAGTTTCTCTCCAGCAAGCGCACGCCCTTCATTCATCTTCTCAAAATCTTTTTTCATCATAAAGACTTCACCACGTACTTCGAAATTCATTTTTTCGCTGCACCGCAACGGGATAGAACGAATTGTTTTTAAATTGTTGGTGATATCGTCTCCTTGTTCGCCATCTCCGCGCGTTGCTCCTTGCACAAAAATACCGTTGCGATATTTCAAACTGATTGCGACACCATCAATTTTGAGTTCGGCAATGTATGAATATGACGCATGTTCAAGTAATGAATGGACACGCTTATCGAAATCAAAAAGTTCTTGTTCGCTGTACGTGTTTGCCAAACTGAGCATCGGCACATCGTGTGTAACAGTGTGAAATTCTTTTGTCGGTTCTCCGCCGACTCGCTGTGTCGGGGAATCAGGAGATTGAAATTGCGGATACTGCGTTTCGAGGTTGATGAGTTCAGTCATCAATTGATCATACTCAATATCAGAAATCGTCGGTTCTGAAAGGGAGTAATATTTGTAATCGTGTTCGCGCAGTTGTTCGCACAACTGTTCGATTTTTTTTTGGATGGAAGAGAGTGACGCCATAGCGTTACTTCAGATTTTGTGAAGTAATCCGAATACTTTTTACGATCGCGCCTTTTCTTCCAAGGAAACCAAGATCTTTACCATTCAAACTAAAACGCACGGCACCACCATCGCCAGTACTTACAATAAATTGATCTTGTGCTTTCCATACACGCGGTCTGTTAGGTCTCAATAACATTCGTTCCACAAGTAAGTCATCTCGGTTAAGTCGCATCCACACCGTATCGGTCGCCACTGCTTTCAAGACGAGTGAATCTTTTTTGACGACGGGAATGACAACAGGCAATTGTTTTTTTGTTGTGTCGTTGTGTATGGTGTCTTTTTTTGCTTGTTCATATTCTTTCACTACATCTTGAAACGGTGTTTCGTGAACAGTAGGTGAAGGACCAACACCGACATAATTAAATAAGTACCATCCAAATCCGAACAGTGCAATAATAGATGCAGTAATAGAAAGCGCTGTTCTGTTCTGCCGTTGTTTCTTTAAAACGTCCGACGATGTTGTTTGCTTGCTTGTGTTTGGTGCGGGTTCGGGCAGCGTAGATACAGAAACGGATCCATATCCCGAGCCGCTTGTGTTACCTTGTGCTTGCGCGTATTTTCCGGTTACCATAATATCGTACTTCTTCAAAATTTCTTTGGAAGAAAGTCCGACAACATCGGCATATCCTTTTAAAAAAGCCCGAACATACGTTTGTGGAAGCATGTCGAACGAACCTTGTTCGATTGCTTCGAGATATTTTAAATGGATGCGTGTCGTTCTGGAAATTTCGTAGAGAGAAATATTTTTTTCTTCACGCGCGCGGCGTAATTCTTCTGAAAACGTGTTCATTAGTACTTGATTCCTGCTTGAAAGAGAGTGGACTAAGTATTGGGCATCTCTAAAAACCTTCAAGGTTTATCTTGATCAAATTTTGTGATGTTAAAATTTTATGGTACATCGCAAAAATAAAAACCTTGAAGGTTTCGTAATCCCGAAGGGATCCCTTCGGGACTAGTTTTTAGAGATGCCCTATTGCTGCACATAAAATAAAAAATTATTTGTTCTACTCCAACGTTAAAACGCTGCGAACAAGTGTCGCCAAATCATTCATTTGATATGGTTTTTGCAGGAAGCCGTCAACTTCCTGCGCGAATGAATCTTCGCCTAAGATGGCGTCACTGTATCCGCTGGAAATTATTATTTTTGCAGTATGCTCCATTCGTTTTATTCTCTGGAAAACTTTTTTCCCGCTCATATCCGGCATATTCATATCCAGTATGATGAGATCAAATTTATTCTTTGTTGTAAGAAGGTTCAATGCATCAGTGCCGTTATTGACGACATGAAGACGATATCCTAAATCTTTCAGCATTGTCGAAAGAGTGATACCAACAGACTCTTCGTCATCAACGATGAGGATGGATTCGTTGCCGCCAACAGGTGTGTTGTCTGTTTGCTTCGGCACCAATGTATGTGTCGGAACAAGTGGGAAGACAAGCGCGAACATTGTACCTTTGTGTAGTTCGCTTTGCACGCTTACAGAACCATTGTGTGTTTTCATTACACCATAGACTACGGAAAGTCCGAGCCCTGTGCCTTTGCCGTACTCTTTTGTAGAATAGAACGGCTCAAAAATTCGCTGCAGTACTTCTTTCGTCATACCAATACCGTTATCGAAAAATTTTACGACGAGAAAATTTGGATCGCTGTGATCCAACGATGTTTCAATTATTATTTTCCCGCCATTTGGCATCGCGTCGCGTGCATTGATGAGCACGTTAAGAAATGCTTGCTGAATTTGTCCTTCATCGCCATTCACAACCGCAGGTGTGTTGATATAAATTTTCACAACAGTGATGGAAGGATTGATTGTCGCTTCAAATAAACGAAGTGTCTCATCAAGAATAGTATGAATTTCAATCGGGTGAATTGCGACGGTAGTGCGTCGAGCAAATGTAAGCAGTTGGTGAGTCAGCGATGAGCCGCGCTTTGCCGCAGTTTCAATAATATCAACAAACGGTGCTAATTTATTTTTTTTGGTGATGCGTCGCTGCATAATGGACGCGGAATTGAGAATGGATGTCAGAATATTATTGAAATCGTGCGCCACACCGCCGGCAAGATTTCCGATACTATCAATTTTTTGGGCTTGAATAATTTTCTGTTCCATCTTTATTTTTTCGGTGATATCGCGAACAACGCAGCGCATCAATTGCGGCGTATTTGTTTCATTATACACAAGCGATGTATTTACGCTGACATCTAAGATCGTACCGTCGTGTTTTACCATCTGCTCTTCGATGCTTCGAAATTCTTTTCTTTCAAGAAATGCTTGCTGCAATATTTCTGCAACGTGAGTGTGCATATCGGCAGGGTACAAACAAGTTAATTCCTTTCCAACAATATCCGATTTATTATATCCGAGTGTCGTTGCTTCGGTATTGTTGCAACTGATGATGATACCATTGCGGTCAACAATATGGTACATGTCCGGTGAGTGTTCGAATAAATCGGCGTACTGCTGTTCGGATTTTTGTAATTTTTCGAACAGACGTGCATTGTTCAGCGCCACATTAATGTGGTTGCTGAAAGCAGAAATGAGATCTATCTTTTTTTTATTGAAAAAATAATCGGGAACTGTACTTCCCAACAACATCATACCGGCGAATTGGTCGCCTGTTCGCAGCGGAACAGAGACCCATGATGTTATTTGCAACAACCGAACATTTGCATTCAGCAATACGGTGTCCGAGAAATTCGGATCTTTGTTTGTGTGAACATCTTGAATCCATTGAATAAAATCTTCTTGTGCAAGAATAGGTTCATTGAAAAAATTAAACGTAGCGCCGCAAGAATTTTTCAGAATAAGTTTTTTATGTTCATAGACAAACAGCCAGCCGTATTCATTTTTTAATAAACCGGTAACGGTATGTAGAACGGTGTTGAAAAGAGAATCAAGATCTATGGTGTGTGTTATTGCTTCTGCGACGGTATTGAGTGCAACAAGTTCGCGCTTTTGTTCTTCAAGCTGTCTGCCGTACTTCAACGAGAAATTGACGCTAACAAATCCGATGATACCGACAGTGAGGATAGAAACAAATTCAAGAAAACCGATTTCCTTTTGCAAGAAAACATTTGCGCTGATGATGGTGATCATGATGACCACAACGGAAGTTGAAGCAACGATCTGTGCTTGCTCAACTAATCCGAGATTAAATGAGACTGCGCGAAGTTTTTGGAAAATGTTTTTCATAGGCGGTACGTATCTACTCAGCGTTATTGTTGATTCAAAAAATCCCTCCGCCAAAAAG
>CAYHZL010000229.1:0-5229 GCA_964361075.1 uncultured Chitinophagaceae bacterium
TACAGCAAAGAGACAACAATTCAAAAAGGTCTCAGCGCAATCATCGGTTTATATATGCCAACCAGCAATTGTCCGATTATGGATCCGCTCCGCCCGATGGCACGTTTTCATTTGCCGTTTGCTTCCACCATTGAAACACTGTTCCGTTCTATTTCTGCGTATCTCACAACCCAATTTCTTCTTCAGCATGAAGGGAAAAAACCGGATTGGGAATTGGAAAAATTAGTTGAGCGATATAAAGAAGTAAGCAAAGTGAATAAAGGAATGGCGCGGAGATTAGCCAGCGCTTCACAAAAAGATGCGAATGTGAATGCATTGATTATTCTTCATTCCTTCGGTGATACAATGCCGTACTTTATCGAAAGCGGTTTAGATGATATCCGCGATATTTTTCTTGCTGACCAGAAGAACGGGGAGTAGCGTTGAGAAAAATTTTATTTAACAGAAGACATTCCTCAAAGAAAAATTAGCATGAAAAAAATCAGCAAAAATTCTCTCTACAAAAACATACGCACAGTTCTTGAACAGGCGCGCAGTATTTCGTACCGCGCGGTAAATGTTACAATGATTCAAGCATATTGGGAAGTTGGAAGGCTGATTGTAGAGGACGAACAACATGGAAAAAGGAAAGCCGCCTATGGTGAAGAAGTATTATCAGAACTTTCCGAAAAACTTACTGCTGATTTTGGGAAAGGTTTTGATGAAAGAAACTTGCGTAACATGAGATTATTTTATCAGACCTTTCCAATTCGGAACGCACTGCGTTCCAAATCTTCTGTGAAAAAATTATCAATTTGGAACGCGTTGCGTTCCGAATTGAGTTGGACACATTACCGCTTATTGTTGAGAGTAAAAAATGATGATGCACGCAACTACTACATGCACGAATGCGCTAACCAAAATTGGAGTTCGCGCGCACTTGAGCTGCAAATTAACTCGCACTACTACGAACGTATTCTTTCTTCAAAAAATACAAAACCGGTAAGAAAAGAAGCCATTACTAAAACTAAACAACTTGCCGTACATGTTCACGATTTCATTAAAGATCCGTTTGTTCTCGAATTTCTCGACTTGAAACAAAATCCCGCATACCTTGAAAAAGATTTAGAACAAGGATTGATTGATAACCTGCAATCGTTTTTGCTTGAGTTAGGCAAGGGATTTTCGTTTGTTGCACGCCAGTATCGTATGAGTGTGGGTGATGAACATTTTTATATTGATCTTGTATTCTACAATTTCATTCTAAAATGTTTTGTTCTTATTGATCTGAAACTTGGTAAACTTACGCATCAGGACATCGGACAAATGGATATGTATGTACGCATGTTTGAAGATACCATTAAAAACAAAAGCGACAATCCAACCATTGGTATTGTGCTCTGTTCTGAAAAGAATGAAACAGTTGCACATTATAGTGTGCTGAAAGAAAACAAACATCTCTTCGCGTCAAAATATTTGCTCTATTTGCCGAGCGAAAAAGAATTTGTAAAGCAACTGAAACACGAATTGCAAAACCTTAAACGGAAAGAATAACACTCAACAATGCCGTACTTTATCGAAAGCGGTTTAGATGATATCCGCGATATTTTTCTTGCTGACCAGAAGAACGGAGAGTAGCGTTTAGATTCCATTCGTACTTTAAACAAAAAATAAGGAGGAGTATTAAGTATGATAAATTATGAGAGGAAAGAAACAAGTAGAATAGTTCTATTCACTCTGCTCTTTGATCTATTAGCATCTGGTGTTGGTATAATTGCTATACTTGGCTGGATTTTAGGTGTCCCGGTATTAACAAGCTTTAATTCCAGTCTTATACCAATGGCACCAAGTACAGCAATTTTGTTCATATCTTTTGGGATTGCGATCTTACTGTGCACACGATTTCCTAAAAGCAGTTGGTATTACAATACAGGAATTATTATCGGTTTAATAGGCACGTTGATTGCCCTCCTCTTGTTTTTTCTTTCTTCTTTTGGAATACACCTCGCAGTTGAACACCTCGTTTTCAAGATAGAAGGATCAATCACCGGTGCGCCATTTGGGTATATTTCACCTTTGACTGCACTCTGTTTTATTCTTGCCGGTTTATCATTTCTTATTTCACTATCATCATCGGAACAACGGAAGCAAATGCTCGTTGCTCTCTCTTTTGCTTTTTTAGTTATCCTGATCTCAATCATTCTTCTATTAGCTCATCTTTTTGGATCACCGCTTCTATACGGTACTCAATTTATTCCGCCCGCTCTTTCAACTTCACTTGCTTTCTTTTTTCTTGGAATAGCGCTGATAGCATTGATCAGTCCAAAAATATGGCAATATAAAAGTGAAAACGATGCCGCTTCAACAAGATCGTCCATACTCCTCTTTTTTGTTTTTATAGTTCTGGCAACGGGAATAATTTCGGCGGGCTACTTTTATTATATACACATTGAAAAAGAATACAGAGTGCAAAAAGAGCAAGAGCTTTCTTCCGTGGCCGATTTGAAAATAAGTGAACTCACTCACATTCGAAGGGAGTGGGTTGAGGACGTTTCCTTATTTTATGAGAACACTGTTTTTTCTACTCTTGTTGATCACTATTTTAATAACCCGAAAGATATTGAAGCACATCGGCAGCTTCGAACTTGGCTGAGCCATTTCAAGATTGTAAATAAATATAATAAGTTGAGTCTGTTTGATGCTAAAGGTGTTGAACGATTTGCGGTACCCGATTCACTCGAACCCCATTCATCAGTTTTTGAAGATAAAGTTTCGGAAGCTATTAAATCTGGTAAAATCACAATTGCTGATTTCTACAGAAATGAATACGATCAACATATCTATCTGAATATATTTGTTCCCATTTCTGATCCTAAAAATAATAATCGCGTCATTGGTGTTTTATCATTGCGGATCGACCCGGAAGAATATCTTTATCCGTATATCAAAAGCTGGCCTACACCAAGCAGAACATCCGAGACTATGCTCGTTCGAAGAGAAGGTGATGATGTTCTCTATTTGAATGAGGTTAAGTTACAACAGAACACAGTACTTTCACTTCGTATTCCTCTTCAGAACAAAACTGTATTGGCAGTTAGAGCTGTGTTAGGAGAAGAAGGAATTGTTGAAGGTTATGACTACGGAAACGTGCTTGTTCTTGGCGACATGCACCACATACCAAACTCACCTTGGTTAATTATAACCCAAATAGATATGGCTGAAGTTTATGAACCGATCAGAGAAAGACTTTGGCTGATGATTTTTCTGATTACCGCCCTTCTCTTTGCTGCCGGTACAAGTGTAGCTGTAGTTTGGCGGCATCAGCGTGCGCGCTTTTATCGGGAAAGGTTTCAAGCTGCCGACACTTTGCGGGATAGTCACGAATTGTTGGAAAAAATTTTCAACAATACGCACACTATGATGGCTTACCTTGATCCTAAATTTAATTTCATTAGAGTTAATCAAGCGTATGCAGAAGCCGACGAACGTACGCCGGATTTTTATCCGGGCAAAAACCATTTTACACTTTTCCCTTATACAGAGAATGAAACTCTATTCCGCAAGGTTGTGGAAACCGGTCAATCTCATATTGCCTTTGCTAAACCTTTTGAGTATACGGAACATCCTGAACGCGAAATTTCTTATTGGGATTGGAGTCTGCAACCTGTAAAAACGAGTGATGGTTCTGTAACTGCTCTTGTCCTTAGCACAATCAATGTTACAGAACGTATGCAAGCACAAGAACGCATACAAAAGAGCGAGCGGTTGCTGAAAGAATCACAGAAAATTTCCGGTGTTGGAAGCTTTGTGTACGATATTGCTAACAATAAATGGAGAGGATCTGAAACATTAGAAATGATGTTGGGACTTACATTGAATGTTGAGCACCAAATTGAAGAATTGACTACTACCATATATCCTGACGAGAGAGAAAAAGTTCTGGCATATTTTATTGAAGTGGCGCGCAGGAAAGAGCGATTTGATAAAGAATACAAAATCAAGAATAAAAATACGGAAGAAGAATTTTGGGTGCACGGCATTGCTGAATTTGAATGTGATACCAATGGAAATCCACACCATTTTATCGGAACCATTCATAATATCACCGAGCGCAAGAAAGCAGAAGAAGCAAGAAGAAGTTTAGAGATGCAACTTCGCCAGTCCCAGAAGATGGAAAGTCTTGGCACGCTTGCTGGCGGGATTGCACACGACTTCAACAATATTCTTGGTATTATTATGATTCATTCAACTCTCATGGAACGTCTCAAAGAAGATCCTCAGAAACCCTCAGAAAGCATTGAGGCAATTATGAAGGCAACGCAGCGTGGCGCTTCGTTAGTTAAACAGCTTCTCATCTTTGCGCGGAAAACAGAAGCTCTCTTTGAAACCACGAATATCAACGACATGGTCAAGGAAATCAACAAGCTTATGCAAGAGACATTCCCCAAGACCATCACCATCTTCACATCTCTCCGGCAGGATTTACCCGCGATCGTTGCCGATGCCAGTCAGATTCATCAAGTGTTGTTGAATCTCTGTGTGAATGCACGAGACGCGATGCCAAAACGTGGAACGCTTTCCATTTCAACCGGCACCGTTGAAGGCGAAATGTTAAGTTCACGATTTTCAAAAGGAACTGCTCGGCAGTATGTTCAGATTGAAGTCGCTGATACCGGAATCGGTATGGATGAATCAACGCGCCAGAGAATCTTTGAGCCGTTCTTTACGACAAAAGGTCCCGGGAAAGGAACAGGCTTGGGTCTTGCTGTGGTGTTTGGTATCGTTGAACACCACAACGGCTTCATTGATGTCCTGAGCGCACCCGGAGAAGGGACGAGTTTCACAGTGTATCTCCCCATACCGGAACAAGCACCGGAAGCAGCACAACGAGCCATGAATGGCGTTGTCGAAATAGCAGGAGGAACGGAGACTATTCTGCTTATCGAAGACGAAGAGATGCTAAGAGAATCGGTGAAAGCCATTCTTGTTTCAAAGGGCTACACGGTTTTGACTGCACAAGATGGAAAAGAAGGAGTTGAAACTTTTTTGCGTCATCAAAAGGAGATATCGGTGGTGGTAACAGATTTGGGATTGCCAAAACTTGGAGGCGAGGAAGTCTTCAAAAGGATCAGGGCTATAGATCCGAAAGCCAAGGTCATCTTGGCGAGCGGTTTCATCGATCCAGAAGTAAAATCTGAGATGTACAAAGCTGGGGCAAAAGTTTTTATCCAGAAACCGTATTCACACGAT
>CAYHZL010000230.1:0-5165 GCA_964361075.1 uncultured Chitinophagaceae bacterium
CTTTTTAATCGGGACGGGGGATTCGTTTTTTTGGAAATACTGAAATTATGCCGAAACAAGTTCCAAAGGGATCACTTTGTGATTCGGCATGACATTTCTCTTTAAATTAAGACATGACGGTAATTTCTCTCAGCTTGCGTTTCGCCTGCGGTGTAAGTATTTTATGTGTGAATTTTATTGGGTGTCATTCTCGTTGTGCATTATAAATAGAGAGATGACACGTTATTTTTTTAAAGTATCATCTGAAAGGCATACATCATGAAAAATATTTTTTTTGCATTCATACTATTTGCTTCTGCTGCCATACTTTCTTCCTGCGTTACGTTAGGAAAGTATGAAGAACTTGAAGCAAAAAAGAATCATACCATTGATTCGTTGCAAAATGTTGTCAATCAATTAAGCGCAACAGTTGCCTCGATGAAAACCAATATTTCCGGTTTAAAAGCAGACAGCACACGATTAGACTCTTCGCTTTCTGCAACAATAAATGAACGCAACAATAAAGTTGTTGAACTTGAGCAACGAATTGCTGCGCTCAATAATGATCTAACCAATCTCACCCAAAATTACGAACAATCGAAATCCAAAAACTCTGCTGAATTAAAAAAACTGCTCTCTAATTTGGAGGTGCTGCAAAAAGATGTGTATGTGCGCGAAGCACGCATCCGCGAAGTTGAACAAAAACTTGCCCTTCGCGATTCAACATTGAATTCTCTAAAAGCCAAATTGAATGATGCGCTGCTCGGTTTCAAAGATATCGGACTCTCAATCAATATTATCAACGGCAGATTGTATGTATCACTGTCTAATCAACTGCTGTTCAAAACCGGAAAAACTGATATTGATGTGAAAGGAAAATCTGCACTGAAAGAACTTGCACAGGTACTCAACACACAAAAAGACATCAACATTCTTGTTGAAGGACATACCGACGATGCAAAAGTTATTGACCTCGGTTCAATAAAAGATAATTGGGATTTGAGTGTGCTGCGTGCAACGGAAGTTGTTCGCTATTTAACCGAAGATGATAAAGTTGATGCAAAGCGTGTCACCGCATCCGGACGTGGAGAATATTTTCCTCTTGATCCTGCCAATACAAAAGAAGCGCGCGCTAAAAATCGCCGCACTGAAATTATTCTTATTCCAAAACTTGGTGAGCTTTTTGAAATTATTGGAAAGTAATTCTGTGTCTACCGCGGCTTGGTGGTACAGAATATGAAAACATCTTCCACCCTCACCCGCGGACTCGGACTCCGAGAAGCTACTGCACTCAACATGATTGACATGGTCGGCATCGGACCGTTTGTCGTACTGCCGCTCGTCATTCAAACATTCGGTAACATGCAATTTATTTTTGCGTGGGTTGCCGGCGCGGTGCTTGCTCTCTTAGACGGATTTATCTGGGCGGAACTTGGCGCATCAATGCCGGCTGCAGGCGGCAGCTACACGTTTCTTCGCGAAGCATACGGTGCGCGCAAATGGGGAAAGCTGATGTCGTTCCTCTTCATTTGGCAAACCATGATTCAAGCGCCGCTTGTTGTCGCTTCCGGCTCAATCGGATTTGCGCAGTATCTCTCGTATATTTTTCCTCTCACCACACTCACACAAAAAATTGCATCAGGAAGTTTGGTCCTCGTTCTTGTTGCGCTGTTGTACAGAAAAATTACCGACGTCGGAAAAATTTCTGTGTTGTTGTGGATTGGCGTACTCGGAACGCTTGCATGGTTTATCATCGGCGGGCTTTCGCATTTCGATTCGAGAATTGCCTTTGCATCCTCGAACACTGAATGGAATTTTTCGTGGGCATTTTTTCTTGCACTCGGACAGGGAACTGTGCAAACAATTTATACCTATCTCGGTTATTACAACGTGTGCCATCTCGGCGGAGAAATTAAAGAACCGGAAAAAAATATTCCGCGTAGTATTTTTATTTCGATTGCCGGCATCGCCGTGCTCTATTTGCTGATGCAGTTCGCCGTTGTCGGTGTTATCCCTCTCAGCGAAGCACAACATTCTCCCTTCATCGTCAGCACGTTGATTGAAAAAATTTACGGACACACTGCTGCTGTGTTTGCGACATCGCTTATATTGTGGATTGCCTTTGCGTCGCTCTTCGCTGTCATACTCGGTTATTCGCGCGTCCCGTACGCCGCCGCTATTGACGGAAATTTTTTTTCTGTGATGGGCAAAGTGCATCCGACAAAAAACTTTCCGCACGTGTCGTTGCTCGCGCTCGGTGCAACGGCATTTGTCTTCAGTCTTCTCTTTCGTTTATCGGAAGTCATTCGCGCTATTCTTGCAATGAGAATTCTCGTTCAATTTATCGGCGGTGCAATTGGTGTGATGGTGTTACGAAAGCGGCTCGGCTCAGAACATTTGCCGTACAAAATGTGGCTCTATCCGCTCCCTGCTCTTGCAGCAATTGTTGCATGGCTTTCTATTTTATTTTCTACCGGATTAAATTTTGCGCTCGGCGGAATACTTGTTATTGCTGTCGGTGTAGTTGTTTTTCTCGCTCGCGCAAAAGGAAAAAAAGAATGGCCGTTTGAGTTGTAGGGGCGTTATTCAAAGAAAGAGAAGCAATGGTGTAATGGAATTTTTTTGAAATGGTATGGTTTTTTATTTACACGTTTCCCATATCATCTGCATTACTCCATCAAGATTTGTTTTCACTTCCCGATTGCGAAAACGCAATATCGTAATTCCTTGCTCACGTAAATATTCATCTCGTGCTGCATCATATTCCTTCGCATCATTTTCATAGTGCTGGTCTCCATCTAATTCTATGGCAAGTTTTTTTGCGAGATAAAAGAAATCCAAAATATATGGACCAAAAGGAACTTGCTTCCGAAACTGAATATCGAATGATTTATTCCGTAAATGCGACCACAATATTTTTTCTTCCGGTGTCATACGCTTGCGTAACGCACGTGCTTTTGCAATGGTAGATTTTGAAGTGTGGAGAAAGAATTTGTGATTGTTTTGTTTCATAGACTACTCTTTTAACAACCGACCCCACCCTAACCCTCCCCTTTCAGGGGAGGGAATGCGAACTCTCCCCCTGAAAGGGGGAGAATACAAGAGGGGGTCGTTTCTAATTTCCCTCCACCATTTGTATTTCTTCTTCCGTCAATCCGTAAATCTCATACACCATTTCATCTATTTGCTCTTCCAAATCGCCGGTATCGGCTTCGGGTGATTTTTGTTTTTTTTTGATTATTTGCTATCTGCACGTTTCCCATATCACCTGCATTACTCCATCAAGATTTGTTTTCACTTCCCGATTGCGAAAACGCAATATCGTAATTCCTTGCTCACGTAAATATTCATCTCGTGCTGCATCATATTCCTTCGCATCATTTTCATAGTGCTGGTCTCCATCTAATTCTATGGCAAGTTTTTTTGCGAGATAAAAGAAATCCAAAATATATGGACCAAAAGGAACTTGCTTCCGAAACTGAATATCGAATGATTTATTCCGTAAATGCGACCACAATATTTTTTCTTCCGGTGTCATACGCTTGCGTAACGCACGTGCTTTTGCAATGGTAGATTTTGAAGTGTGGAGAAAGAATTTGTGATTGTTTTGTTTCATAGACTACTCTTTTAACAACCGACCCCACCCTAACCCTCCCCTTTCAGGGGAGGGAATGCGAACTCTCCCCCTGAAAGGGGGAGATGTCCGAAGGACAGAGGGGGTCGTTTCACTTTCAGAGGAAGATGTCCGAAGAACAGAGGGGGTTTCATACAACAATTTTCCAAGCGTATTATCTACAATGTAATTGACGATGTATTGCGGAGTGTAATACACGTCGCCCGCTTTGCGCACTTCCGGTTTTTCTTCTACTCGAACAGTCTTTGCCGTAAGATGAATCGTTTTACCGAGAAACTTTTCGTAAATGCTTCCGAGAATTTCTACACCGATTTCGTTGAAGTGATACGGCGAGAAAGGATAATTCAATCCCTGTAAAATTTTTATCAACACGCCGTCGCTGATTTCCAACTGCTCAGATTCGTGAGGAGAAAATAACAATCCATTATATAACGACCGACGTTGTTGAAATAATTGCGTGAGAAGAGAATAGAGCGAAACACCGGGGCGGCTTTGGTGCATTTGCAAAACGGCGAGCAATGTGTTCTCAACTTCAATTTCTCGGTCTTCGCACACACGGAAAAAAACTATGCGGTCAAGAATGCGCTGCACACATTCGTTCAGCGTGTAGTCGTTCAGTAGTTTTTTATTCTTCGGATGTTTGGCAATATCGCGCGCAAGTTCTTCGCGCCATTTGGAAAGGTCTTCAAGAAATACTTTATCGAGAGCAAAGTCTCCCGTTTTCTTTTGAAGAAGTTTTCGTGTTAACGTATCGAGCGAACCACCTTCAACCGCTTCGCGTGAAAAATAATCGTAGAGTGTATCAAACTGATCAAGATATTGTGTATAACGAAGATCGAGTTCTTTAATAACACCGAGTTTCGGTTTTTCGTAGAGCGGTTTATGTGTGCAATCGAATACGCGAAACTCTTCAAAATCCGTAAGAATGGAAACCGGCACACGACCTGAAAAGCCGTACCGCTTTACCTGAAAAATGGAATCCTGACTTTTGGAAAGATCTACGAACGGCTTTTTTGCTTCAACGAAAAATTTTGTCTGCCCTTTAATGCGAAAACGATAATCAGGTTTTTTAATCGCTTCTTTCGCACTGGACTTGTAGGCATCTTCGGCGATGTAATCCAAAATGGAAGAATACTCTTTATATTTTTCGGCAAGTGTCTCTTTCTTTTCGAAAAGAACCGTTTGTTCTTTTACTTCTTTCCCGATATTTGTTTTTACACGACCTTCAGGAACGACTTCTTGTAAATAGAGCGGTCTCATTAAACGATTGTGCACATCCCAACCAAACGCTTCAAACATCGGATCGATCAACTGATTACGTGCCTGTGTTTCGTTGAATGATTGAGATTTAAATTGATGAATATTCCGTTCAAAGAACAGAACAAGCTTTTCGATTTGCAATTTTGCAGTTGCACGAGTATGAACCATAACTAAAATTGTAGTATGAAAAAAAAGACGCGCCCTCACGTATTCGCACGCCTCAAAGTAAAACTTTTCTCAGCAACATTCAACATAAACTACGAACGACTCCGTATAGCAAAGAATAATATAT
>CAYHZL010000231.1:0-5142 GCA_964361075.1 uncultured Chitinophagaceae bacterium
GTCATTGCGAGGCGTTTTTTGCCGAAGCAATCTTCTAAATTTAAGGAAAAGATTGTGCCGAAGGCATTCCTTTGGAACTTCGCTCATAAAAAACATTCACTCGCAATGACTTTTTCAGTGAGAACTATTTAGTTCTCACTGAAATACTCTTAGTGTGTCATTGCGAGGCGTTTTTTGCCGAAGTGCCAACGGCATTCCTTCGGAACTTGTCTGTCGTTAATTGTTTAAAAATGACAGGCAGGAATGCCTGTCCTACTTTATTTCTCATAAAAATTTTCACTAACCTGACAGCATTGATGAAACGAGTATACTACAATCAATTTCCTTTTGCCCATTCCTCATACATTCCCATCCGCTCGCTGACGCGAACAACATACTGGCGCGTTTCATCGTACGGAAGATACTGCTTCAAATATTCATACACTTCCTGTGACGATTTTTTATTGATAACAGGCAAGGCATCCTTTACATTGACCCGACCACCTTTTTGTTTTAGAAATGTTCGCGCTACGTTTGCCGGACCAGTATTGTATGCAGCAATGGTGCAGTATAACCGACTCTGACTATTTTCCACACCGCTGAAATCTCTTGTCATCGTTAACGCCAAATACGCCACACCAAGTTCGATGTTATTTTCTGGAATATATAAATATTCACCGGTTACAAGAGTATCCTGCTTGTATACAAAATTGTAGGCATCGCGCGCGCCGGAACGAGGCACAAGCTGCATCAATCCGAATGCAGGCGCAGTTGATCGCGCTTTGGGATTGAAAAAACTTTCTGTATGCATAATCGCAAAGGCGAGCCGCACATCAAGATTGAAACGTTTTGCCTGCACAAGAACGCGCTCGCGAAAATCTTCTGCACGTTTTTTAATATGGTCGGGAACAAGCGGAAGCGTTACTGCCAACACAATACGATTCTCGCCATCGCTTCCCTTAATTTCATTTTTCTGTATTGTTGAATGTGCAACCGTTTGTTCTGCAAATTGTTTTGCGTTTGATGTCGTTACAGGTTTGCCTCCGTTCATTACAAGTTGATCAGCAAGAATTGGCGTTTGCACAGGTAAAATTTTTTCTCTTACTTCAAGCGGATCATTTCCACCTCTATCGGATACCATCTTTGCAATTTCATTTTTTAATTTTTGCTGAACAAGCTTCGCATCTTTTGCTTCATTTTCCGTTACCAAAATTTCTACTGTAGCATTTCCTTTTTCGAAATCAACACGGCGGCGCGCGCCATACCCCGCATTGTAGGACACCCATTCTTTTGTTGTACTCGTAACACTGTTTTTTGTTCCCCATTTTTTTTCGATCTGACCTACATATTCCTTGAATAAGCGGTCCTGCTCTGCCACGTACTTATCATATTGTGCGGTTACTTCCGTTTTATAATTTGCAAACGACCGTTCCTGTTCAGCAATTCCTTCCCTTTCTTTCTTCTGGAACTCTTCGAACGATTCTTGCGCAAATACTTTTTGGATTGTTCCACACATCGCAAAAAGAAAAACAATGAAAAATATTCTTTTCATGAATCAATACTCTCTTCTACTTCTGTAGTGAATACGCTTCGAGACCATCTTCAAATACTACATACAACGTCGTTTGTTTGAGATCGAGAAAAAACGAAACTTGTTCCGGCACTTTATTCTCAAAAATAATTTTCCCCGTCGCAACATCCAACGATTTAAGTTTACGATCGATGCAATAGACAATTCTATTGTCAATTATTTGCGGCGTCATCTGTATTGATTTCGGCGTAAAGTCCCATTCATACAACCATTCTTTCGCACCGGTTTTTGCATTAATTGATGCAATTGCGTCCGGACCAAACACCACCAACCGGCTGCCGTTTGAAAGCACGCGCAGTTGTTTTCTAAGTTTTCGATTGTAGCTTGAATCTTCATCAATAAATTTTGCACTCGAATTATCTGAAGCACTGACAAACAAACGATTCGTTGTTACAGCATACCCTTCGTCTTCAATCAACTTTCCAATATCATTTTTATTCATGTCGAATTGCCACACAATTTTGCCGCTGTCGGCAATACATTTCAAACCATACAACATGGTTTTATCGGCAAAATATATTTGCTTGTTCGTCGAATCGTAGTAATTGTGTATCGAATACAGCGGCATGCGCAGTGCAGGATCCTCTTCCGTTTCATACCGCCACAAAATTCTTCCATCATCTTTATGAATGGCGAGAAAACCGTACGGATCGAAATCGTACATTTTCTCGACTACCATCTTTTTCTTTTTTTCATCGAGAACACTGCGAAACTCTTTCACTCCAAATTTTACAAACAGCACACTATCTTGTAAAACGATATCAAATGGCTGCGACTTTCTCATAAACTCGGAACCAAGCGTCCACACAGGTTTTCCTTTTTCGATATCGAATGCAATGCACCGCCGGGTACCGACAATATACCACACTGCATTGCGCCGCAATTGTTCAAGCGATGAAAGCAACGACCATTGTTCATTAGACATATCCCGACAGATATCAAAATAATTTTTAAATACTGTTTGTCCTGTTTTCGGATCTATGCAGACAAAACCTTCGCCTCCGTCTTCCCGTGTTTCAGGATTGCGCATCGGCTTGTTAGTTTTACAAAAGAAAAGAATGTTGTTGTTGAAGTACGAAGCGTGATACTCAAATCCGAGATTTTCATAACCAAAACTTTTTCCTGTTGATGTAACTGAAACCGGCTGCATTGTTGTTCGAGCATCGGCACCGGTTACCTCTTCACTTAAAAATATTTTTGTTTTATAGTTCACTGCACCGGTGAAAACATTCATACTTAACAAATACAGGTATGTTCCTTTTTCACTCGAAAATCCGCTTCGCTTTCTATTATAGATGCAGAGAATATTACTGCTGTCGGTCATTAACGATGCCGCGCTGTCATTCAGAGCAAAGCGATGAACGAATCCTTCGAAATTTGGGTCTTCAGTTTTTGATTCCCACAGAACTTTTCCATCAGCCACATCAAATGCAATCATCTTATTCAGAGCCGAAAGCATAACAATATTTTTTTCTGCTATCGAGTATGTCTGTGCATTTCTCATTTCCTTTACCGGAAGAGAAATCTCGGCAACATGTCCATTCGTAAAATTGAAATGAAAAACTTTCTCTATACCATACACAAAACACCCCGCTGCTGACGGCTGAAATATTTCAAACTCTTCATCAATACGAAATTCTTTACGTGCAATTTCTTTATTGCTTGCTGCATTGATAACTATTGCGCCTTTATTCATTGCGAACACAAGAATGCTGTCGCCAATACTTCGATACAACCATTGATGTTTCTTTTCCATCAGGTCGGTATTCACTTCAATATTTTTTCCATCAAAAACGGTTTCACCATTTTTAGCATCAACAATAATTATTTTGTCATTATCGAGTACGTATAAAATTTTGCCGAAGGCGTGCAGCGGTAAAGAATAGAATAAACTTTTTTTGACTGCATCTGTGTTACAATCAATTTTCCTCAACCACAACATTTTCCCATGTTCAACATCTACCGCAACCTGTGTTGTGTTGTATGAAAAAATAATGATACTGCCAACAGTATCAATTCTGTTAAAATCATTTTGATCAACTTTTGGCATTGTAATATTCCACAAAAGTTTCCCGGCTAGCAGATCGAAACATTTCAAACTTTCTTCAACGCTTACATAGTAGCGCGTACCAAAAAGATGATGCACGCCTTTGCTTTCGTAGTTATTTAATTGTAACTGCCAACGTTGCTTTCCGGTGTGTGTGTCAAACGTCCACGCATATTTTCCACTATGATAAAAAAGAATGCTGTCGTTCTGGAGAAACTCTGACTGTTCTATTTTTTCATCCAGGTCAATCATCCACACTTTTTTTCCGCTGGTTGCAGAATAAAGAAATCCTCTTTCCTTCGATTCAAAATAGAGAAATGAAAAATCTTTGATTGCCTTTTTATACACGGCGCTGTTTTCTGTTTCAATTTTCCACTGCGCACCTTTGGCTGCTTCTGCGGCAAAGAGATTACAGAAAGCGGTCGCGATGAGAGCGATAAAAATTACAATATTTGTTTTCATAGTTATTGGATGGTATGGTAACGGCGACAAAGTATTTGTCCGCCTCAATGAAAGTAATGAAGGAACTGTACAATCCATTAGCAAAACACCGCAGCATTTTTGCGAGCTGCGAACGATTCATTTCCCGCGAGCAAAAGTGTTGAACAACATCTATAATCCTTATCAAAAGATGGAGCGTCGTTGTTTTGTCTGTTATCGGAAGCGGATTATTTGGAATGCTTCCGTTTTATTACAGCAGTCATCCTAACTTTCGCTCCCGACTTGTCGGGATTATGTGCCGCTTTTCTTTTATGTCCTTTTAGTCCGTAGTGAACTATTGGCTCAAACAAAGTTGTCTGGCTGTCGTGGTGTCCGTTGCCATTTCCGTTAAGTGTCGCCAAACTTTTTAAAGGTGTTTGAATTTTCACTTTTGTTTTGAGAACAATCTGTGTCGTGTCAATTTCTTCTACATTGTTTGGAATGTAATAGAAGTCATTTAAATAATCCCAGTCGTCATTGCGTAGCGTTACAACTTCATTAAGATAAAAACTTACCCAACAGTCACCGATTTTTGAAATGGGTTCTACTTGCTCTAATTTTTGTTGAGTGATTTTTACATAGTGCTCGTCAAGGTCAAAGCCGATAAATTGTCTGCCGAGTCGTTTCGCAGCAATAGCAGTAGTGCCAGTCCCGTTAAATGGGTCAAGCACAATGTCGCCTTCGTCTGTGCTCATTAAAATAATTCTTTCAAGCAAGTGAATTGGAAGTTGACAAGGATGCTCGTCGCGGAATTTGTTATGCTTAATTCTATGAATGTCTGTCCAAACATCTGAAACAAGGGGACCAAAAGGATGCAACATGAATTTTTTACCGCCATAATCTTTTGCGAGTATTCTTTCTTTTCGTGTTCGTTTGTGAGGATGACGGATTTCGTAATACTTCAACTGCTTTGCGTCTTTAGCGTAGAATAAGATTCCATAATGTCCCGGTTGCAATGATTTTCCCATTGGTGCTGTGGGTGCGTCCCAACTTATCCAATGTTTGAAGTCGGCTTGCTTGTTGAGAAATGAAGCGTAGTATGTCA
>CAYHZL010000232.1:0-5121 GCA_964361075.1 uncultured Chitinophagaceae bacterium
TTCACTCCTATTAATGATAAAGCGTGGCACACATATAAGGTTGCATTAAAAGATCTTATTTATCCGCCGGGCGAAGATTCTACAAAAAAAGGTAAATGTGATTCTACAAAAATAACAGTGTTTGGTATTATGGCGGAAGCAAGCGGAAAAGTTGGAAAGGTTGTCTATATCACAGATATCTGGACAGGCAATCCAGTGTTTGATGTTATCCCACCACTTGCACCGACAGGCGTTTCAGCTTTTGCTGGAACAGCAGGTTCGTATCAAAATCTTGTAACATGGAATGACGTGTTGAATGAACCCGGCTCAAAATATAATGTTTATTTCAGCACAAAAAAGTTTACCAGTGTTGATTCTACAATAGATGATCTTCCACCGTATAATTTAGCACTTGGAGTAATGGCAGCAACTCATGTGCTTCGTGCACCGGTAACAGACCAAAATATTTCTTATTACTATGGCGTAACTGCGAAAGACGCTGCCGGTAATGTTGGTGCTGCTGGAGTTAGCACAACGGCAGTAACATCGCTAGCACAAGGTGTTCCGGTAATTAATGAGACAGCACCGCAAAATTTTATTGCAGACGGCTCGCTGAGTGAATGGACATCAATTGCACCAATCAGATTGAATGCATTCGGTAAGAATTCGGCTGCACATGTGGTCACGAATGGAGTGATTAAAGATAGTCTCGATCTTTCGGTGAAAGCATATCTTGCAATGGATGCGAATAATCTTTACATCGCATTCGATGTTGTTGATGATACAGTTTCTGTTGATACAGCATCAGGACAAACATATCAACAAGATTCTCCGGATCTGAATATTGGTTTGTATGATTGGAAAGGTCCGCACCATGCAGGGTACGCACGTGGAGCAATGCCGGATTACATGCTTCGTTTTTCCAAAAATCGTCTTAACGATGATCATTCGGGAAAAATTCTTATGTATCCCGGAGCGAATTATTCGTGGAAGGCAAAAACATTATCGCCAGGTTATATTGTTGAAGCAAAAATTCCGTTTACAACATTTGCTGCAATCTCCGCTGGTGATCAAGTATTTGTTCCGAAAAAAGGCATGCGCATTCCTCTCGACTTCTCGATCAATGATCGTGATGCAGGAACAGGTCGTGATGGAATTCTTGCCTACTCATATTTGAATAATGATAACTCGTGGCAAAATATGTATAACTGGACGTATACATGGATTGGCAACCCAGCATTGGGTGTTCAACAAGATGCCGCAGTAGCAAAAACATTTGAACTGTCGCAAAACTATCCGAACCCATTTAACCCGACAACGAACATTAAGTTCAGCATTCCACAATCGGGAATGGTCAGCTTGAAAGTGTTTGATATTCTCGGGCGTGAAGTGATGAATGTGCTGAATCAGTTCCAGACAGCAGGTTCGTATACAGTCAATCTCGACGCATCGAAACTTGCAACGGGCATGTATGTGTACCGACTTGAATCAGGTTCGTTCAGTTCAGTAAAGAAAATGATGTTGATTAAATAGTTGTCCCTTAAAAAGTCTTATTTACAAAGTGATGCCATGAGTTTGTTTACAAGAACGTGAAAATTTGAATTATTTCTGAATCATTTTATTACACTCATGGCATCACTCACATTTTTTAAGATTCAACTACATAACAGATGTGATATTTGTATGGTACTCTTGCGGTCGCCTTCTAAGGTGAGGCGGCCGCAATTTTTTTAAGAATATTTTTTTTCGTAACGCATGAAGCAACAGCATTACGCCGTATCATAAAAACAGCATCACGAAAATTAACGCCTCGCTTTTTTTATCACATGGTGTATAACAATAAGAGACTTCTGAAAACTGTGTTGATTTGTCATTCCGCCTGCGGCAGATCGGAATGACATTGATTTGATTGTTTTTTAGAACCGCCCAATACTAATTGATACTTCTATGAAAATTTCACGAATACCAATCACACTGATTCTTGCGGTACTCTTTGCAACACTTCTTCCGTTGTTTCTGTATGCCGGACAAACAGGAAAGATCGTCGGAAAAGTTACTGAGAAAAAATCGGGCGTGCCGGTTATTGGTGCATCCGTTCTTATACAAGGAACAAAATCCGGCGCGTCTTCAGATTTTGAAGGATTTTACAGTATCAGTAACGTACCGCCGGGAACATATATGTTATCGGTAACGAATATTGGATACAAAAATTCACTGATCAAAAATGTTATTGTGAAGATTGATTTAACAACAGAGATTGATGTGAAGTTAGAAGAGACAGTGATTGAAGGCGACGCGGTGATTATTGAAGCGCAGCGCCCGTTAGTACAAAAAGATCTTACGTCGTCATCGGTTACTGTTTCATCGGATGAAATGAAAGTGATGCCGGTCGAGAATCTTTCGCAGGTCATTAATTTACAAGCCGGTGTAGTCGGCGGTCACTTCCGCGGAGGACGCAGCGGCGAAGTTGCCTACCTTGTGGACGGCGTAACGGTAAACAATCCGATAAGCGGCAATGCGGGATTTATTCCGGAAAACGCTTCTGTCCGTGAAATGGAAGTAATCAGCGGAACATTTAATGCAGAGTATGGACAAGCAATGTCCGGTGTGGTGAATATTGTAACGCAAGACGGTTCATCGGAGATGCATGGATCGCTGGGGGTGTATCTCGGCGATTATTTTACCAACCATACCGATCTATTTCTGAATCTTGATAAGCTGAATGTATCGCGCACAAAAAATTATCAATTTAGTGTAAGCGGACCGACCTATATGATGGACAATCTCTCGTTCTTTATGACGGGACGCTTACTGGATGAAGAAGGATATTTGTACGGTAAACGAGTGTATAAAATAACAGATACCGCACCAACATTTCCGAACAATAATGATCGATCAGTATTTATCAATAATAATACCGGCGACGGCGCGATTGTTCCGATGAATCCATCTCGTAAATATTCGTTCAACGGAAAACTGACGTATTCCTTCGATGCATTAAAATTAAGTTACAGTGGATTTATAGAAAGTTCAAAATGGAAAAATTACGATCATTCATACAAATGGACGCCGGATGGCATCATCAATCAGTTCAGTGAAAACTGGGTACAGAATTTTCAGATCAATCATATCATCAGCAACAATACATTTCAGTCGTTAAAATTTTCACTGAATAAATTTACCGGTAAAGGATATTTATACGAGAACCCGTACGATGCACACTATGTTGATCCGAACCAAGGGTCTCCGATTTCAAATTACACGTTTCGATCAGGCGGCAATCAAGGCTGGCAGTACGAGAATCGAAGTCAGACGCTGATCGGGCAATGGACGTTTGCATCGCAACTAACAAAAGAACATAAAGTGAGTCTTGGAGTAGAAGGGCGAAGACATACTCTCTACGATCATAGCACAGGGTTGGTGATTATCTCAACAGGAGCAGATACAGTATTTAAACCACAGTATCCGCAGCTCGGCACAATCGGCAACCAGAGTTACAGCAAATCGCCGTATGAAGCTTCCGCATACGTGCAGGACAAAATGGAATACGGCATTATGATTATCAATGCGGGCATTCGTCTCGATTACTTTAATCCGAACAGCACAATATTGTATGACTTGAAAAACCCGACCCGTAATACATTATTCCCCAACGCCGGCAGAATGCAAAAGACAAAAGAAAAAGTTCAGGTGAGTCCGCGTCTTGGTGTCTCGTTCCCGATTACGGATCAAGGGATCATTCACTTTTCATACGGTCATTTTTTCCAAATTCCAACGTTCGGCAATTTATATACAAACTCGGATTACTTAATTGCACCGACTGCGCAATTACAAAGCGTAACGGGAAATCCTGATATTGATGCACAGCGCACCGTGATGTATGAACTTGGTTTGCAGCAACAATTTCTTACCAACATTGGTTTTGATTTTACTGTGTATTACCGCGACATCCGTAACTTGCTCGGCACGGAAATCATTCAGACGCATGAAGGATTTAAGTATGCCCGGTATGTGAACCGCGACTACGGCAATGTACGCGGATTTATTGTCTCTGCAGAAAAACAATATGCGGACTATTACAGTCTGCGCGCAGATTACACATATCAAATCGCAGAAGGCAATGCATCGGATCCTCTGTCGGTATTTTTCAACAACCAGTCCGACCCGCCGCTGGCGACGAATAAAAAAGTTGTTCCACTCAATTGGGATCAGCGCTCGACATTAAATGTGTCGCTGAATGTCGGTGAAAAAGGAGACTGGATGACAGGATTAATCTTTGGCTACGGAGTAGGTTTTCCGTACACCGAAAGTATTCGTGTCAGCGGCGGTCTCCGGTTTGAAAACGGCGGCGTGAAGCCTTCAACCTATACAGTAGATTTTCGTGCAGAGAAATCATTCGCGCTCTTAGGTGTGAACGGCAACGCATTTATGCTTGTCTATAATGTGCTCGACATTAAGAATGAATACAGTGTGAATGATGCAAGCGGACGTGCGAATGTTGATTTATTTACGAACGAAGCCGGCGCGATCTATGGCTTAAATACATTGCAGGAATATTTGAATAACCCGAACTCCTTCTCCTCACCGCGTAATGTGAGATTTGGCGTTAATCTTGACTTTTAACTATTCAGCAGTTGATTTTCTCATGGGCATCTCTAAAAACCTAAAAAAAAATTGTCATTGCGAACCGTTCTTTGGCGAAGCAATCTCGTTTTTTCTTTTTAATTGAAAGATTGCTTCGGTCGCTTCGCTCCCTCGCAATGACGACGATGTTTTTAGAGATGCCCTCATGAACGATTACACCACAGAGAAACATAAGGTTACAGAGATACTATTACTATGTGTTCTGCCGAAGGGATTGAGACTGTGTCAAAACCGTCATTCCGAATCACAAGGTGATCCCTTCGGGACTTGTTTCGGAATCTCATATACTGAATTTAGAATAGATTCGAAGATGCTGATTCGCCGCGGCGAATCAGCATGACGAATCTACTTTTGACACAGTCTCTATCCCCTTGGGATATGTGCATATATGTGGTTCAATAAAAAATTATTACGTTGAGCAGTTGCACTTTTAATTCACTTATGGGCATCTCTAAAAACTAATTTAATGGAACACGTGAGCGAAGTCCCGAAGGGATG
>CAYHZL010000233.1:0-5005 GCA_964361075.1 uncultured Chitinophagaceae bacterium
TTACTAACAGAACTCCAAGCACAATAACATTTGCTCCCATACTCAACTGCTTTCCAAGGAAATATCCTCTCGGCTCAAACTTCATTGAAACAATATGTGTTCCTGCAGGCACTACAACGCCGCGGAATAAATAATTTGTTCTGTAAATTGGAGTTTCAATATTATCAACGTATGCTTTCCATCCTTCGCCATAAAAACTTTCACTTAAAAAGAGAAGGTTATTTCCGGTAGCTGTCGCCTTCACCTCTATTTCATGTGAACCATATTTAACGTATTGCGCAGAAGCTCCGGCTTGCACAGAATCAATTTTTATTTTCGGATCGTCAAGCAAGAATGCAACATCGCGAGGATCGAATGACATATTTTTTATTTTTTGAAGAATATCCCACCCGCTTGCCACTTCATACCGATTAACAAAAAATGCTCGCGGTAATTCTGCACGATTGTAATAGACAATTCGTTCCGCGCCGCCATACACAGGCATCATTACGTTGCTGGAATCTTTTGTGTTTGAAAGAATATATTTCACATTCATCAATCCCCACACCAACGGATTTCCCATGCCGACATTTTCAATAATATCCTGATAGGCACGCATCTTTGCACCATGGTAACCATACGCACTGTGTATCCTCCAATATGCAAGTTGATTGCTGTACGGCGGTTGTCCGTTTACAAATTCGAGTGTGCGATACATGGATGTATCTTGCTGTAAAAATTTTACATAATCCGGAGTCGCAAAATTTGCTTGTTGGACTTGCTGTGGATTATGTGTTTCCATCGGTTTAAAATCTACACGCCATACATCAAACACAACAGCGATCAGAAGCACAGCAGCAAGTGTTGGCAATTTTATGGTGCGTTGTAAATATAAATATATTGCACCGAATGATAGTGTCAGCAAAAAGAATGCAATAGAAATATCCGTCGCTACCATATCAGTGATGATTTTGTAAAATTCAGTTTGCACAGCAGGTTGCAAATTACCGTACGAGCGCGAAAGCGCTTGCATCACTTCTTGCTGAGAAAAAAATGCCGCGTAGATTGAAACAAATAACGATTTCGCAATCAATGAGAGCAGAAACATTACACCTAAACCGCCAACAGCGTACTTCCAACGATTGAGCGTTGCTGTAGAAAGCGATTTCGTTCCATCCTCTATAATTGAAACTAATCCGTAGCCGGCAAGCAAAGGAACAAAAAGTTGCACCAACACAAGAATCATGGAAGGGATGCGAAACTTGTTGAACATCGGGAAATGATTGAACATCACATCGTACAAAAGCGAGAACTCTTTTCCAAACGAGAGAAGCAATGATATGACTACCATGCTTGCCAGATATTGAACGAACGGATCTTTTTTGTATCGAATAAAACCGAACACAGCCAAGACAAGAATAATAATTCCCATATATTGTGGCGCATCAGTAAATGGCTGCGGACCAAAATATGTATTGAGCCGCGTCTTCTGATTTTGTGTGAGTACGCCTTGATATTCAAACTGACCAAATCCATATAATGACGGCACAAAAAAAGTTAGCGCTTCACCAGGAGAGAATGACCAATTGGTTGCATAATCATAATCCAAACCGCCGCCGGTTTGTTTTTGTTGCTTCGGTTGCTGCGCAGACTGTGTTTGTGTCTGCACAGGATCCGAGCCGCGTATAGAATATTTTGAATACTCAAGTGTTGATAAATACTGATCGGCAGTCATTGCAAATGCTATTCCGCTTGCAACAGCCAGCACAATTCCGGAGCGCAACACTCCCTGCCAATTTTCTTTTTTCACAAGAGAGCGAATAAAATAAAACAGATAGTAGATTCCCAGAGCTAAGTATGTATAGAAAATCATTTGGATGTGCCCGGGAAGAAAAAGAAAATGCACAAACACAGCAAGCAACACTGCAATTTTGAGATCAAACTTTTCACGAAGTTTTTCAACTGCATAAAAGATGTACGGGAAGAATGCAATCACCGCAATTTTCGTAACATGCGCTACCATTACCCAAATGATAACGAATGTTGAATACAACGTGGCGAGCGCGACAATGAGCGCGACAATCTTACTATTCAATTTTGAGTACGCAAAAAGATAGATACCGCAGGCAAAGACAAAATAATAGAACAGCACGTAGCCCACTTCTTTATTCATCATGAGTATCGAAAAATAACTGGACGCTTTCCCAAGAACTAATGCTGTAATATCGTACGAACGATCGCCGCCAACACTTAAACTTGCAACACCGGGCATTCCGCAAAAAATGTACGGGTTCCACAACGGTGCAACACCTTCTTTGTGCGCATCTTCAACTAATGTTTTAAAGCTTTGTCCTGAAATCGAATCACCCGAAGAAAATACTTTTCCATCAAAAACGGCTTCATGAAAAAAAATGACGAGTGAAACAACAATAACAAGTAGAGAAGCAAGATGTTGATACCGAACAGGGATAATCGGGCTTTCTTTTTCAGAAGAAAGTTTTGTGTGTTTTTCTTTTCTTTGCATTGCCATGGGGGTATCACTTGTTGAGAAATAATTTTGATTGATTGAAAATACCAGAAATTTGGCAGAGTTACAATAACACACACCCACTATTAAAAATATTTTCACTTCGCCCTTTCTTGGTTGACTCTGTAAAACACACTCTGTATATTTCACCCACTTGCAACAGAAACATATCATTATCATTTAAAGGAGAATCGCAATGTCAGATTATTCACTCGACGCACTTGGTATGGTTGAAACCAAAGGACTTGTTGGCGCCATTGAAGCCGCCGATGCCATGGTAAAAGCCGCAAAAGTTACGCTCATCGGAAAAGAACAAATTGGCGGCGGTTACGTTACCGTAATGGTGCGCGGCGATGTTGGTGCAGTAAAAGCTGCAACTGATGCAGGTGCCGCAGCAGCACAACGAGTTGGCGAACTTGTTTCTGTTCATGTCATTCCACGTCCGCATAGCGATGTTGAATTGATTCTTCCTAAACGCCAAGTAAAATAAAAATCTCCGCAGCAAGTCCCGAAGGGATCACTTTGTGACGGCGGAGTATTTGTCATGCCCGAATGCTTTTATCGGGCATCCACAGAATAGATTCCCGCCAAAAACATGTCCCGAAGGGATCCCTTTGGGACGGGAATGACATCACACCGCAAACAGCGGGGTATTTACCCTAAAAGAATAAATTGTAATTATACAAAAATACTATGGCAGATTTTGCTCTCGGTCTTATTGAAACAAGAGGATTAGTTGCTGCAATCGAAGCCGCCGATGCAATGCTCAAAACATCGAACGTGCAATTAATCGGCAAAGAAAAAACTGATCCCGCAATGATGACGATAAAAATCATCGGTGATACGGCAGCGGTGCGTGCCGCAGTGGAAGCCGGTGCAGCAGCAGCGCAGCGTGTCGGGCAGCTTCTTTCAAAACATGTCATCCCCCGCCCTGCTGAAGGAACCGATGAATTAATTTTTGCAAAATCTTTTCTATCGGAACAGGAAATAAATATTCTTCTCGGTCTTCCGGAACTGCCACAACCGAAAGTTACACCAACAGCGAAACCAAAAGAAAACACTCTACACAAAATCGAAGAGGAACTCGAGAACGATACACCTTCGATTGTTTCGTTTGCAACACCGTCATCAAGCGAACGCGAGAAATATTTTGAGGAAATTAATGCACTCAGTGTGCATCAACTGAGACACTATGCACGCAGCGTGCAGGGGCTTTCCATTTATGGCAGAGAAATTTCCAGAGCGAACAAAGAACAACTTGTTGCCGAGTTGATGAAAACAAAATTTGGTGAATAGGTATAGGGCATCTCTAAAAACATTGTCGTCATTGCGATCCGCCGAAGGCGGAGAAGCAATCTTCGTTTTTGTGTATTAGAAAGAGATTGCTTCGGTCGTTCCTCCCTCGCAATGACAATTTGTTTATGTTTTTAGAGATGCCCTATACAACCTACGCAGTATGCACTCCATCGTTACAATTTGTAGTGATGGAGTTTTTTTTGTGCGGCACAAACGACCATGAAAGAAAAAAAACTTCCCATCATTATCTTTTCTTTGCTCTTTGCCCTTCTCGTGTGGATTTCTGTTAATCTTTCATCCGAAGTACAAACCACAATTGAAGTACCTATTGTCATTCTCAATCTCGATTCTTCAAAAGCGCTTGCACAACCGCTCCCTCATTCGCTTACATTGAAAGTTCGCGGAGTTGGATGGGACATAGTGAACACGATACTCTCTTCATCAGCGCAATATAATCTCGACATGGCAAAAGTGTCTTCTGAAAAAAAATATGTTACCCTTCATAATATTAAAGAACGTTTCACTTCCCCTCACATTCTTGAAGTGATTAATGTTCAGCCGGAAAGTCTCACAGTAGTACTCGACGAGAAAATAAAAAAAAGAGTTCCGGTGATACCACAACTTGATGTTCAATTTCACGAAGGATTTGGAATGGTAGGATCTGTGCGGACATCGCCTGAAAGTATCACCGTCGTTGGCGCTCGTTCGTTACTCTTATCTCTTTCTTCTTGGAAAACAATGCCTGTTTCTTTTGGTGATGTAAAAACACCGCAGGCTATTCAAACAAAAATTGCCGACACACTTCAACTTGAAACGGATGTCTATCCAAAAAATATTTCTTTACAGTTTGATGTTCAACCGATTGCTGAAAAAACAATCAACGATATTCATGTTGAAATAAGCCAAGCGCCGGAAAACCGTACCGTCGTTCTCATCCCGTCAAAAGTGAATATCATCATCCGTTCGGGAGTGAATAATATTGCGCCGCTCACCGGCAAAGATTTTTATGCCTTCGTTGACTATAAAACAATTTTGATGGATACAAGCGGAACCGTGCAGCCGAAAATCTATACGCCGGAATACATCCAAATTGTTTCTGTCGTTCCCCAACGATTGCAGTATGTGATAAGAAAATAAAAATACTCCGCAGCAAGTCCCGAAGGGATCACTTTGTGACGGCGGAGTATTTGTCATGCCCGAATG
>CAYHZL010000234.1:0-4981 GCA_964361075.1 uncultured Chitinophagaceae bacterium
CTGTAAGTCCGCCGGCTTTTTGGCGGAGGGATTAGTTGAATCAACAATAACGCTGAGGAGTTACAAAATTTGTTTTCAAACAAAAATATTTTTCTTCGATTATTTTGTTCGTATATTCTCAACACGTACTATCATACTTGTTACTGGAGCTAACCAATGAAATTGTTTATATCGCTTGCGTTCATCGTTTTGTTTGTAGCGTCTCCTTTGCGTGCTCAAAATATTTTGTACACGGCAACACAGGAACAAACCCTTTCATCCGAACAGTGTGCTGATCTCATAAAAATTGTTTGGGAGGAAGTGAAGCAAACCTCTGATGAGTATTCCAACCAGTTGCATACAAAAAATGAATTTGAAACGACAAGCGATTACGAAACGCGGGTTCAAAACGCAAACGATGCATCTATTACACGAGTGCGTAAGTTCAGCAACTCACACAAATTAGATTCACGGCTTTTTGCGGTGTGGATAAAAGCTGATCTGGTGAAATACAATGCCGATGAGAAAATCTATACGATAAAATCATCAACAAAAATTTCTCTTCCTCCAAGTTCCGAATCAGTTCTCACCTTGATGCCGCCCAACCCATATCTCATTATTAAAGAATTCGTTAGCAGCGGTTACAAGTATGCGCTCATGCAACTCAACACAAATCCGGAATTTATCTGGCACGTTGAAAAAGAGATGGCACAAAAAACAAAATTTTCAGAGCAACAACTATATTTTAAAGTATGGTTCAAATTGGATATTACACAACCAAAGACGACCGACGAATTCAAATTTGTCATCGTTCCGACCAAAATTACTTTATTGAATAAAGACGACAATACAAACTACTGGTCTGAAATTATTTCGCAGTAGCAGCAAGGATTTATTATGGAATTTTTCAAAAAAAGTATTGTAGAACTTATCACCGATGCTTCAACAAATTTACCGCCGGATGTTCGTCGCGCAATTGCGTCTGCCCAAAAAACTGAAACAGCCGGTACACGCTCTGCATTAGCATTAGAAACAATCGGAATAAATATTGACATGGCGTGCGACAATGTTGGACCAATCTGCCAAGATACCGGCATGTTGACATTTTACATCAACACGCCAATTGGTGCAAACCAAATGGTGATGAAAAAACAAATTCAAGAAGCTGTTGCCGAGGTAACAAAAATTGGTACGCTGCGCTCTAATTCGGTTGATTCGCTCACAGGAAAAAACAGCGGCAACAATCTTGGAGAAGGAACACCGGTCTTTCATTGGGAACAATGGGATCGTGAAAATGAAATTGAAGTGAAGCTGCTTTTAAAAGGTGGCGGATGCGAAAACAAAAATATTCAGTACTCGCTTCCCACAGAACTTGAACATCTCGGCAAAGCCGGAAGAAATTTCGACGGCATTCGTAAATGTATTCTTCACGCAGTGTGGCAAGCGCAAGGACATGGCTGCGCAATTGGCGCTCTTGGTGTTTCAATCGGCGGCGACAGAACTTCAGGATACGATCATGCAAAGCAGCAACTGTTCAGAACATTAGATGACGTCAATCCTCATCCCCAGCTTGCTGAATTAGAAAATTATATTTTAGAGAATGCCAACAAACTTAATATCGGAACGATGGGCTTTGGCGGCAAAGCAACATTGATTGGCTGCAAGATTGGCGCTCAGAATCGTTTGCCGGCAAGTTTTTTTATTTCTGTTGCGTACGATTGCTGGGCATTTCGCCGACAAGGTGTTGTTCTCGATGCAACAACCGGTGCAATTAAACTCTGGCTGTATAAAGATGATCGCCCAGCGCTACGCATGGGAAAAGATGGCGGCATTACGTTTACCGGAAAAGAAATTCGTCTCACCACGCCAATCAGCGAAGAAACAATTCGCTCGTTGAAAGTCGGCGATGTGGTTTTAGTCAGTGGAAGAATGTACACCGGTCGCGATGCTATTCACGCACATTTAATGAAGCACGATTGTCCTGTTGATTTAAAAGGACAAGTGCTGTACCATTGCGGACCAGTTTCAATTCAAGAAAATGGGAAGTGGAAAATTAAAGCAGCCGGTCCAACAACAAGCAGCCGCGAAGAACCGTATCAGGCAGAAATCATTCGCAAGTTCGGCATTCGTGCAGTTATTGGTAAAGGCGGTATGGGATCGAAAACATTAGCGGCATTGCAGGAATACGGAGCGGTCTATCTTAATGCAATTGGCGGCGCGGCGCAATACTATGCACAATGTATTGAAGACGTTGATGGCGTAGATTTTACAGAGTTCGGTCTGCCGGAAGCAATGTGGCATTTACGTGTAAAAGATTTTCCGGCGATTGTTACCATGGATGCGCATGGCAATAGTTTGCACGCCGAAGTTGAACAAGAATCAGGATTTGAACTTGAAAATTTTGCAGAAGTAGTTTTATAAATTGATGTTACGCATAAAAGAATAATGCCTAATAAAGTTAAGCAGATGGAGTCCACCTACACAACAAATGAAATAAAAATTACACGTTTTGACTGTTTTTTATGCAAGTGGCGAAGCCATCCCTTTGGGAGTGGACTCCATCTTATATCCCTGCGTAACATCAGTTATAAATTAATCCAACGAGGAGCACTATGGCAAACGATACACTTACAATTACAGACAATCGTACAGGAAAAAGCTACGAGCTACCTATCACCAATGAAACCATTCAAGCGTCGGCGTTGCGGCAAATAAAAATAAAGGACGATGATTTTGGTTTGATGACGTACGACCCGTCGTTTATGAACACCGCATCGTGTAAAAGTTCAATCACCTACATTGATGGCGATAAAGGAATTCTTCGTTATCGCGGTTACCAAATTGAAGACCTTGCAGAAAACTGCACGTACCTTGAAGTAGCACATCTTCTTTTTCGTGAAGAACTTCCAACCACTCCTGAATTAAAAGAGTGGGAAGATCAGATTATGTATCACTCCTTCCTTCATCAAAATATTATCAAGCTGATGGAAGGATTTCAATATGATGCACATCCGATGTCAATCTTTATCAGTACGGTTGCAGCACTTGCCACGTTTTATCCTGAATCAAAAGATATTTTTAATCCTGAAGTCCGCAAAATGCAAATCCGTCGTCTCATCGGAAAAGTGCCGGCCATTGCCGCCGCTGCCTATCGTCATCACAAAGGTATGCCGTATGTGTATCCCGAAGACGATTTAAGTTTTATCGGCAATTTTGCAAGCATGATGTTTAAGCGCGGCTCGCGGAAATTCTTTTCACATCCGATTCTTGAAAAAGCATTGAATGCATTATTTGTTCTTCATGCAGATCACGAACAAAATTGCAGTACCAGTGCAATGCGCGCGATCGGAAGTTCGCATGTCGATCCGTACTCGGCAATGGCGGGCGCAGCAGCCGCGTTGTATGGACCGTTACACGGCGGCGCTAACGAAGCCGTACTGCACATGCTCGATCAGATTGGCGACATAAAAAATATTCCTGACTTCATAAAAAAAATTAAAGCCGGTGAAGGCAAACTGATGGGCTTCGGACATCGTGTCTATAAAAATTACGACCCGCGTGCCAAAGTAATTAAAAAACTTGCAGATCAGGTTTTCGAAGTAACAGGAAAAAATCCGAAACTGAATATTGCCCTCGAACTTGAACGCATTGCGTTAGAAGATGAATACTTCATCAAACGAAAATTATATCCGAATGTTGATTTTTATTCCGGCATCATTTATCAGGCAATGGGTTTCCCTGTCGAAATTTTCCCGGTACTCTTCGCTATCCCGCGCGCATCCGGTTGGTTAGCACATTGGCAGGAAATGTTGCTCGACCCGGATCAAAAAATTGCTCGACCGCGCCAAATTTTCACAGGCCACATGCTTCGTGATTTTGTTCCGATGAATAAACGATAATAATCGCATCAGACCTGGCAAGTTGTGTATACTTGCCATGTCTTTTGATGCACTTTCTTCGCTCCTCATTATTAATTACCACACAGATGAAAGTTGTTCTCAATAATTCTTTAACACATTACATTGATATTGGTATTTCAACAGCCGCACCGGTTGTGTTTATTCACGGCTTCCCGTTCAGTCACAAAATGTGGACATTCCCCGGCGGACAAACAGAGGCATTAGCAGGAACGCATCGCGTTGTTGCGTACGATGTGTGCGGACATGGCGAAAGCGAAGTGAGCAGCGGACATTATTCAATCGAATTTTTTGTTGATGATCTGATCGGCTTGCTGAATCATTTGAATATCCAACAAGCCATTGTTGTCGGACTTTCAATGGGCGGCTACATCGCGTTACGTGCAATTGAAAAACATCCTGACCGCTTTAAGGGGCTCGTACTGTGCGATACGCGCAGTGAAGCAGATTCGAATGAAGGAAAAATTCAACGTGCAGTGCAAATCAATTCTATTAAATCAGAAGGTGTAAAACCTTTTGCAGAAGAGTATATTAAAAATATTTTTGCGCCGGAAAGCATGACAGAGCGAAATGAAAGCGTGAGATTGATTCAAAGTATTATTGAACGAACCGCACCTTCTTCTTTGTTTGGAACACTGCTCGCCCTCGCCGCTCGTACTGATACAACAGATTCCCTTTCATCAATTAAAGTTCCAACATGTATTATCGTTGGTGAAAAAGATGTACTGACTCCAGTTTCAGCTGCAGAAAAAATGAAAGAGAATATTCCACACGCTGCCGTTACAGTAATTCCCAATGCCGCACACATAAGCAACATGGAAAATCCGGAAGCGTTTAACAAAGCCTTAGTAGAATTTCTTCAAACATTCCAGTAACAGAAACTTTCTCGTGCCATTTCTAAAAATTAAGGTAACTACTAACATATGAGGTAACTACTAACATATGAGCGTTAATGTTGATTCAAAAAATCCCCCGTCCCGATTAAAAAACGAATCGGGACACCCCCTTGGTAAGGGGGATTTAAAGCAAGTATTCCCCCTTGAAAAGGGGGTTAGGCTGTAAGTCCGCCGTCTTTTTGGCGGAGG